>JALOCC010000065.1 GCA_023227945.1 Candidatus Omnitrophota bacterium
GTCTCTGTTTTTGTGGGAGACATGAATGTTGCGGTAGTTGGCACGGTGGCATTTATGACATAAAGACCGGGAAAGAATATCCGCCATGTGAATGTTGTGACCCGTATAATATTCGGACTCAATACATTAACAGATTGGAACAAAATAGTGAATTTCTTCGAGAAGAAACTGGACGAAATTGTTCTTATTTTGGACGTATTTGAAAACTTATAGGAAAGAAAGGGAAAACAAATGGTTGAAAATATTGTTAGAATAACATGTGAAAATTGCGGAAAGGTAATTGAAGTAAAGGGAGTTATCGGAGACCCTTCATATTTCTATCTGAGCAACTGTCAGGACATTGAAAATCTTGATTTTCAATTTTGTTCATTAAACTGTGTCAGAGATTGGGTAGAAAAGGAAATTCAAAATACGAATAAAAAACAAGAACCTTTTTAAAAAACAACGCTTATCTATGTGTCGCGCCCACGCGTGGGCGCATGAATTGAAACCTAAAAGGGAAACACCGCGAACACTGTCTATGTTTCAGGTGTGGAAAATTTAACCTAGGGACAAAAGAAAATTGTAAGAAAGCCAAGGAACTTTATGAGTTGTGCGTCAAGAATAATATGACGACTCCTGTTTTTGAATGTCCTGATTTTAAGGATGAAAATGACTGAACAAAATTATATCTGGGACCCGGAACATAAGAAAAATCCAGGAAGCGGCTTCTTCAAGACAGATAAGGGCTGGTCTAATAAAAAGACAGCACCCAAATCGGGTATGGATGAAGAAATAAAAAAGGCTTTAAATTCTGATCCTGTGGCTTTCAGAAGGCTTAATAAAACACACCAGATAGCGTTAATCAGACATCATGACGGAACTATAAAGTCAGCGATTTCTATGCGTGAAAACTTTATAAAGAAATATGGAGTTCACTGGTTTAAAATAATTTCTCCTATAGAAAAAAACAGATGGGCTGTTTCTAATATGATAATGAACAGTTCTATTGTTTGGGCAAGACGTACTATCGGTGGAGATAGATGGTGGAATCTTCCTTGCGTAAGAGAAGAACGAGCGAAGCATCAGAATGAAATTCCAACCAAGTATAAAAACACGGAAGAAAGAAAAGAACTTCAAAGTCAGATCGCCAAAAAGCTTTATAACAAAGGATCTTCCAAAAAAGAAAGAAAATTATTTATTGTTATGGGGCTTCCAGGTGCAGGTAAAAGCAAGGTGGTCGTGAATAGGATTATAGAAGAAAGAGGAGCCTTAGCGGTGGATGCTGATATGGCGAAAGAATTTCTTCCTGAATTTAATGGTGGTTCTGGCGCTGGTATCGTACATGCGGAAAGTGCTGAAATCGCGGAAAAACGTATTTTACCCATGTGTCGTAGCCAAGGAGACAATATCGTTTTCCCGACAGTCGGTAAAAACCAAGACAAGCTGAAATTTCTAATCCAAGATTGGAAAAATCACGGATATGAAGTAAATCTGTCTCTCGTGGATATAGATATTGACAGTAGTATAGAACGATCTCTGACAAGATGGGTACAGACAGGAAGATTTGTTGATCCTGCATATATTACAGAACATGTCGGGGAAAGACCCGTCAATAATTTCCACGCCTTAAAATCATATTGTGATAATTTTGAATATTGGAATAATGAAGTTCCCATAGGGGAAAAACCGATTCTTGTTGAAAAAGGTAAAAAAATGGCAAACAATCATTCTTCCTTGACAAAGAAAGCCGATAATGCTAAGGTTTTTAATATGAAAGCAGAAAACTGTCCAGTAGAAGAACTAGATGAAACCCAAATTTATAACATCTTTATTTTGATTAATAAGGCTGAAAAGATAAAGGGAAGGAATCTAACCTTCCATGAAATAAATGCAATCGCAAACAAAATGCCCGACAATAAAACCTGAAATCGTCATTTTTGAATCGAATATTAGTGGGAGGGAGTTCCTTGCGATGCACAAATGGTGTGCGATAACAGGTACTCCTTTCCGTCTTTCAAAGGATGGCAGAGGATTTGATATCAATAAAAATCTTTTCATCGGAACCACTGATTTCATAGAGTCTGTTTTGGGCCTCCATTTTGAACCAGATTACTATCCTCCTTGGGCATCGGTTCTCGTTTCAAGAAGAATCAAAAAAACGATTAGAGTTCCCGGAAGAGAGTGTTTCGTCAAACCTGCTGATAAATACAAGACTTTCACTGGGTTCGTAAAAGAAAAAGGAAAGCTTATAAAAGAATGCCTTGCTGATGAATATTGGATTTCCGATATTGTTTCCTTTCAACAGGAATGGAGATACTACGTTGCGAAAGGGAATATCCTTGAAACAGGATGGTATCAAGGAGAAGATGAAGAAGAACCTGCACCTAAACTTGAAATAGATATCCCACAAGACGTGTACGGGGCTCTTGATATCGGAAGATTATCTAACGGGAATTTAGAACTTGTTGAATTCCATCATCCCTATAGCATTGGATGGTACGGTAGAAATGATAATGCCTATGCGGAATTTCTTATCAAAGGTTGGGAAAATCTTTTGACGCTCTTGACAGATTAGAGGATATGTGTTATTGTATTGTCATCGAAAGCAAGAAAGGATTTAAGAATGAAAAACATGACCGAAGTCGTCGGAATTTCCGTCCCGGAAATCACTGTGTACAAAGACGGTGAAGATATTCTTATTCTTCACAAAAATCAGAATTCCCTTTTGAAGTTCACCTTGCCAGCCGGTTTCGATCCGTTGATGAGTGAAATCAGTTCAGCCGTAAATCGTGCGGTTAAAGATTTGAATTGGGACAAGGATTTTGATTACGTCTTTACACTCCGGGCATATCGTGATGCCGTCATGAATATCCCTTCTTATCTGATTGGAGAATGATGGCGCGCCCACGCGTGGGCGCGCGAATTGAAACAATTTAAACAATTGAAACAAAGGACTAGTAATAATGGCTAAACGTTGGTGGACAGCAGATCCTCATTACAATAACCCGAACATTTCGCTATATTGCCATAGGGCTTGGGTTAAACCGTGTCACCTGACACCGCAAGGGCAATGGGTTAGTCAAGAAGCTGCCCTTGAAGTCGCTGAAGCCAATAACAGGACTATTCTAAACAACCATAACAACCGGGTCAAACCTGAAGATACTACCATTTGTGTAGGAGATGTCGCTTGCAAGGGAAATGAAAAGGGTGTTGCAGGTTTGAAATGTAAGCCTGTTGATATCGTTGCTATGCACAATGGTAATTATATCGTGATCGAAGGCAACCATGATTGTCTTTCAAAGGAAACGCGAATTTTAACTAGAGATTACGGATACCTTCATTATAATGAGATTAAGGTGGGGATGATCATCCCCACCCTGAACCTTGACACGAAAATTGTTGAATATTTTCCGATTAACGATTTGGTGATAAATCAGGCGACAGAACTTTGCGCATTTAAAACGAAATCAAGTGAAGGCCAGTTTACACCAAGACACGAAATGGTTGTAAGGTCTTATACTAAAACACGAAATGGTAATTTCGGCTACAAAAAAGTTTTAGCGAAAGAACTTTGGAACAGGAAATCACATTTCGTTTTACCGTCATCTTCTCCGTCTGGAAACGAGGACTATCCCATCAGTGATGATCTTTTGAAACTTTTAGGATGGATATTTACTGACGGAAGTATTCGTAACCGAAGAATCTCTATATATCAATCCAAAAGCATTTATGTTCAAGAAATAACCAAACTTCTTTCTTCTTTGAAGCTTTCTTTTAGAGAGACTGTCAGAAAGAGAGACATAGTGTCGGTTTGTGGGAAACCCCTAAAAAAAGAACCATTGGACAGTCATGAATTCCATATGGATCGGGAATGTTCACAAAAAATATTGTCTATCTTGGGAATTCAGTCTAGAACAGAAATCCCAAAATGGTTACATTCGTGTTCTGATAGACAAATTTCTATTCTGATTCACACTATGAATTGCGGAAATGGAACTCATAACAAGTCTGGAACATTGACCATCTGGGGAAATCCTGATTTCCTCTATAAAATAATGGGAATTTGTGTTACTCACGGATTAGATTCCAATGTGATTATCGCGAATGGAAGAGGTCATTATTTGAGTGTTCATAAGAAATGCTCTTCTCGTGTTATTCTTCCACAGAACAGATCAATTGTTCCGATTAAAAAAGATGTCGTTTGGTGTGTAAACGTAAAGAATCATACGATTTTTACAGAATTGAACGGTAAGACAATTATTACCGGAAACTGTAACAACGGCGTTAAGACAGTCGCCGAATATATGACTATTTCCATCGGTCATTACCATGCCGGTGTTCAGCACGTTCCGCTTCTTGATGAAAAGGTCTATAACGATTATATGGCTTTGTCTCCAGAACAAAAGGAAAAGTCTGGTTTCAAGAATAATATGAGTTCGGCCATGCGGGATTTCTGTTTCAGGCATGCGAAATATTGCCGTGAGAATCTTGACTTCATCATTTGCGGACACGTTCATAATAAATGGAAGGTAAAAAAAATCGCAGGCATCTGGCATATTAATGTCGGAGTAGACGTTTGCCGTTATATGCCGATTGATGATCAAGAAGTTTTGACCATTTACGATAAGACCATTCGAGAACAGGGAAACGGTCACGCCTGATAAAAAGACTTTCTCCATATCAGATGGAGAAGATGTGAAAGTAAAAAAAGAAAGAGGTAAAAATGAAAAGTGCTATGGTAGGTTGTTTGACGATGTTGGTGATTCTGTTTGTAGTTTCTTTTGTGTGTATCGCGCCGATTTTGGTGACATATAACGGATTGCAAGTGATGGATGAACGGTGCAATGAAAGTTGGGCTGAAATCGATAACCAACTTGAACGCAAGGATAAGCTGATTCCGAATCTCGTTGCTACTGTTAAAGGTTATGCGAAACATGAAAGCAAAGTGATGGAAGATATCGCAACGGCAAGGTCACAGCTTCTCAATGCCAAGACGGCTGGAGAAAAATATGAGGCAAATGACGGACTTAGCAAGGCGCTGGGACGACTTATGATGCTTACGGAAAACTATCCCGATCTTAAGGCGGATAAGCAATTTATTCAGCTTCAAGATCAACTGGAAGGTTGTGAAAATCGGATTACTGTTGCCCGTATGGATTACAACAAGACGGCAAAGATTTTGAATACGAAAATCCGCACATTCCCTACAAGTCTAATTGTCGGGATTGCAAAAGTCGAAAAGCGTCAGTATTTTGAAGCCAGTGATAAGGTTCGTCAAAATAGTGTCAGTGTTAGTTTTGAATAAAGTATTATAGAAAGGTAAATGAAATGAAGAAAATATTAGTTCTGCTTTGTTTGTGCTTGGCTGGTTTCGGTTTCGGGATGGAATACAACGGTTGTTTTGATGATGCGAATCTGTTGAAACCAGAAACTGTTACAGCAATCCGAGAAGTCGGGAAAAGGCTGTATGACAACGGGAAAGTTGAATTTACAGTCAAAATCGTAAAAGATTGTAACGACACGCTCTTAGACGGAAGGGAATTTTTTAACACTACGGGTATCGGCGACAAGGAAAAGAATAACGGATTGCTTTTGTTTGTCAATGCAAAGAACTTCAAAATCAACAAGCTTAATAAAATCAGGTTTCTTGTGGGCTATGGCTTGGAAGGAATGTTCACAGATTCGAAGTGTGGAAGAATCCTTGACCTCGGTTTGTCAAAAAGCGGAATTGATGAAAAGATTCTTGAAATTGTAAATCAGGTAGATTCTGAATTTAAGAGTCTTGGAGACTCACCAATTCCTTCTCGGGAAAAGGGGAAATTAGACAAGATCATCGGAAGCATTGGACTCGTTCTCATTATACTTTTCCTTATTGTCGTTGTTATTTTCATCTTTTCAACAGACGTAGGCGGTAATGATATCGGAGGTTCCTATGGTGGCGGCGACGGTGGATTTAGCGGTGGTGGATTTAGCGGTGGTTTCGGCGGTGGAAGCTGTGGAGGCGGTGGAGCCGGAAGGTAAGGAATTGACAAGGAATTGATATGAATGTAAACAAATGTCTCGAAAATATCGGCAAAACGCTGACTATGATTGTTACAGGGTTCGTTGTCTTGTTGGGTTGCATGTCTGTTGACAAGAAATTGGCCGAGAAAGACGTTTCGGAAATCCGTGAATTGGCAAAGCAGGCGGTGGAAGACTGGAACACAAACAGTCTTCCGGACTATAAATGTTTGGCCATGCAGTCTTCGGTTGTCCTTAAGATCATCGAATTGAAGCCAGTGTATGAGAGTGGTTATACTTTCATGATTTCGGGATACGAATTGGCAGAGGCCTTTATTTATAAGAACTGCAAATCGGAAACCGACAGGAATAAAATCAAGCTTATGACGGCTATGATGTTTATTCAGATAGATTCCATTATCTTGACAAAAAAAATAAAAGGAAGTCGCCATGCAGGGTTGGTTATTGATGCCTATTGTGCTGCCGTCCTTTCTGAAATTGAGAAACTGTCATGCCTCTAAAAATTCACGTTATTGAAGATACTGTCGGAACAATCCTATATGACAACAGGGGAAGAGAAATAAAGGTTCCAAGCGGTGAATATGTCGTATACGGCATACAAGACTTCGGATATAGAATTCACATCTATGAAAACGGAGAAATGAAAGATGTATTTGTGCGGGGTAATTTCTATTGCCGTGAAATTAGGTAAGATATGAAGATAATTTTTGTTGTGGGTTTGCCTGGTAGTGGGAAAACATATTTTGCAAAGTCTCTTGGCGGCGTTCTTGCTGACGATCCACAGGGATTGGACGATTTTCCAAAAGGAAAAGTTGATCTTCTTGTTATTGCAGATCCTATGCTTTGCGTTTTAAAGACAAGGGAAGAAGGGGAAAAAGTTCTGAGAGGAATGTATGGGGATTTCGAAAAAGAATACGTATTCTTTGAAAACGATCCTGAACAATGCCTTTTGAATTCCAAGAGGAGGATCGGGAAACCAGTAGAAGACAGCATTTATTGGTTGACAAAAATGTATCATATACCTGAAGGTGTCATCCCGATCAAATGTTGGCAGGGAAACTAAAAGCGGAGCAGAAAAGTGATAAGGCAGGTTTCGAATATGGATTTAAATTCAAAAACCATACTTGACAGAAATCGGCCATTTTGGTAATATCCTTTCAACGAATTGAGAAAGGGTATATTATGAAGACATATCACTTCCAAATGTATTATTTCCATACCGCTATCCTGATGGGAATAATCATTTCTATCATTACAAAAACGGATTTTTACATTGCTTTTTCAGCATTGATTCATGCCTGTTATTACAAGAAATAAGGAAATATATGAAGACACTTCTTTTCACAATTGATCCACAGAATGATTTCGTTTTTGAAAACGGAATGCTTCCTGTACCGAATGCCAAACAGGATATGGCAAGGATTATCAACTTCCTGAATACTCGCGGGCAAGAGATTGATGATATCTTAATCAGTCTTGACGCCCATAGCTGCATTCATGTCGGTCATCCGAATTTCTGGGAAATGAAGGACGGAAGTGAAGTAAATCCGTTTACGTTAGTAGACGCGGAGATGCTAAAAAAAATCAAACCCCGCTTTTGTGAAGCCTATGTCAAGGCAGACATTAAGAAGAACGGACCGGTTATGATTTGGCCGGAACATTGTATTAAAGGAGACTTTGGTTTCTGCGTGTATACTCCGTTAATGACCGCCATAGACGAATGGCAAATCAAGCATGGGAAACCTGTCACGTTTGTGGAAAAGGGTATGGATATCAGGTTTGAAATGCACAGTGCCTTTAGCAGGGGTAAAAATCTTGATGTTTTGAAATTCATTTCCACCTATGATAGGGTTTTGGTTTGCGGAGAAGCGCTTACGCATTGCGTCAAGCAAACAGTAGATGATATGGTTAAATTCTTCGGGGTACTTGACAAAACACAAATTATCGTGTTTAATGATTGCACAAGTCCAATCATCGGCTTTGATATCAGCGACTGGATTAAAGAAATGAAAGACAAGGGTGTTGTTTTCACTGAAAGCTATAACTTTAAAGGATGAAAAGTATGAATAGACAGGATTTTTACAAGGCGACGATGGCGAATGTTTATCGGCGTCAATTCGGAGTCAGGAAGCATACCTGTACTTTCGGTTTCAAAAGTCGCGGGAATCAGAAACTCGGTTGTCTTGCCAATCTTTTCCCTACAGGCCCGCAGCTTCCGCCGATGACCTGTACGAAAGCACAGGCAGAATATCTCAAAGGCAAAGGAATTGCTGATGCCGATTCCTTTATGAACCTTTCAGAATGTAATGTCGTTTGTCGGGACAAGGATGGGGATCTTGAATATCGCGTCAGCGGTTTCGTGGAAGACGCGACTTGGTTTGAAATCGACAGCCTTTCCAAGATTCAGGAGGCTTGGTCGGATCGTAACGGCTGGACGAATGATAAGGATATCCTTGTTGACGGCATGAAGCGCCTTGAAAAGAAGGTCGGGCTCTACAATACTCTTCCGAAACAAGGTATCGGATTTATCGAGATGGGAACACGAAGGGCTTTCAGCAAGGCTTGGCACACCGTCGTTACCGATTACCTTGCGAAGAATCTAAATGCTTTTGTCGG
>JALOCC010000008.1 GCA_023227945.1 Candidatus Omnitrophota bacterium
TTGCCTAACGTAATGGTTGATGCGGCAGCCAGCTTAAATACCTACTATGCTCTTGATTGTAAAAAAATAATTTTTACCAAAGATGCATTAGAGGTAATTATGGCGAGAGTTAAGAAATGGCTGAAGTAACTAGTATTTATTCAGTTTTAAAATACCCCCTTATCAGCGAGAAAGCAAGCAAAGATGCTGCGCTTGGTAAATATGTTTTTGTAGTTGATAATAACGCAAACGTCATCGAAATAAAAAAGGCAGTTGAAAAAATATATAAAGTAAAGGTTCTTAAGATAAATACATCCGTTGTTAAGGGTAAAATTAAACGGGTAAGATACAACCAGCCCGGTAGAACCAGCAACTGGAAAAAAGCTGTTATAACTTTAAAAAAAGGTTTTGAAATCAAATTAGGTTAATCCCCTTACGGGGACGTCGCCCCAGGAGGGGCTTAAGATTATGGGAATTAAAACTTTTAAGCCAATAACTCAAACGCAGAGATTCAAAACTAATGCTGATTTCTCCGAGATAACAAAGTCAACACCGGAGAAGTCGCTGACAAAAAGCCTTCACAAAACAGGCGGCAGAAATAATAGAGGGCGTATTACTACGCGTCATATCGGCGGCGGCCATAAGCAAAAATACAGAATAATAGATTTTAAACGCGATAAATTTGATATTGAAGCGCAAGTCGTGGCAGTAGAATATGATCCGAATAGAAGCGCCCGCATTGCTTTGCTTGAATATCCCGACAAAGAAAAAAGATATATTATTTGGCCTGATAAACTTAATGTGGGCGATAAAGTTACAAGTGCGCTAGATTCCCAGGTTGACATAAAGCCCGGCAACTGTATGAAGTTAAAATATATGCCGCTGGGAACGCTAATACACAATATTGAATTAATTCCCGGTAGAGGCGCTGTTTTAGTAAGAAGCGCAGGCAGCTGGGGCCAGGTTATGGCAAAAGACAAAGGCATGATTCAGCTGCAGATGCCATCAGGAGAAATTCGTTTGGTTAGTGAAGATTGTCGTGGGACAGTCGGCCAAATCGGGCTTATTGAGCACTCAAGTTTTATTTCCGGAAAAGCCGGCAGGACCCGTTGGCTTGGCAGGCGTCCAACAGTAAGGGGTGCTGCTATGAATCCGATAGACCATCCGCATGGCGGCGGTGAAGGTAAAGCTGGCCAGGGTAACCCGCATCCTGTTACCCCTTGGGGGAAACCAACAAAGGGCGGAAAAACAAGGCAACCTAAAAAAATGAGTAACAAGTTTATCATTAAGAGGAGAAAATAAACCATGTCTCGTAGTTTAACCAAAGGCCCGTTTATACAGGAAAAATTGCTTAGAAAAGTTCAGAAGGCAAGGGAGACGGGCGAAAGAAAACCGATAAAAACATGGTCAAGAGCTTCGGTGATTGCTCCGGAATTTGTCGGGCTAACTTTTGCGGTTCATGATGGGAAAAAGCATGTCCCTGTTTTTATAACGGAGTCTATGGTAGGGCATAGGTTGGGAGAGTTTGCACTGACGCGAATTTTCCGTCAGCATGGTGGTGTAAAATCAAAGAAAGCAGTAGAAAAGACATAAAACATGATTAGCAGAGCAGAAGCAAAATACGTAAGAATTTCACCTTTTAAGGCGCGAATGGCAATCCGGCTGATAAAAGGTTTAAATGCCAAAAAAGCAGAAAGCATTCTTGAGGTGTTAAACCAGAAAAGTGCTTTTTTACTTAAGAAAGTTTTAAAATCGGCAATTGCGAATGCTAAGAATAAAGGTTATGAAGAAGATAAGCTTTTTATTTCAAAGGTTGTTGCCAATCCTGGGCCGACTCTTAAGCGTTTTCGTGCCGCTACTTTTGGAAGAGCAGGAGCAATAATTAAAAGAACTTCGCACCTGTTGGTTGAATTGGATACGCCGGAAAAAATAATCGAGAAGGCAAAGATAAAATAATTAAAGGAGATTATGGGTCAAAAAGTTCATCCGTATATTTTAAGGATAGGGTTTGGAAAAGATTGGCTCTCTCGCTGGATTTCGCTGCGAAGAACTGAATACGCCCAATTTCTGGAGGAAGATGTACGCATACGTGAATTGATAAAAAAGAGTTATCAGATGGGCTCAATTGCAGCTATAGTTATCGAGCGCATTTCTCCTACTTTGATACGGATAAAAATAAGGACATCCCGGCCCGGTGTGATTATAGGCAGACGCGGCCAGGACATCGAAAGAGTTAAGTCGGAAATAGGTAAGCTCGCTAAAAAGGAAGTAATCGTAGATGTTGAAGAAGTAACAGAGCCGGCTTTGGAAGCGCAACTCGTAGCTGAGCTTATTGCATTTCAAATGACAAAAAGAGTAAATTTCAGGCGGGCAATGAAAAAAGCCATAAGCCAGGCGCTTGGTTTAGGATGTGAAGGAATAAAGATAAAATGTTCAGGCAGGCTTGAGGGGGCTGAAATTGCGAGAAACGAAATCTATCGATACGGTAAAGTTCCGCTTCAAACATTTAGAGCAGATATAGATTACGGTTTTGGCGTAGCAAGAACAACTTATGGTACCAACGGAGTAAAGGTTTGGATATATAAAGGTGAAAAGCCCTTGGGTAGTTACATGATAAAAGAAGAGGTAGCGGAGGGCAGGTCTTAATATGTTATTTCCGGCAAGAGTAAAATATAGAAAGTCTCAGAGAGGCAAACGCCGCGGCCTGGCAGTAAGGGGCTCGACGGTTTCTTTCGGAGAATATGGAATAAAAGCGCTTGAATGTGCATGGCTTAAAAGCAGCCAGCTTGAGAGTGCAAGGATTATTTTAAGCAGGCGGATTCATCGTGGCGGAAAACTTTGGATAAGGGTTTTTCCGGATAAATCCATAACAAAGCATCCTGCTGAAGCAAGAATGGGTAAGGGCAAGGGAGAAGTTGATACCTGGGTTGCGGTTATAAAACGGGGAATGCTTCTTTTTGAGATGGGAGGCATTCCCGAAGATTATGCCCGCGCGTCTTTCAGGCTAGTTGCCTATAAGTTGCCGTGCAAAACAATGTTTGTTACGAGGCGTAAATGAATCCAGCCCTTCCAATGAAATGGAAGCGGCACAAATAAGGATTATTTACGCATCAATACAATAGATAGTTAAAAAATTACAAGGAAGGGCTGGATGAAGATAAAGGACATAAGAGCATTATCAAAGGAAGAATTAAAGGAAAAAATTTCCGACCTCAGAAAAGAACTCATGGATTTTGAGTTTAAGCGTAGCGGAAACCTGGAAAAGCCGCATGTTTTTAGAGTTGCTCGTAAAACCATAGCCAGAATTCTTACGGTGCTTAAGGAGAAAGAAAATGAAACCAATAAAAGGTAAAAGAATCCTGGAGGGCGTAGTTCTTTCGGATAAAATGCAAAAAACAATCGTAGTTACCGTAACTACAAAAATATCTCACCCTGTATATAACAGGCTGGTGATAAAGAGAAAAAAGTATAAAGTTCACGATGAAGAAAAAAAGGCAAAAACCGGCGATAGGGTAAGGATTGTCGAGTCAAGGCCGATATCAAAAGAAAAATGTTTTAAACTGCTTGAGGTTTTGAAATGATTTACATAAAAACAAAACTGGATGTGGCTGACAATAGCGGAGCGCGTAAGGTTTCATTTATCGGGGTAATTGGCAAAAAAAATCGCCCCTTTGCATTGATAGGCGATGTAATTACGGCAAATGTGAAAGAAGCGCTTCCTAATGCCGCGATAAAAAAAGGCGAAGTTGTACGGGCTGTGGTTGTAAGGACACACCTTCCCATAAGGCGTTCTGATGGTATGTGCCTTAAGTTTGATAATAATGCATGTGTTGTAATAGATAAACAGGGAAATCCCCGCTCAACAAGAGTATTTGGCCCGGTAGCAAGAGAGTTGAGGGATCGTTTTAGTAAGATTTTGTCTTTAGCCCCGGAAGTGGTGTGAAAACAGATAGCAGATTGCAGATAGCAGTTAGGCAGATAATTTCATCTGGCATCTACAACCTGATAACTGCCATATGTTATCTAACCGAGCGAAGCGAGGTTTAAATGAGTTTAGGTATAAAAAAGGGCGATAAAGTAATTATACTTTCCGGAAAAGATAGCGGTAAGAGCGGTAAGGTCCTTGAAGTTTTTAAGGATAAATCAAGATTGATAGTTGAGGGTTTAAACCTTTCAAAGAAACATATGAAAAAACGCTCTGAGGCTGATGTCGGCGGAATAAAAGAGATACCTATGCCGTTACATATTTCTAAAATAGCGTTATTTTGCACAAGCTGCAACAAACCTGTAAGATTTGGTATAAAAACATTAAAAGATAAAAACAAAATAAGGATATGCAAAAAATGCCAACAGGAGATTTAAAAGAAAAATATATTCCGCGTCTCTTAAAGGTATATCGCGAGGAGGTTATCGCCAAGATGAAGGAGAAATTTGGCTATAAGAACAGTTTAGCAGTACCTAAGTTGTCAAAGATTGTTATTAACATGGGTGTTGGCGCAGCTATTACCGACCCAAAACTTACAGAAAAAGCCGCAGAAGAACTTGCTATAATCGGAGGCCAAAAGGCAAAAATCTGCCGTTCGCGCAAACCCATATCGAATTTTAAGCTAAAAAAAGGCGTGCCCGTTGGTTGTTGCGTTACCTTACGCCGTTATCGTATGTATGAATTCCTGGATAGGTTCGTAACTGTTGCCGCTCCACGAATACGCGATTTTAGAGGGCTATCTCCAAGCTCATTTGATGGCAGCGGCAGCTACACTTTCGGCCTTACAGAACAAAACGTGTTTGCAGAACTCGAACCTGACAAAATCACACGTGCTCAGGGTATGAACATAACAATTAACACAAGCGCAAAAACAGACAAAGAAGCAAAAGAATTGCTTAGCTTGTTAGGTTTCCCTTTCAGGCGATAAAAGAATAGAAGCGGATAGCCGCGGATTTAAACGCGGATAACCGCAATGACAGTGCGTAAATCCGCGTAAATATCCGCGGTAATCCGCATCTATAGAATAGGAGTTAAAAATGGCGACAACTGCAAAAATTGAAAAATGGAAAAAAGAAAAAATAAAACCAAAGTTTTCAACCCGCTACAGAAACCGTTGCCGGTTATGCGGCAGGCCTCGCGGTTACATAAGGGATTTTGAACTTTGCCGTATTTGTTTCAGGCAACTTGCCTGGCAGGGGGTTATCCCCGGTTTAAAAAAGGCGAGTTGGTAATACACAGATGATCACGGATAAAAAATTACAGATAGCCAGAAATGAGAAGTCACAGATGACCACAGATAAAAATCATCTGCGATCATCCGTTTCAAAATCTACGCTAATCTGTGTATATAAGGAGACATAATGAGTAGAACAGATTTAATAGCGGATGCATTTACGATTATCAGGAATGCCGTAAAGGTAAAAAAGGAAGACACTTTGATACCTTACTCCAAAGTGCTTTTAAAAATTTGTGAAATTCTTAAAAGAGAAGGCTATGTGGAAAACTTTAAAGAAGTAGACTTGGAGAATTTCAAAAATATAAAAGTATACTTAAAATATGACGGTAAAAAGAGCGTGCTTAGCGAAATTAAAAAAATATCGAAGCCGGGAAGAAGGATTTATGTCAAAAAAGAAAGAATTCCGTCGGTTTTACGCGGTTACGGTATTGCCCTTATCTCTACATCCGCTAATATACTTACCGACAAAGAAGCCAAGGCCAAGGGTATCGGTGGAGAATATATAGGTAAGATTTGGTAAATAACAATAAATAATATGTCAAGAATAGGAAAACAACCAGTTCAGTTGCCCAAAGGAGTTAAGGCAAGTTTTGCTAGCGGCAGCTTGCTAATAGAAGGCGTAAAAGGAAAATTAAGCTTGAATATTCCTAAGGGGGTAACTTTGGAGCTTTCTAGCGATAAGGTGATAGTTAAAAGAGAAAGCGAGGAAAAACAGATACGAAGTTCGCATGGTACGATAAGAGCCATAATTAATAATATGGTAAAAGGTGTTGTCGATGGCTACAAAAAAGAGCTTGATATAGTCGGCACAGGTTATAAAGCTATGATTAAGGGAACGAATTTAGTTTTGGTTATGGGGTTTTCGCATCCGGTTGAGATACCTGTTTCGAAAGATTTGAAAGTTACCGTTCCCAACCCGAACCGCGTTATAGTTGAAGGCGCGGATAGGCAAAAACTAGGCCAATTCGCAGCAGTGTTACGTAAAATTTACCCGCCTGAGCCCTATAAAGGCAAAGGTATCAGATACGTGGGCGAGGAAGTAAAGAAAAAATTAGGAAAAGCTTTAGCTAAATAAGCAGCCGGGAACAGGCTGCTTATCCTGAAGCCCGAAGGGCTGAAGGATCTTAATTAACACAATCAAGGTTTAAAGGAAAGTAAAATGAAATTACCGCAAAGAGAAAGAAGGCATGAAAGGGTAACCAGGAAAGTACAAGGAACTGCTGTTAAGCCCAGGCTGGTTGTTTTTCGCAGCAAGAAGCATATTTATGCGCAGCTGGTAAAAGACGATGCCAGTACGGTAATTGCCGGTTGTTCCACTTTAAGCAAAGAATTCAAAGCTAAGAATATGAAAAGCGGAAATAAAGAAGCGGCCAAAGAAATAGGTAAGCTTATAGCTGCCAAAGCCACATCGCTTGGCATAAAAGAGGTTTGTTTTGATAGGGCAGGATACAAGTATCACGGAAGAGTGCAGGCTCTATCGGACGGAGCAAGAGAAGGAGGGTTGAAATTTTGAGCGGCACAAATTTCACAAAACAAACAGAAGTCCAAACCGAACCCAGGGAAAAAGTTTTTGTTGAAAAAGTTATTTTTATAAATAGGGTAACTAAAGTAACTAAGGGCGGAAAAAATTTAGGCTTTTCAGCGTTGGTTGTAGTAGGAGATACAGACGGCTCAGTAGGCTTTGCTCTAGGCAAAGCAAACGAGGTAGCCGAAGCCATAAAGAAAGGAATTAAAAAAGCCAAGAAAAGTTTGGTAGTCATAAATAAAAAGGATACAACAATACCTCATGAGGTTTATGGTGAATTCGGGGCTGTCCGGATACTTCTTAAGCCGGCATCAAAAGGAACGGGCGTTATAGCCTCATCGACAATACGTGCCATATGTGACTGTTCAGGCATCAAGGATATATTGACTAAGATTTTAAAAAAATCCACAAATCCGATAAACGTGGTTAAGGCTACATTTATGGGATTAAACCAGTTAAAGAAGGCATAGCTATGGATTTATCCAAAATAAGCATAAAAACAAAGAATAAAACCGGCAAGCGCCTGGGTAGAGGAACAGGCAGTGGATGGGGAAAGACTGCAGGCCGCGGGAATAAAGGCGCAGGTTCAAGAAGCGGCAATGTTTGGCCATATATAGGTTTTAACGGCGGTAATATTCCCTACGCGCGTAAGATGCCCAAAAGAGGTTTTAATATTTACGCAAAAGAATATTTTCAGGTAGTCAATCTTCGTGACATACAGGAAAAGATAAAAAATACCAAAGAAATAGGCCCGGAAGCTCTCAAGGCCGCAAAACTCATAAAAGACGCGGATATGCCGATAAAAATACTTGCCAGCATAAAAGAAAAGTTTGCAATTAAAGCTACTTTTAAGGCAGATAAGTTTTCCGATAAAGCTAGAAAAATTATAGAAAGTGCCGGAGGAGAGGCTCAATGTTTGAAGCGGTAAAAAATATCTTTAAGATAGAGGAGCTAAAGAGAAAGGTCCTTATAACTCTTTCTCTGCTTATAGTATACAGGGTAGGCTGCTATATCCCAACCCCTGGCATAGATACTTTTGCGCTTAATAGATTTTTCGAGAATCTCGCTAAAACTCAAGGGCAAACTCTTCTCGGTATACTTGGTATTTTTACAGGTGGCGCTTTAGACCGTTTAAGTATATTCGCTTTGGGTGTTATGCCGTATATCTCAAGCTCAATTATTATGCAGCTTTTAACTGCAGTAATTCCTGCACTTGAAAGGCTTGCAAAAGAAGGTAAAGCCGGCTACGAAAAAATAAACCAATACACAAGATATTTAACTTTTTTCCTCTGTGTAGTCCAGGGACTGTTTCTGGCGATGTGGCTTGAAAACCCGAATAATTTTCAGGGTATCAGCATGGTCCATGATCCGGGAATTGTTTTCAAATTCATTACAGTGCTCACGCTTACCTGCGGAACGGTTTTTATTATGTGGCTTGGAGAGCAAATCCAGGAAAGAGGCATAGGCAACGGTATATCACTTATCATTATGACAAGTATTATTTCAAGGATACCCGCTTCTCTCTATCAGTTATATCTTTTGTATTCGCCTTTTGATGCTTCGAAGAGGCAAATCCCTGTAACTACACTTATTGCCTTGCTTGTTTTATGGGTTCTAGTGGTTATGGCGGTTATACTTTTTACTCAGGCACAAAGAAGAATCCCCGTTCAATATGGAAAACGCGTGGTTGGAAGGCGCGTCTATGGCGGACAAAGCACGTATTTACCCGTAAGAGTTGATATGTCCGGAGTTATCGCGATAATTTTCGCGCAAAGCGTTATTCTTTTTCCGGCAACACTTGCAACATTTATGCCGAAAAAACTTAAAATAGTAAGTTTCTTGCAGATGCTTCTCCAGGAACGTGGTCTTTGGTATAACCTAATTTACGTTTTACTTATATTTTTCTTTATGTATTTTTACACAGCCATAGTTTTTAATCCTCAGGAAATATCAAACAATCTAAAAAAATACGGTGGTTTTATTCCCGGAATAAGGCCGGGCAGAACAACCGGAGAATATCTTGATTTTGTCGCAACCAGAATTGTTTTTGTCGGAGCTTTATACGTATCTCTGGTTGCAGTTTTCCCTAATTTCATTATGAAAATATTTAATGTGCCTAGCTATGCGCTGGCATCGTTTTTTGGCGGCACAACGCTTTTGATTATGATTGGTGTCGTTTTAGATACGATGAAACAAATAGAAGGCCAACTCATGGTCCGCCATTACGAAGGTTTTATTAAGGGCGGTTCTTTAAAAGCAAGGCGTTAATATAGAAGCGGATATCCGCGGATTTAAACGCGGATAAACGCCAGCGACTTGCGTGCGGAAATCCGCGTAAATATCCGCGGCAATCCGCTTCTATCATAAAAGGATGCAATGAAGATAATTCTTTTTGGAGCACCCGGTTCAGGCAAAGGTACCCAGGCAATAGCTCTTAGCGAGCATTATAAATTAAAACGTATATCCTTGGGTGATATTTTTCGGGAAGAAGTAAAAAAAGACAGCCCGCTTGGAAAAGAAGTGAAAAGCTACATGGAAAAAGGGCTGCTGGTTCCGGATATTTTGGTTTCAAAGGTAATAGAAGAAAACCTTAACGAAGAAAATTTTATACTCGACGGCTACCCGCGTAACCTTAACCAGGCAAAAACCCTGGATAAGATTTTGGTAAAAAAAGGCGCGAGTATTGATGCTTTTATTTATCTTGAAGTTGATGAGCCGACAATTTTAGAGAGGCTCACCAAAAGACTTGTATGTAAGCAATGCGGGGCGAACTATCATATGGTAAATATGCCTCCTAAAAAAACAGGCATATGCGACAGCTGCGGCTCAGAGTTGATTCAGAGAAAAGACGATACCCCTGAAGTTATCAAGAAACGTTGGGAAGTTTTTCTTAACGAAAATAAGAGCCTGTTGGATTATTACAAGAAGAAAAATAAACTTATTGCCATAGATGCACGAGGCAATAAGGATATTGTTTTAGTGCGCATAAAAAAGTTGATATGACCGAAGGGCTTTCTAACGAAGAAATCGCCTGTATGCGGGCCGCTGGCCGCGTAGCAGCTCTTATCTTAAAGAAGCTTAAGAAGTGTGTCAGGCCGGGTGTCACAACAAAATATATCGAAGAAAGCTTTGACAATTATCTTAAAGAATACCCTGAAATGGAATCAGCGTTTAAGGGGTTTATGGGCTATCCCGCATCTTTGTGCGTGTCCATAAATGATGAGGTTATACACGGTATCCCTTCAGAGGAAAGGACGATCAAAGAAGGGGACTTGGTCAGTATAGACTTGGGGATAAAGTATAAAGGGCTCTTTGTAGATACAGCATATACTTATATCGCGGGCAGAGCGCAACCGCCGGCAAAAAAACTTTTAAAAGCGTCTCTTAAAGCGCTTTACGAGGGCATAAAGAAGGCAAAGCCGCAAGCAACCACAGGGGATGTCGGAAGCGCCGTGCAAAGTTTTATTGAAAAACAGGGGTTTGCGGTTGTCAGAAAGTTTGTGGGCCACGGCATAGGAAGGGCCTTGCATCAGCATCCGGAAGTGCCTAATTTCGGCACGCCTGGCAAAGGGGATGAGCTTTCCGATGGCATGGCCATTGCGATTGAGCCGATGGTTACAGCCGGGAATTACGATGTTGAAGTAGCCAAAGACGGCTGGACTGCGAAAACAAGAGATGGTTCACTTTCTGCTCATTTTGAGCATACTGTAGCTATAACAAAAAAAGGCCCTGTGATTTTAACTCGGATATGAAAGAAGAACTAATAGAAGTTGAAGGAGAAATCGTAGAGGCGCTTCCTAATGCAATGTTTCGGGTAAAGCTTGAGAATGGCCATATTGTTCTTACTCATGTTTCAGGAAAAATGCGGATGCATTTTATAAGGATTCTTCCGGGAGATAAAGTAAAGGTTGAGCTTTCTCCTTATGATTTGACAAGGGGAAGGATTACGTACAGATATAAATGAAAAACACAGATAATCACAAACGGCAGACACAGATGATCACAGATGATTCTATCTGCGATCATTTGCTTTGTAATCTGTGCTAATCTGTGCAAAACAGGAATAAAAATGAAAGTAAGAAGTTCAGTAAAAAGAATTTGCGAAAGGTGTAAGATTGTAAGACGAAAAGGCGTTGTGCGGGTTATTTGCAAGAACCAGAAGCACAAGCAAAGACAAGGATGATAAGAGATTACAGAAACCAGAGAACAGAAACCAGATTAAGCAATCATTCTGTACTCTGTAATCAGGTTTCTGGTTTCTAACCGAACAAAGTGAGGTAAATATGCCAAGAATTCTCGGTGTCGATATTCCAAAAGAAAAGAAAATAAAAATTGCTCTTCAGTATCTTAATGGTGTAGGGCCTACCAATTGCTTTCGTATACTTTCTGCTACAGGCATAGACCCTGAAAAAGAGGCAGGAACCTTAACCGATGAAGAAATGTCAAAGATAGTTTCTTATATCCAGGCTAATTATAAAATAGAAGGTGAATTACGAAGAGAGATAACGCAAAATATAAGAAGGCTGGTTGATATAGGCTGCTACCGCGGCTCTCGCCACAAAAAAGGCCTTCCGGTAAGAGGCCAGCGCACAAAGTGTAATGCGAGGACCCGTAAAGGCCCTAGGCCAAGAGTCGGCGGAGTTAAAAGAAAAGGCGAATAAAAAGTAGGAGCATTATGGCGAAACAAAAAAGAGAAAAAAGAAAAAAGGTTCATCTGACTTCAACTCTGGGTGTTGTCCATGTGAAGTCAACATTCAATAACACTATAGTGACAATCACTGATTTTTCGGGTAATACTTTAGCGTGGGCATCAGCCGGCACAGTTGGTTTTAAAGGAACGAAAAAATCAACCCCCTATGCCGCGCAGATAGCTTCTTTCGACGCTGCAAAAAAAGCAAAAGACTTTGGTTTAACTGATGTTGAGGTTTTAGTTAAAGGCCCTGGACCCGGGAGAGAGGCGGCAATACGTTCCATACAAGCAGCAGGTTTGAATGTAAAAAAAGTAAAAGATGTGACACCTTCTCCGCATAATGGTTGCAGGCCGAGGAAGAAGCGTAGAGTGTAATTAAAGCTATGTTAAACGGTTGCGGTTACGCAACTCGTCACGGTTGCGTTATGCGTAAGACGAAACGAGCTCGCCCGCCGAAGGCGGGCAGGCAAACGATAGACGAAAAACGCAACCTAAAGGTTATTACAAAATAGCGAGGTTAAAATGGGCAGAAATTTAGGGTCAAAATGTAAATTGTGCAGACGGGAAGGAATGAAACTTTTTCTGAAAGGTACACGTTGTTCGATGGAAAAATGTGCCTTTTCAAAAAGGCCAACACCTCCAGGCATGCATACAAGGATATCTTCCAAGCCTTCTTATTACGCATTGCAGTTAAGGGAAAAACAGAGGGTAAAATGGATGTATGGAATGTTGGAAAAACAGTTTAAAAGGTTTTTCCAGATTGCGACAAAGACTAAAGGAGCAACCGGAAGAGCGCTGTTACAGCTTCTTGAGCGAAGGCTTGATAACGTTATTTTTAGAATGTTATTCACTACATCGCGGGAAGCGGCCCGGCAGATGGTTTTGCACGGGTTTGTTTTTGTTAACGGTAAAAGAGTAAATATCCCTTCTTATCTTGTAAGCGCAGGCTCGACTATAGAAATAAAAGCAAAGGATAATACTAAGAAAGCGCTTAAAGAAACATACGATGCAAATGCTAAAGAGCGCAGCATAGCAGGTTGGCTAGAAATAGATAAAGATACATTCAGCGCAAAAATTATACGTCTTCCCGAAAAAGAAGATATTATATTACCTGTCAATGAACAGTTGATAGTGGAACTTTATTCTAAATGAGGCCAACATTTTTTCAAGGCTGACTGCCGTAAGGCAGGCGTCCGAAGGAAAAATGTTAGGCCGAATTTACCCCGCCCTTTTGGTGGGGTAAATAAAATAATTATGACTTCGCCAAAAGGGCGGGGTTCAATTCGATTACGCATTTTTTCTGCACTACCATTTGAAAAAATGCTATCTCATTGAAGGAGGTAAAACAATGGGAATAACCTGGCGAGATTTCCAATTTCCCAAAAGAATAACAGTTGAGCAAGAAACCTATTGCCCTAATTATGGCAAATTCGTCGCTGAACCCCTGGAAAGAGGTTATGGAGTTACTCTGGGTAACGCCCTTAGGCGTGTGCTTATTTCTTCTATTGAGGGTGCAGCTATCACTTCTGTTAAAATAGAAGGGTGCTCCCATGAATTTTCTACAATTGAAGGGGTCCTGGAAGATGTTCCGGAAATAATTTTAAATATCAAGAACGTTGTTCTAAGGTCATATTCCAAATCTCCCAAGAAAATAACCCTGAAAGTAGAAGGGGAAAAGCAAGTAAAAGCTTCGGATATTACAACTGACGAGAGTATTGAAGTTATAAATCCCGACCAGCATATCGCAACGCTTACTTCAAAGAAGGCTAAAATTGATATAGAGATGGAAGTAGGCCGCGGCAGAGGATTTGTTCTTGCAGAGAATAATAAAAGAGAAGACATGCCTATTGGAGTTATTCCGATAGATTCGATTTTTACTCCTGTTAAAAGAGTCACTTTTAAAGTAGAAAATACTAGGGTTGGAAAAAGAACGGATTACGATAAACTTATTATAGAAATTTTTACAAACGCAAGTATAGAGCCAAAAGAAGCTCTAATTTATGCTGCCAAGGTTTTAAGCAAGCATTTAGAGCTTTTCTTTACTCTTGGCGAAATTCCCGAAGAAGAGACAGAAGAGCTTACGCCAGAGGAAGTTTCGCTCTATGAGAAATTAAAAATTCCTATAACAGAATTGGAGCTTTCGGTGCGTAGCGCAAACTGTCTTCGGGAGGCGAATATAAAATCTTTAGCTGACTTGGTTGAGAAAACCGAGACTGAGATATTATCCTACCGGAATTTCGGTAAGAAATCGCTCACTGAAGTAGTTAATCTTCTTAAAACCATGGGGCTTAATCTTGGGGTAAAAATAGATAGAAAGAAATTGGAATTAGTATGAGGCACAGAAAAAAAAGCCAAAAATTTTCCCGTTCAAGAGCGCAGAGAAAAGCACTTAAAAAATCGTTGCTGCGTTCGCTGATAATTTACGAGCGCATTAAGACAAGTGAAGCAAAAGCGAAAGAATTAAGCAGTTGGATAGACAGGCTTATATCTTTGGCGAAAGAGTCAACGTTAGCAAACAGGCGGCTTGCTTACAAAGTGCTTTGCGACCATATGCTGGTTAAGAAATTATTTGATAATATTGCGCCGCGCTTTAAAGACATAAACGGCGGATATAGCCGGATTTTCGGTTTAGGCTATCGTAAGGGAGATGCTTCCAAGATTTCGCTTATAGAGCTTACGAGAGTAGAGAAAAAGGAAAAGAAAGTAATACATAAAAAGGAAAAAGAACAAAAGCACGTAGAAATAGAAAGAAAAGAAGAAAGACACGCACCGCTTAAAGAGAAGCCTAAAAAAACTATAATCGACGGGGTTAAGGGAATTTTTAAAAAAGAGAGAGACTCTCTTTGATAACGCGAATATTCGCTAATTGCACGCGAATGTTCGCGAATGAAATATTTTCTATAAATTTACGTTAGTTGGGTGTATTATTTTTATTATTCGCGATAATTCGCGTTAGATTCGCGTAAATTAGCATATAAAATGATTAGTTCGCGCGTTTCGGCTTTGAGCTCATCTTCCACTCTAAAGATAACTGCTTTAACCAAAAAACTTAAGAAGGAAGGCAAAGACGTTGTTAATTTTGCAGCTGGAGAGCCTGATTTTGATACCCCTTCATTTATTAAGGAAAAAGCAAAGCTAGCCATAGACCAAGGCCTTACAAAATATACTCCTTCCGTAGGCACCAGCGAAATCCGCGAAGCGATTTGCCGCAAACTAAAAGAAGAAAATCACATTCCCTGCGAAAGCTCAAATATCATAGTTACAGCTGGAGCTAAATATGCGCTTTTTGCGGCGATGACTGCCCTTCTTGATAGAAACGAAGAAGCTTTGATTCCTGCACCTTTCTGGGTGAGTTATCCTGAAATGGTTAAGTTGTGCGGCGCGAAAGTCAAAATTATAAAAACTAAAGCAAAAGATAATTTTAAATTAAGCATAGATGGATTAAGCCGCGCCATATCGAAGAAAACCAAACTACTTGTTTTAAACTACCCAAGTAATCCCACAGGCGTAACTTATAATGAAAATGAATTGAAGGCAATTTACGAGGCCGTAAAAGACAAAAATATAATAGTTTTAAGCGATGAAATATATGAAATACTTACTTACGATGGAGCGAAACATATAAGTTTTGCTTCTATCGGTGATGCTCATAAGTTTACAGTTACGGTCAATGGTTTCTCAAAAAGTTTTTCTATGACAGGATGGCGCCTCGGTTATCTTGAGGGAGCCAACAATTTCATAGAAGCAATTTCAAAAGTAATCGACCATACAACAAGCTGTGCATCTTCCATATCGCAGGCGGCAGGCCTTATGGCAATTCAGGATAAGAAATGGCCGCAAACAATGCGTGAAGAATTCGAAAAAAGGCGCAATCTGCTTTTTGCGGGATTGTCAGCTTTGAAAAAAATTAAGCCGATTAAGCCAAGCGGAACATTTTATATGTTTTGTGATATAAAAAAGAGCGGCTTAAGCAGCGTGGAATTCTCATCGCAGCTTCTGGATAAGCACCTTGTTTCAACTATACCGGCAGATTCCTTTGGAGCGGAAGGCTATATACGTTTAAGTTTTGCAACTTCAGCTCAAGATATCGAAAAGGGTATCGACAGAATAAAAGTGTTCACTGAAGAATTATAACTTATATTTTAAAATAATATGGTAAATTCTAAATCCGAAACCCTAGACCCTAAACAAATTCGAAACCACAATGTTCCAACCCTAAAACATTTTGTTTTAAATTTAGAATTTAGAGTTTTAGATTTGTTTAGAGTTTCGAGTTTAGTGTTTAGAGTTTAATGCTTTATGGGACATACTATCATAGAAAAAATATTATCGGCGCATTCTAAGAATAAACTTCGTGCCGGCGAAGTGGGGATATGTTCGGTTGATTTTTGTTTTTCGCAGGATGGAACTTCCGCACTTGTGCTTGATGGTTTGAGCCAGTTTAGAAACGTAAAATCTCCAAAGAAATATGCAATGTTTATCGATCATTCAGCTCCTTCTCCTAACATGGGGGTCTCTAAGGTCCATAGCAGGATGCGTGAGTTTACTAAGCTAAATAAAAACCTGTTTTTTGATGTCGGCTGCGGAATATCGCATCAGTTAATAATAGAGGAAGGTTTTGCCTATCCTGGTGCACTTATACTGGGCGCTGATTCGCATACCTCTACAGCTGGGGCGCTTTCTGCCGCAGCCTTCGGAGTGGGCTCAACCGACCTGGCAATTACTTTAGCTACGGGGAAAAACTGGTTTAAAGTTCCTTCTACATACAAAATTATTATCAAAGGGAAAATACCAAAGGGTGTGTTTAGCAAAGACATAATCCTTCATATAATTCATAAGTTAACCGCAAACGGTGCAACCTATAAATCCGTTGAATTCTCCGGGGAAGTAATTGATAAGCTTTCAATGGATGGCCGTTTTACCATAACCAATATGACTATAGAATTCGGCGCAAAATGCGGGCTTTTGGTTGCTGATAAAAAAGCCTTAGATTATCTTTCTTCAATAGGCGTTAAGAAGCATAAACCGGTTTATTCTGATCGTGATTGTAAATACGAAAAGGTTTTGGAGTTTGATGTCTCAAAATTTTCCCCTTATGTGGCCAAACCGCATACCGTAGATAATGGCGCAAGTATAGAAGAGGTGGAAGGGTTAAAAATTCACCAGGCCTATTTAGGTACTTGTACTAATGGAAGGCTTGAGGATTTAGAAATAGCAGCTAAAATAGTAAAGGGAAAGAAAGTAAGTAAAGGAATAAAATTTTTAGTTGCTCCTGCCTCCGCAAAAATATTCCTTGAAGCTTTGCGGAAAGGTTATATTAAGACATTTCTTGAGTCTGGAGCAATTGTGCTTCCGGCAGGCTGCGGGCCTTGTGTGGGAACGCACCAGGGAGTGCCGGCGGACGGGGAGATTGTGCTTTCCAGCGCGAATAGGAATTTTAAGGGCAGGATGGGTAATCCGAATAGTTTCATCTATCTTGCTTCTCCGGCAACAGTTGCAGCAAGCGCTCTTTGCGGTGAAATTACCGACCCGAGGAAATATATTAAGAAATAGATGTTTAATTTTAAAATTCTTTGGTCTTTTTTAAAGAGGGAGGCGGCATGGTAAATATAAACAATCTCTTGAAGACTACGATGGAAAAGTTGGCAAGTGACCTTCACCTTACGGTCGATAGTTCGCCTATAATAAGAATTGACGGAAAATTGCACATTCTAAAGGACTTACCTGTTTTACATTCAGAAGAGACAAAAGCGCTTATTTACAGTATATTGAATGATGATCAAAAAGCTATTTTGGAAAAGGATAAAGAACTTGATTTCTCATTTTCACTACCCAATATGGATAGATTTAGAGTTAATATCCATTACCAGAAGGGAAATGTTGAGGGCGCTTTCAGGCGTATCCCCCAGCAAATACCTAAGATAGAGGATTTGGGCTTGCCTGCCGTAGTGCATGATCTTTTAAGAAAACCAAATGGTTTGGTCCTCCTGACTGGCCCGACCGGAACGGGAAAGAGCACAACCCTTGCAGCAATGATTGACATAATAAACAGTGAGCGGCAGGAAATGATTATCTGCATTGAAGACCCGATTGAATTCGTTCACGCAAATAAAAAGAGTATTATAAAACAAAGAGAGGTTTATGCAGATACGCATTCATTTCCTGAAGCTTTGCGCCGTGCCCTCAGGCAGGATCCGAACGTAATCGTAGTCGGTGAAATGCGTGATTTAGAAACTATTGCCACAACTTTGACTGCTGCAGAAACCGGCCATTTGGTGTTTGCGACACTCCATACTCCTGATGCTCCCCAGACAGTTCAAAGAATAATTGATGTATTTCCTCCGCACCAGCAGAAACAAGTAAGAGTCCAGCTCGCAGATTGTTTGCAGGGCGTAATATCGCAGCTACTTCTCCCGCGTGCGAGAGGACAAGGAAGAGTCTTGGCTACGGAAGTTTTGGTTGCTACACCCGGAATCAGAAATCTAATCAGAGAAGGAGAGGTTGCGCAAATTCCTTCAATGATTCAAATGGGCGGCCAATACGGTATGTATACAATTGATAGAAATTTAAAAGACCTTTACAAAAAAGGCATAATAACCAAAGAAATAGCCCTTATGAAGGTAAGAAATGTTGTTGAATTCGAAAGCTTATGAATTTCGAGGGAAAAGTTTTTAAGTTTGGCGATAATATAAATACCGATTGGATAATATCGGGAAGGTATAAGTTTTCTATTACCGATATGAAAAAACTATCCCAATATCTTTTTGAAGACATACGGCCCAACTTTTATAAAGAGATAATTCCTAACAAGTCAATTATTGTTGCCGGAGAAAATTTCGGCATGGGCTCAAGCCGTGAGCAGGCACCCTGGGTAATTAAAGAAGCCGGCATAGTATGCGTAGTTGCGAAAAGTTTTGCCCGTATATTTTATCGAAATGCTTTTAACATCGGGCTTCCTTTGATTGAAACGGATACTTCGTCAATTGCCGAAGCCAACGCTTTGAGGATCGACGTAGATAAGGGCATCATGCAGAATTTAAGCACCAATGAAACATTAGAATTTATTCCCTGGAATAGCTTTAGAAAAGAATTGGTCGCTTGCGAGGGCATAATAAATTATTTACATAAACATAAAGATTTTAAGATCTAAAAATATACCAGCCTATGTCATATAGAATAAGTTTAATCCCAGGCGATGGTATCGGGCCAGAAGTTACCGATGCAGCACGTCTTTGTATCGATGCGTTAGGTTTAGACATAAGTTGGGATATAGTTTTAGCCGGAGAGCCTGCGCTTAAACAGCATAACAGCCTTCTTCCTTTCGAAACTTTAAATTCAATAAAGAAAAATAAGGTCGCCTTAAAAGGCCCAATCACTACCCCTGTAGGGTCTGGTTTTCGTTCAATTAACGTAGCTCTCAGGCAAGAACTCGATCTTTATGCCTGTGTGCGGCCAGCGCGTTATATTGAAGGAACTAACTCAAAATATCCCGGAACTGATATTCTGATTGTCCGAGAAAACAGCGAAGATTTATACGCCGGTGTTGAATTTAAGAACGAAGACCAGAAAACAAATGATTTGATAGATTATATAAACGCAATAAGCGAAAAAAGAGTAAGAAAGCCAAGCGCTATTTCTATTAAACCTATATCGCATTTTGCTTCAGAAAGAATTATCCGGTTTGCTTTTGAGCTTGCGAAGAAAGAGCGCCGGCATAAAATCAGCTGCATTCATAAGGCTAATATAATGAAGTATACAGACGGCCTTTTCCTCCAAATATTTGATGAAATAGCAAAGAAATACCCGCAAATTGAGACAAATAATGTAATTGTGGATAACCTTTCCATGCAACTTGTCCTGCGGCCGCAGGAATTTGATATGTTGGTGTTGCCTAATCTTTATGGAGACATTATGTCAGATCTCTGCGCCGGGCTTATCGGCGGCCTGGGTATTGCACCCGGAGCAAATATAGGTGATACTATTGCATTGTTTGAGCCTGTCCATGGAGCAGCACCTAAATATACAGGGAAGAATAAAGTAAATCCTACTGCGACAATACTTTCCGCAAGCCTCATGCTTAAACATATTGGAGAGCATAAGAAAGCAGATATCCTGGAAAAAGCTGTAGCTACGGTTATAAAAAAAGGCAAAAACGTTACCTACGATTTAAAACCAACCAGAACTGACCCAAGTAGTGTTGGCACAAAGGAAATGGCAGAGGCGATTGTAAAAGAGATCAAAAAGGTACTTAAAAATGGTTAATAAAGTATCAATTGTAGGTGCCGGTGCTGTTGGCTCAGCTTTGGCATTTCATTTATTTTCACGATTGTCTTTTAAGGAAATTGCCGTTGTTGATGTAGCAGAGGGTTTGGCTAAGGGTGTTAGCCTGGATATTGAAGATACCCGGTCATTCTTTGATTCTTCGACACAAATAATAGGAACCGATGATTTTTGTGCCATAAGTAACAGCGATATTGTGGTTGTAACTGCCGGGGTTGCCAGAAAAGATGGTATGAGTCGGCAGGATCTTTTAAAGATAAATGCTAAAGTTGCCAAAGACGTGTCCATGCATATAAAGGAGCATGCACCTTCGGCAATTGTCATCGTTGTTACAAATCCATTAGATCTTATTACATATATATTTGCCAAGGAAACCGGTTTTGAACGAAATCGTGTATTAGGCATGGGGTCATCTCTTGACAGCGCAAGATTATTAAACATACTTTACGAGGCGTGTAAAGTCTCTACATCCTGCTTTGAAGCTTTTGTTTTCGGCTTGCATAATAACGACATGATAGTTTCAACGGATAAGATACGCGTTAAAGGCGAAGCTGTAAGCAAGTTTTTAAATAAAGAAGCCATCAAGAAGATACAAGATAAAACTGCTTTACGCGGAGGAGAAATAGTAAGTTTTTTAAAAAATAGAAGTGCGAGCTTTGCCCCATCGTTTTCTATTTTTCGCCTGATTGAGGCAATTTACGAAGATAAAAACGAAATCATACCTGTTTGCGCTTTATTGCAAGGAGAATATGGCCTTCGCAATTTATGCGTAGGCGTGCCTTGTGTGATAAATAGGAAAGGCATAGAGAAGATAATTGAAATAGAGCTTACTGAAGAAGAAAAACAAAAAATTTTAATTGCAAAAAAAGAGTTTTTACAATTAAAAGATTTAGGCTTATAAATTATTATCAACAAGAGGTATATGCACTTGCTATTTCGTCATACGGTAAACGGTTGCGCAGCTCGTTACGTTTATCGTAAATCGGTTGCGTCAAGAATATGCAGAAAGGACGATTAACGGTTGACGTTTAACGATACGAGCTGTGCAACCGACAGACGATAAACGAAAACCCAATATGTATGATTTGGCTATAATCGGTTCTGGAGCTGCAGGCATAGCCTCCGCACGGCATGCGTTAAAGTACGGTTTAAAAACCATACTTTTTGACCGAAACCGAGCTGACTTCGGAGGGACTTGCTTAAATCGCGGCTGTATACCCACCAAATTTTTCCTCAACAGTTCAAAGCTGGGTAAAACCTGGCAGGAAAGCTTTAGCAAGAAAAACGATATTATTGAAAAGATAAAAAAAGACTCCTTCAATTACCTTGAGAAAGCCGGAGTTAAGATTTGCTTTGCTGACATTTCTTTTATTGACGAACATACACTTATGGCAGGCAAGGAGAAAATTGAAGCCAAAAATATTATTATAGCCAGCGGTTCAAAGCCTAAAGCTTTGTTGAGGCATCCGAAATGTATTTTTGCCGAAGAACTTTTTTCTATTTCTAACCTTGATGACAATTTTCTTATAGTCGGTGCAGGATATATTGGAATTGAATTTTCTTCATTGCTCAATAGGTTAAAAAAGAAAGTTACACTTATTGAAAAACAGGAAAATATATTGCCGGTTTTCGATAGTGCAATTGTCGGGCGCCTTAAGATTATTCTGGAGAAGTATGGAATAAAAATAGAAACCTCAGCAGATTTAAAAAATTATGATTTAGAAAGCTACGACAGAGTAATTCTAGCTGTAGGCAGAACACCTGATACAGGCGGGTTGGATATTGAAAAGACAGGCTTATTTTTCGACAAAGGCGGATGGATAAAAACCGATAATAAAATGCAGACCAATATAGAAAATATTTATGCTTGCGGAGATGTTACTGGAGGAAGGCTTCTTGCTTATGTTGCAGAGGCAGAGGCGCAAGTATGCATCGAGAATATAATGGGAAGAAAGGAAAGCATGAATTATCGTGGCATCGCTGATTGTGTTTTTTCTATTCCCCAAATAGCACGGGTAGGTATTCAAGAAACAGAAGCTAAAGAAAAAAACCTAAAATATAAAATATTAAGGACAAATTTCCTTAAGTTTTCATCTTCATATGTTTACGATGACCAGGATGGATTTATGCAAGTGCTTGTAGGAGAAAAGGATACGATAATGGGGGCGAGTATAATCTCAAATTATGCCGCAGAGCTTATAAATATTTTTTCATATGCCATTTGTAATAATTTAGATATAAATAGTTTTAGGAAATGTTTCTTCATCCACCCTACGATTTCTGAAATAATTCCCGCACATTTGCGCGCCGCTGCTTAACCCAAAAAATGCCTGCGAAGCGTGCATTTTTTGGGTTAATATCTAAATAATATTTAACTTTTACGGTACTGTGTTATAATTTAACACATGAGAAATTATTGGAATGTTTCCATAGGTATTTCTTTTGCTATGCATTCGTTATTTTTAGGTGCGGGGTTTTTTCCTGTATTTAATAAAAATATCATTTTGAACGAAAAAGTGGAAATAAAAGAAGTAAGAATCACGGTTAAAGAAATTCAAAAGAGTGAAATATCTAAAACTAAACTTAAAAATTCCCAAATTAATGAATCAAAAATACTCCCGCCGCCGCCTTACATAAAAAATGTTGTGCGTAAATTAATGGGGGAAGACAAAGAGAGGCCATTTTTGAATAAAGCTCAACTCCTGGAAAAAAACACCAACAAAATAGTTATTTCCGAGAAATTGGAAAACTCAAAACTACGGAATAATCCATCTTACATGAGTTATTATAATGGACTTAATGCAAAGCTCAAAGCAGTTTGCCACAAAAATTATACAGGTAAAGAGCGCGGAGAAGTATTTGTAAGTTTCGTGCTTTCAAGAGATGGAAAACTAGAAACTGTAGAGGCTAATGGTAATAATCAGGAATTGGTAGAGGTGGCAGAGAGAAGTGTAAAAGAATCTTTACCTTTCTTGCCTTTTCCGCCGGAACTTAAGGAAGCAACCTGTCAGTTTGGTGTTGTTATACTTTTTAAAACTAACTAGATTGGTTAATTGCGTTGGGCATCAGGCCTGTAAGCAATTTATAGCTATACGCAGAGATAATATTGTCAATCGAGCAGGTTAGCACAGGCGTGGACGCGGGAAAGTATTGACATCTAGCCACATCATTGTTAATCTATTTAAGCGCAAATAAGTTTAATCGACACGCAGAAACCCCAAGCTTATCAAATGTGTCAGGTGTTTATTATGATTAGAGAACCCGTTGTTAGCGGACAATTTTATCCGGATAAGGCGTCAGAATTAAGAAAAGCAATTGAGGCCTTTAAGCTAAAAGATTCTGCAAGGGCCGTGGCATACGGCTTGATTCTTCCGCATGCAGGTTATGTATATTCTGGCCGGGTTGCGGTTAGCGCCGTAAATAAAGTACTTCCTAAAAAGCGGATTATAATTTTAGGGCCTAACCATACAGGTTATGGCGAAGATTTTGGGATGTATGCTTCCGGCAGCTGGAAAATACCTTTTGCAGATTTATCCATAGATTGCGATTTAGCGCAAAGAATACTTAAGTCCGGCACGAACATAACGCCTGATACGCTTGCGCACAAATTCGAGCATTCCATAGAAGTAGAGTTACCAATATTATATTATTTTTTTGGAAATTTTAGTTTTGTGCCTATAGTTTGCGGGGTTGCCACTTTAAGTACCTACGAAAAAGTAGCAACACAAATTTTTTTAGCTGTAAAAAACATTAAAGAAGATATTCTTTTTATTGCTTCAAGCGACATGACTCATTACGAGGCAGATAGCACCGCGCGGCGTAAAGATAGGCTGGCACTTGAGCATATAGTCAATCTTGACGCAGAGGGTTTGGTTAAAACAGTAAAAAAAGATAATATTTCAATGTGCGGTATTGCACCTGTGGCTATACTTCTTTTGATTATGAAAAAAATCGGCGCAAATAAAGCAAGCGTCAGCTTGTATGAAACAAGTGCTGACAGTGGAGCAGATGCAAGTTCTGTAGTCGGATATGCCGGAGTAGTTATCAGCTAAAGGGGGAGCTAATGAGTGAAGAAATAAGAAAAAAGGTTGATGAAGAATGGAAGACGAATGCGGAAAAAGAAAAAAAAGAAGCGCATGATAAGCATGAAGCATATCATGAGCCTAATTTCAGGTTGTTTTTATCATCGCTAAGTATGCAGGCAATGATTGCCCTGGGCAGGCTGGAAAATCCTGTTTCCGGCAAAACCGATAAAAACCTTGAACAGGCCCGTTTTTTGGTCGATACAATAGGGATACTTAAGGAGAAAACCAAGGGGAATTTAAACCCCGAAGAAGAAAAACTCCTTGATGATTCTTTGTTTAGCTTAAGAATGATGTATGTTGAGGAAAAGAACAAGATAAATGGTTAAAACATTCAAATGATTAACGAAGAACTATTGAAGATTCTTGCTTGCCCTTTGTGTAAGAGTGAAGTAGTCTTGAAAGACAATAAAATAGTTTGCCTAAAGTGTTTACGCAAATATCCAATAAAAGGCGGCATACCAATAATGTTGGTAGAGGAGGCTGAAATCGATGAAAGCAAAAATGAAAAAAAATAAAATACTTGTAATCCACGGCCCCAATTTGCATCTTCTGGGCAGCCGCGAGCCGCAAATTTACGGAAAATTTACCTTGAAAGATATCAACGAAGAATTAAAAAAGAAAGCCCAGCAAAATGGATTCTCGCTTACGATACTGCAATCTAATTCAGAAGGCGAAATAGTAGAAAAAATAACAAATTCCAAATATGATTTATTGATTATAAATCCCGCGGCCTATACGCACACCTCTGTTGCGATACGCGATGCAATACTTGCAGTTAATAAACCTGTTATAGAAGTGCATTTGTCCAATATTTATAAAAGAGAGGATTTCAGAAAAAAATCTCTTATCAGTGATATTTCAATCGGTGTTATAACCGGGTTTGGCCCCGCTAGCTACACTCTTGCATTTAGCGCCGCAGCGCAATTTCTTAAGAACGCGCCTGCAACAACTAAGTAATAAATTAATGAAAAGCCGCATTAAAAAATGTGTGGCCCAATTAAAAGCCTTGGGTTTAGATGCGATTGTGCTTTCTAACCCGGTAAATACGAGCTATCTTTCTGACTTTCGTGACGCAGATGGGTATTTGCTTGTTACCCGGGAAAATGAACTTATATATTTTACTAATTTTATCTATGAATATGAAGCCAAAGCGCTGGGTATCTGGAAGGTGGTTATTGCCAAGGGTAATATTTTTAAGCAATTGTCAGATACGATTAAAAGCCATAATTTTCACCGTGTAGGTTTTGAAGCTAAAAATATTCCTTACCTGGAATATTCAAAGATAAAACAATATCTTTTAGGCTGCAGGGTAGAATTATGCGAAACAATAGATTTTGTCGAAAAAATAAGGGCTATTAAAGAGCCGCAGGAGATATCTCTAATTAAGAAAGCAACCGAGATAAGCAAAGATGCTTTTGATTTTAGCACGGAAATACGCGACAGGACAATGACGGAGAAACAGCTTAATATAGAGATAGAAAAATTCTTGCGTATCCGTGGTTCTGGTTCTGTGGCATTTCCTGCAGTGGTTGCCTATGGCGCAAACAGCGCGATACCTCACCACATACCCAGCAAAGACAAGAAACTTACCGAAAATTTTTTCCTAATTGATTTGGGCGCAAAGTATTATGAATATTGCGCTGACTTGACAAGGGTGTTTACCTGGGGTAAAATAACCCCTTTCTTTAAGAGAATTTACGATATTGTTAGGAAGGCGCAGGATTTAAGCATAAAAAAAATAAGAGACGGCGTTGCGGTCAAAGAAGTAGACTTGGCTGCCCGTTCTTTTATCGAAAAAAAAGGCTACGGAAAATTTTTCGGCCATGGTGTAGGCCATGGTGTAGGGCGAGAAGTCCACGAAATTCCGTTTATAGGCCCAAGGAGCGGCGAAATCTTAGAGGAGGGAATGGTTGTTACGATTGAACCTGCAATATATCTAGATGGAAAGTTTGGCATACGCATAGAAGATATGGTTTTAGTCGGCAAAAATAAAGGAGAAGTTTTAAGTGGGAATTTCTGTAGGTAGCATACGTCCTTCTATGGTTATCATTTATGACGACAAACCATATACTGTGCTTGAATGTAACCATGTAAAATTAGCAAGGGGGCCGGCTTTTTGCAAGGTAAAACTTAAGGATTTAAGAAGTTCTCAGATTTTAGATTGTACTCTGCGTGACTCTGATAATGTCAGAGAGGCAGAGATAGAAGAAAGAAAACTACAGTATCTGTATAATGACGCAAATAATTATCATTTTATGGACTTAGAAACTTACGAAGAGCTGATTTGTAATAAATCGGCAATAGAAGATAAGGCAATATGGTTAAAAGAAAATCTGGAAATTACCGGGCTTTTTTATAATAATGAATTTGTAAATTTAAAGATGCCGGTTACGGTAGTGTATAAAATTATTGAAACAGAGCCGGGCTTTAAGGGCGATAGCGTAAAATCAGGCACAAAGCCGGCAAAGATTGAAACCGGAGCCACTGTTCAAGTCCCGCTTTTTATTGGTGTCGGAGATTTGGTTAAAATAGATATCCAGGATAAACAGTATTTAAGCAGAGTTTGAAATAATTTTATGTTTATCATAAATATAGATTTAACATTAACAAAATCCTTTAACAGGAGGAGTTATGGAATTTGAAAAATTAAAAGAATTTATTAATTTTATGAATGAGAACAGCCTGTGTGAGCTTGAGATTGAAGAAGAAGGCAAGAAGATAAGGCTTAAAAAGTTTTCGGAAAACCAGCCGGTTATTGTTTCTCATGCAGCTCAACCGGTTAAAGAAGAAAAACCCGCCAAAAGAGAAGGATCAATCGAAATAAAGTCTCCAATGGTTGGTACCTTCTACCGCGCGCCGTCTCCGGGGGCCAAGCCTTACGTTGAAATAGGCGATGTAATAAAATCGGGAGATGTAGTGTGTATTATAGAAGCAATGAAGCTTATGAATGAGATAAAAGCAGAGATAGGCGGAAAGGTTACTGAAGTTTTAGTTGAGAACGGCCAACCTGTAGAATTCGGCCAAACATTATTTGTATTGGAGCCGGCATGATTATATTTGAAACCAGAAACCAAAGCACAGAAACCAGATGTTTTCCTGTTCTAGTTTCTGGTTACTGGTTTCTGTACTCTAACCGAACGAAGTGAGGTTCAATGTTTTCCAAAATTTTAATTGCCAATAGAGGGGAAATCGCAATAAGAGTGATGAGGGCCTGCCGAGAGATGGGCATTAAGACTGTTGCGGTTTATTCAGAGGCAGACAAAAATTCCCTGCATTTGGAATTTGCCGATGAGGCAATTTGTATAGGCAAAGCAGCTTCCTCAGAAAGCTACCTTAACATTTCAAGCATAATCAGTGCCGCAGAAATAACCGATAGTGATGCCATACATCCGGGTTATGGTTTTTTAGCGGAAAATCCTTACTTCGCAGAGGTATGCGAATCGTGCGGCATAAAATTCATCGGCCCTTCTGCTGAGAATATAAGGCTTATGGGTGATAAGCTAAGGGCCAAGGAAACTATGCATAAAGCAAACCTGCCGCTCATACCGGGAAGTAAAGGCGCCCTAAAGACAAAAGACGATGCGCTTGCTACTGCTAAAAAAATGGGCTATCCGGTTATTCTTAAAGCAAAAGCCGGCGGTGGAGGAAAAGGTATGCGGGTATGCCACAGTGATGTCCGGCTGGTTGGAGCACTTTTAACTGCCCAGTCAGAAGCAAAGGCTGCTTTTGGTGATTCCGAAATATACATGGAAAAATTTATCGAAAATCCCCGTCATATAGAAGTACAGATTGCCGCTGATAATTTTAGTAATGCGATATATCTCGGGGAAAGGGATTGCAGCATTCAGCGCCGGCATCAAAAAATCATAGAAGAAACCCCATCTCCTGTAGTAGACCAGCGCTTGAGACGGAAACTTGGTGAAATGTGTATAAAAGGCATTAAGCTTATGAATTACAGGAGTGTGGGAACTGTAGAGTTTCTTCTCGATGAAAAAGGCCATTTTTATTTCATGGAGATGAATACAAGAATACAGGTTGAGCATCCAATAACCGAAGAAATTACCGGCATAGACCTTGTTAAACTGCAAATTGCAATTGCAGCCGGACAAAAGCTTAACATAAAACAAGATGAAATACATATGAAGGGTGCAGCTATTGAATGCCGCATTAACGCAGAAGACCCGGAGAACGGTTTTATGCCTTGCCCCGGCACCATAAATTTTTGTTATATTCCGGGAGGAAAAGATGTGAGAATAGACACGCATATCTACAGCGGCTATAAAATACCGCAGTATTATGATTCCTTGATAGCGAAGGCAATAACAAAAGGGCAAACCCGGCAGGAAGCATTGAAAAAAATGGAAAGGGTTTTAGATGAGTTTCTTATCGAGCCGATTAAGACAACAACCGGATTTTGTAAAGAAGTAATAACCGATCCTGATTTTCAAAGGGGAAAATATAATACCGGCTTTCTGCAGAAATTCATAGGTAAGGAGGAAGAGTGAACAGAAACATAAGCTCGGAATACGGCCAGATAAAGATACATAAAAGAGCAATAAGGCAACTGGCAGAAGCAGCTGCGAAGAATATAAAAGGAGTAAAGGCGGTTGGTTGGGAATGTTACAGGTTCAAAAGGCTGCTTAAATTCTTCGATTGGGCAGGCACCAGGATTATATTTGATAACGACATGAGAATAGTAATACCTGTTGTGATTTCCTGGGAAGAAAACATAGTTGACGTAGCTTATGAAATACAAAAAAAAGTTATCACGCAAATGTTAAACGGCCTTAACATAGACTCTCTGAGCGTTGATATAAAAGTCAAAAAGGTAGAAAGGGGGTAAAAAATGGGTTTCATTGCAGTGCTCGTCTATATTTTTATTTCATTCTTTTTAGGATTTGTTTTGATAGGTTCAGCGGCGAATTGGATTGAACTTACAGATATTGTGTTCTATATCGAAAAAGAACTGCTTTCTAATATTTTTTTACGTTTCGCTTTTGGCCTGGGCGGAGCATTAATTATTCTTTTCTGTATCCGTTATATTCAGCACGTTATTTATCGCAGAGAACGCGCAATAATTTCTGAATCTAATTACGGAAAGGTAAGCATAACGCTTTTTGCCATAGAGGACATGCTTAAAAACATGCTCGAAACCGAAAAAGGTTTTTCTCATGTACGGCCGAAAGTTTGCGCCCGTAAACGTGGCATCAACGTTATAATAAAAGGAAATTTAAATTCAGAGGTTAACTTCGCATCGTTTACAAAAGAAGTTCAGGAAAAAGTCAGGGAAAAACTTTTGAATCTTTTAGGCGAGGAAAAGGATATAAAAGTAAAAATAGAAATAAAGAAAATGATTTTTAAGGGCAAGAAAAAAATAGTCGAAGCAGAAGAGCCCGAAGTGCCTTACAGATATTATTAACAACGCGAATATTCGCGAATTTATACCTTGATAATGTTTTGGGTATAAACGCGAATTTACGCGAATGGGAAACAATCTAAGAACCGGAATTTTTATTCGGTTTTGGATAAATGCGAGTAAAATTATTCGCGGCCATTGGCGTTTGATTGGCGTAAATTAGCGTTTGAAGGAGGTTGACATGCGAATTGGTATTCTTACTGGAGGAGGAGATTGTCCTGGCTTAAATCCTGTAATCCGCGCAGTAGTCAGGGCTGCTATAAATGATTCTTGTGAGGTCGTAGGAATAAAATACGGCTGGAAAGGTTTGTTGGAAAAAGATTGCATGCCGCTTGATTTACGGTCTGTTTCAGGCATACTTCCAAAAGGCGGCACAATCCTCGGCACTTCCCGCACTAATCCTTATAAAAAAGAAAACGGGGTTGAGACAGCAAAGAAAAATTTTAAGGAATTAGGTTTGGATGCATTAATAGCTGTAGGTGGAGAAGATACTCTGGGTGTTGCAACAAAACTTTTTAAAGATGGATTAAAAACAGTAGGGGTACCTAAGACAATCGATAATGATTTGAATGCCACTGATTTTACTTTCGGTTTTGATACGGCAGTAAATATTGTTATGGAGTGTATTGACAGGCTGCACACAACCGCAGAGTCTCATAATAGGGTAATGGTAGTTGAGGTTATGGGCAGGCATGCCGGCTGGATTGCAGCTTATTCCGGAATTGCCGGAGGGGCAGATTATATACTGGTTCCGGAAATCCCCATTGATATGGATGAGCTTTGTGCTTCGATAAAAAAACGCCACGAAAGAGGAAAAAATTTCAGTATCATAGTTGTTTCTGAGGGCGCAGCTTTTAAAAATAAAGATCTTTTACTGCAAGAGCAAAAATTAGATGAATTCGGCCATGTGCGCCTGGGCGGAATAGGAGATAGTTTAGGCAAGCTTATTGAAGAGAAAACCGGTTATGAAACCAGAGTTACGGTTTTAGGCCATATCCAAAGGGGTGGATCGCCAACTGCTTTTGACAGAGTTTTGGGCACCAGATTCGGCGTTAAGGCTTATGAATTGGTTAAAACCAAAAAATTTGGCAGAATGGTAAGCCTTAAGGGAAATGATATTGTCGATGTGCCGCTTGAGGAAGCAACCAAAGCGTTAAAAACGCTTGATCTTAAACTTTACAATATTGCCAAAATATTCTTTGGCTGATAAAAATAAATTCTAATAATATGGAAACAGTAATCAAAAATTCTCTGGCAAGTCATTTGCAGGCGTTTAAGCAGCTTGAAGGCAGCCAGGAAAAAATAAAGGAAATATCAAAGCTTTTCGCCTCCAGCTTACGAAACAACGGAAAAATTATTTTTATGGGTAACGGCGGAAGCGCGGCAGACGCCGAGCACCTTGCTGCCGAACTCGTCGGCCGTTTCAAAAAAAATAGAAAAGCGTATGCCGCAATATCCCTTTCCAGCAACATCTGCATAATTACCGCAATAGGCAACGACTATGGGTTTGATGAAATATTCAGCCGGCAGGTGGAAGCCCTTGCAAAAACAGGGGATGTAATAGTTGCAATTTCTACTTCTGGAGAATCGCAGAACGTGATTAAGGGTGTTGCGCGCGCAAAACAGCTTGGTTTAAAAACTGTAGGCTTCTTGGGTAAATCCGGCGGCAAACTAAAAGGTCTTGTAGATATTTCCCTGTTAATTCCTACTGAAGACACTCCGCGTATCCAGGAGATGCACATTCTGGCAGGGCATATAATCTGCGAAATTGTTGAAGAAGAACTCTCACGTTAGTAAGATAGACGACAGGTCGAAGCAGTTTAGATCCTTGATGCTAGATGCTTGATACTTGTTGTTTTATTTTTTACGAGCATCGAGTATCTGGAATCTAGCATCAATAAATTACTTAACTATGAGCAAAGTAAAAACTTTATCGGTATTAAAAAAAATAGTTAATAATTTAAAGAAAAAAAATAAACGTATAGTTTTCACCAACGGCTGCTTCGATATTATCCATCCCGGCCATATAAAAATACTGAAAGATTCAAAAAGCAAAGGTGACATTCTTATTGTTGGGCTTAATTCAGATTCTTCGATTAGAAGAATAAAGGGGACGAACCGGCCGGTAATGGATGAGAATGCAAGAAGCAAGGTGCTTGAGGCGATAGGATTGGTGGATTTTATTGTTATCTTCAATGAAGACACTCCTTACAGAATTATAAAAGAGTTGAGGCCGGATTATCTTGTTAAAGGCGAAGATTGGAAGGAGAATAAAATCGTCGGCAGGGAGTTCGTCAAGAAGATATTCCGCATAAAATTTTACCCCGGCTATTCTACAACCGACATAATACAAAAAATTAAAAATGGATAAAAAGGGCTTACTGCGCGTATTGGATGCCAACTTTAATCGTTCCAAGGAAGCCTTAAGGGTTATTGAGGATATCTTCAGGTTTGTGTCCGATAATGACAAACTGCGAAAAAAAGCCAGAACGCTACGCCATTCATTGGATGAGATAACTAAAAATAAATTATTCAAAGAAGCGGTTAAGTCGCGTAACTCCGTTTATGATTTAGGAAGGAAAATAGATGCCTTAGAGCTAAACAGAAAAACAAGCCGCGATATTCTTTATGCTAATTTGCAGAGGGCAAAAGAATCTGTAAGGGTCCTGGAAGAGTTTTTCAAAATAATCTCCCCATCGCAGGTTAAGCTGCTTAAAAAAATACGTTATGATATTTATTCGCTTGAAAAAAAGATTTACATTTATAAGGAAGGCTAAAAATGTTTAAAAAAAGTTTCTTGAAAAAAATAGCGCAAAATGAAAGCGTCAGCTTTAAGTTTCTTGAAAGGCAATTGCAGCAGGGTAAAGTTGTTATTCCCGTTAATTCAAAAAGACATATAATTCCTCCGGCTATCGGGCAGGGTTTTAAGGTAAAAGTTAACACCAACATAGGGACATCTACGGAAAAGTCCAACGTAAACGAAGAAATAAAAAAGCTGAAAGTTGCTTTAGATTGCAAGACAGATACAATTATGGATTTAAGCACTGGAGGTAATCTCGCGCAAATCCGCAGGCAAATATTAAAAAATTGTCCTGTACCGCTTGGCACGGTTCCTATATATGAAGCTGCCGTAGGGGTAGAAAACCGGCATCGCGGTTTCGAAACGATGACATTTGATGATATTTGGGATGTTTTAAAATCCCAGGCAGAGGATGGCGTAGATTTCTTTACCATACACGTAGGAATTGTCAGGGAATTTTTAAAAACTATAGCCAAGAAAAAACGCGTTGGCGGAATAGTAAGCAGGGGCGGGGCGATATTAACGCGATGGATGTATGTTAATAAAAAAGAAAACCCTTTTTATGAAAATTTTGACAAAATACTGGATTTAGCCAAAGAGTATAATATTACACTTAGCCTGGGTGATGCGCTTAGGCCGGGAGCAATAGCCGACTCAAGCGATGATTTGCAAATTTCCGAGTTGATGGTTTTAGGCGAGTTGGTTAAAAAATGCCGGAAGAAAAGTGTGCAGGTTATGGTTGAGGGCCCGGGACACATTCGTTTAGATGAAATAGCCTTTAATATGCTTTTACAGAAAAAAATTTGCAAGGGCGCGCCGTTTTATGTTTTAGGCCCGCTTCCTACTGATATCGCAGCAGGATATGACCACATCAGCGCAGCTATAGGCGGAACAATAGCAGCTTTTTTCGGTGCAGATTTTTTATGTGTTGTTACCCCCGCAGAACATCTGCGCCAGCCGTTAGTTTCGGATATAAGAGATGGCGTGATGGCCTCGAAGATTTCCGCTCATTGTGTTGATTTGCTGCGTTTTAAAGATGAGCTGGAAAAAGATCGTAAACTTTCTACGTATCGTGCGTATAGGAATTGGGAAAAAATGTTTCCACTTGCTCTTGATGAAAAGAAGGCGCGTCAATTGCGTAACAGCCTAAAGACGCATGCTAAAGATATGTGCACTATGTGCGGTAACTTCTGTTCCTTAAAGATAATTGAGAAGTGTAATTTACTGAAATAGAGCAAGGACATTTAGGCATCTCGGATATGTATCCTCGATGCCGCTGAAAATCAAGGAATAACCCTGTATAGATACATTTTCAGCGGGATTAGCTCAACTGGTAGAGTGCCAGCTTCCCAAGCTGGAGAAACGGGTTCAAGTCCCGTATCCCGCTTCTAATGCCTGGCGCATAAGTAATTTATCTGCTTGTATTTAATTATAAATTGCTGTATCATATATATTCCGTGGTTATGTATATACTATTGTTTTTATCCATAATACTTGCTTTTGTTTCCTGTACTCCAGCCACCGTAACGAACCAGCCCTGCTCATATTCTACACCTTCTAAAAATTACCAGGTTAACTCCAGCACAAGAAATACGTACCTTAATTTCGTTTGGCCCCTTCAGGGCGAAGTTATTAATAATTTCGGTACTAATGTAAATCACACTTCAAACAAAGGGATAAATATAAAGGCCAAGCCGCAGGATGTTGTTGTTGCTTCCGAATCCGGACAGGCAGTATTTGCTGACCATATAACCGGATGGGGCAAAACAGTGATACTTAAGCATGCAAATAATTTTTATACTGTTTATGCTAATTTGAATGATATAAAAATAAGAGAGGGATTTCTAGTAAAAAAAGGTGAGCCAGTGGGGCATGTTGCCCAGCTTACACCTGACAAAGAAGGGATTTTGCATTTTGAGATAAGAAAAAAGCACCTCGCCGATAACCCTTTACGTTATCTTAAGGCTAATTAAAACATGAAAGAGCAGGAATTCTGGAGAAATAAATTACAAATTTTGGATAAAAGGTTAAACGCTTTTTCGCAAGGGTATCGGCAGAATATTGCAATACTAGGAGAAGATAGCGATGAGATAAGCTATCTCTTGGATAATTATTTTAGCGTAAACACGATTAAAGATGTCATTTATATACGCACATCAACTGCTCATATTGACCGCCGAGGGTTTTTCAAAAGTATATTATTTTCTCTACTTAGCGAATATTTGAATAAAGAGGATAGCCTGGATAATCTTATAAATTATAGCCAGGGTATGTTGCCTTCCACACTTGATTTTGCCAAAGATATAATTAAGCGTACCAATCCGCCGTCATTCATTGAGTCTCTTGAAGTAATAAATAAATTTATAAATGAAACCTCAAAAAAGTGTGCTTTTATAATAGAAGATTTTCTTAGATTAAGAGATATTTTTCCAACTTTTCATCAGGATTTTTCTAAATTTATAATTTTGCAAAACAATTGTATGGTGATTTTAAGCGATGTTGACACAAGAGAATCGGAAAAAACGCTTTATAGCGAATTGAATTTTCTGTTTGGAAATTTCGAAAAAATAGCTATTGATGAAAGTAACTTCGTAAACAGGTTTATGTGCGTAAGGAAATCTTTTGAAGATATTGAGTGCCTTCCTTTTTTCGTGTCATTTTTTGTCAACATTCTCGGTCCAAATACAATCTACCACAATTTAATGAGGCATTATGTCAAAAACACTTACAAAAAAGAAGATGAGAATTACTCGATAATTGCGGCACTGCGTGATGCGCTGTATGCACGGGAAACATATTTTTTCCAAAAATTCATGAAGAAAATAAATAAAATCGAAGAGAACTTTCGTGATTCAACAGCATTAATCAAGTTATTGATTGCTATAAGCGATGGTTATATCAGGGAAGGAGAGCTTACATCGCTGCGTATTTTTGATTCCAAGAATCTAAAAAATAAATTACAAAAACTTTGCGACTTAAATTATGTGGAAAATCTTGGCGCAGTTTATGGGATAAAAGACCCTTTGTTCTCTTTCTGGATATCACATGTTTTCAAAATGTTTTTTTCTACCCCTGTCTTTGATTCGCAGAAAAGGCTTCTTTTATTCCGTAGAAAAGTCGAGGAATCGATTTCGCTTTTTAAAGAAGATTTCTACAAGGATAAAATAAAAAAGGTACTTGAACTTTTTGGTTCTTTCAGAAACGATGTATTAAAATTGGGAAAGGACCGCTACCGGCTGCCACTGATAGAAAAAAGCAGGCTGATGTCTTATCCCGATAAAAAAATGCATTTACTCATAGGCGAAGGCAGGGAAGTTTTATTCGTTGCGATTAAAGAAGAAGAGGCAAACGATAATGATATTTTTGATTTTATTGAGAAGGGCGGTTCTCTAAAAGGAAAAAACGTAAAAAAGATATTCGTTTCGCTTGAGGATTTTACATCCAGCGCCAAGTTAATAGCAAAAAATAATAAATTAATTGCTTGGGGAATTAATGAGATGAACGATTTATGCCGGGCATACAATAAGCCTATTATTTGCGTTGAAGCTAAACGAGTAGAGGGTAGAGAAAGTGAGAATATTGGTAATTTCTGATACGCACATACCTATTGTGGCGGATAAACTGCCTGCGGTAATAATAGAAGAAGCTAAAAAGAGCAATTTTTGCATACATGCAGGTGATTTTGTCGCCGCAAGCGTTTTTTATGAGCTCTCTAAGATAACGAAAACTTATGCTGTGTGCGGTAATATGGATAATTCCGACCTTAGAAAGGAACTTCCGGAAAAACAAATCATCGAATTGGGCAGTATCAGGGTAGGTTTAATACATGGTAGAGGCTCTCCGGCAATGCTGATGGATTACATAAATACAGAGTTTAAGCAAGAATTAAGTACAATAAATATAATTATCTTTGGGCACACTCATAATCCGCTTGATAAAGAAATCGATGGCAGGATATATTTTAACCCTGGTTCCTGCACAGATAGGATTTTTGTGCCATGCCCGTCTTATGGTATTTTGGAGATAGATGGGAAAAACATCAACAGGAGGATAGTAAAGTTTGAATAAATTGTGGGCACCCTGGCGTATAACCTATGTTTCTAACACCCGCGCTAAAGGGTGTATCCTTTGTAAGGCTTTTAAGGAAAAAAAGGACAAAAGAAATCTTGTAGTTCTAAGGTCGAAACATTCATTCGCCATTCTTAATACTTTTCCTTATAACAATGGCCACGTTATGGTTGTTTCTAACCGTCATGTTTCTTCTATTGAAAAACTTAAAGATAAAGAAATTCTAGATATTAATAAAGTGCTTATCAAAATGTTAGCGGCTTTGAAAGCTACATTGAAACCCGCTGGTTTTAATGTGGGTATAAATTTAGGAAAAGTTTCCGGCGCCGGTATAGATAAACATTTACATATCCATATTGTGCCGCGTTGGCTCGGAGATACAAATTTTATGCCTGTTTTATCGGATACTAAAATAATATCGCAAAGCTTGAGCGAACTTTACAAGAAATTAATTAAGCATACCGCAGGAATGAAATAAATCCCGTTAGAAAACTTACTCCATTTAGAGATTTGTTTCTAATGGGGCTCACGCAGGATATTTTCTAACGGGATAAATGAGATTATGAGTAAAATTACAGCAAAAAAAAATATCAAGCTAAACAGCAGGTATAATTGGCAGGACTATGAAGAAAAAATGCTTTCTCCTTTGGCGATGAAGTCTAAGCATTCCAGGGGAAGGAAACATTATGAAAAAGAACATCCTTACCGTTCATTGTACCAGAGAGACCGGGACAGAATAATACATTCTGCGGCTTTTAGACGGCTCGAATATAAAACTCAGGTTTTTGTTTATCATGAAGGCGATTATTTCCGTACCCGGCTTACCCACACCTTAGAAGTTGCGCAAATAGCAAGGACCATAAGCAAGAATCTTAAGCTAAATGACGACCTTACCGAAGCAATTGCGCTTGCGCACGATGTGGGGCATACCCCTTTTGGGCATGCAGTTGAAGCCGTACTTAATGAGCTGATGATAGAGGAGGGTGGCTTTAATCACAATGAGCAAGGGCTCAGGGTAGTAGATTCTTTAGAAGAAAGATACCCTTCATTTAAAGGGCTTAACCTTTCCTGGGAGACCCGCGAAGGCATAATCAAGCACAGTATGAATGTGGGCAAAGATTTTGCCAGCCGTTACGCCGAGTTTAATCCCGCTGAGCAGCCAACTCTTGAAACTCAGGTGATGGATGTTTCTGATGAAATTGCTTACGATAACCATGACATAGACGATGGCATAAAATCAGGGTTAATCTTTGAAGAAGATTTACGAAAGAAATCTCAGTTATGGAATATGATTTACCGAAAGGTAAAGGCAGAACATTCAAATCTCAACAGCAACCTGCGCGTTTATCTTATGATAAGAAACCTTATAAATACGCAAGTTACCGATTTAATAGAAAATACTTTTCGTAATGTCAGGAAATTAAAAGTGTTCACATTTAAAGATATTATAAAATGTGAAGAGCGTATTGTGTCTTTCAGCGATGGAATGAATAACTTAAGAAGTGAGCTTCGCGAATTCCTTTTTGATAATCTTTATTGTCATTGGCGCGTATTGCGTATGACCGATAAAGCTACGAGGTTTGTCAGCGCCCTTTTTGATGTTTACCTTCATAACCCGCAGTTGCTTCCGCCGCCCTTTAGGGATGAAACACAAGGTAATGGTGTTAAGCGTACAATATGCGATTATTTGGCAGGAATGACGGATAAGTATGCATTAGAGGAATATAAGAAATTTTTTGATCCTTATGAAAAAGTATAAAACTATATTTTCTTCATTTCATACGATATACCGCCTGATTACTACTTCCGGCGATATAAAAAATTTTGCAATGGGCATATGCCGGTTATATAAAAATGCATTTTTGGCAGATAAAGTGACTGTAGTATTTAAAAATGTTAACACCCAGGGGTTTATGAAGATGCGGCTTGAGGACAAAAGCCAGTCGTTTAAAAAGGGAGGCATATCTATACTTACCAACAGGGAGAAAGAAATATTGCATCAGGAGAAGGAAGTAATGCTCGGAAACCGCCTGATTTATCCTTTTATTTTTGCCGATGCCCTTGGCGCTGTTTATCTTAAACGTAATCCAAATAACCCGGAATTCAATGAATTAGAAAAAAAATGGTTTTTGTCACTTTCCGAAGAAATAAGCATATCCTTAAGGATTTTTAATCTTTACCGCGAAGAAAAAAGGTTAATGATAAACTATATAAAGTCGCTCACAAAATTACTTGACCAGTATGTTCCGACCTCATACTTGCACACCAAAAGTATATTTAAATTAATTAAAGCTATCGGTAAAGAAATGAAACTTTCTGAATCAGAAACAAAATCGCTCGAATATGCATCGCTTTTGCACGACGCCGGAAAAATTCAACTCCCCTCAGGGATACTTAAAAAACAGACCCCGCTTACCGACGAGGAATATAAAATAATAATGAAACATCCGCGTAAGGGCGTGGAGATGATAAAGGACTTGGAAATATTAAAACCGGTTATACCAATAATTTTACATCATCATGAGCGGTATGACGGAAAAGGGTACCCTTCAAAATTCAGTAAAGACCAGATACCTCTGGGCTCAAGGATACTATCTTTGCTTGATGCATTTGATGCAATGTATTTTGGCAGGCCTTACAGAAAAAAAATGCATCTTATGGAGATAGAAAAAGAGTTACGTAATCAAATGGGTAAGCAATTTGACCCGCAGATAGTTGAAATTTTCCTGAAAATTCTTAACCGGAAAGACATCAGAAAACACTTGCGTTCCTTCTTGTAAATCTTATAATAAAACCCTATGCGCGGAGAACAATTGAAGCTTTTTGGTGCCGGCGATGAGTCAAATTCAAAGCTTAAACGCCGGTTAGTCGTAATACCGCTTGATACTTTTATTCTATCGGGGGTTGTGGTCTTTTTGCTGTTTATCCTGGCTTTTTCTCTGGGCGTAGAGAAAGGAAGAAAAATTTCTACAGAAAGCGAGGATGCGGTTGAATTACTAGAGAAAGATTCAAAGCGGGAAACGATAAAGGCTGTAACTTCGGATAAAAATGTACCCGAAAGACAGTTTGTAAAAACCGAAATTCGCCAAACTCAGGCAGTGGAAAATACGCAAATTACGGATAAAAAAATAGAGGCTACGCAGGCGGCTATTAATCCTAAAGAAGGTTATTACATACAATTAGCAAGTTACAATAAAGAAAGTTTTGCTGAAGCCGAAGCAAAAAAGTTAAAAGACAAAGGTTTTCCTTCCTTTACGGCAAAAAAGGGCGCTTTCGTTGTTTTATACGTAGGGACTTTTAAAACTATTAATGAAGCTCAAAAGAATATGGGTTTGCTTAAAAAAACCTATAAAGATTGCGTATTGAGGAGGTTATAATGGGTTTACATTCATCTTTGAAGAGGGCCGAAAAATTATCATCGGCACGTTCAGTAATGAAACGCACAGAGCGCCTTAAATGGCTTAAGGAAAGAGGCGCATGGAAAGAAGGCGACAAGGTATTGGGATTGCCAAAAATCAAAGTCGTAAAAGTCAAGGCAGATAAGAAAGAGAAAGCAAAAGAAGAAAAACCAGCAGAAGCCGCTGCTGTACCTGCCGCAGACGCTGCCGGCGTAAAACCGCAGGCACAACAAGCGAAACCTGCAGCAGCCGCAAAACAGGCTGCAAAGCAGCCCGCAAAACAGTAAAATGATTACCCCGTTAGAAAAGGTTAAATTTGTAATCGGCTTTGTTCTAACGGGGTTTTTCTTTTTTAACCCAAAAAATGCACGCTTCGCAGGCATTTTTTTCCCGAAAGGCCGAAGGGGTATGCAAAAAAAATGCCGCGTATTAAATAGCACGCCGTGGCGCATGCCTAGCAAAATGCACCTTAGATGGCTAGGATGTTTTTTGATCGTCAACTGCATTTTTTCGGCTAGCGCCAACTTATGTTATGCACTGGATGAAGCTATTGTAACCAAAGACAGAATAAATGTACGAGTTGACGCAACCGCAATGGCTCCTTCTATAGGGTTTTTAAAGCGCGGCGAAAAGGTTAAGATAATTGATGAAAGATTCGAATGGTATAAAATAACACTTCCCAAGCGTTTTTCTGCTTATGCTGCGGCAGAATTCTTAAAAGAAATAGATAACAACAAGGTTGAAGTTATTGCTTCTAATTTAAATTTACGCGATACCCCCAGTATGTCTTCTTATGTAATAGGCCAGGCAGAAAAGGGAACAGTATTTTTCTTTAGAAGAAAGAAAAATAATTGGTTTGAAGTAAGAGGCTACCCGCATATTTATGGCTGGGTAAATAAGAACTTTTTAGAAAAACGCGAAAAAGTAATTAATCTTGAAGGCACTTTATTTCCAGTTAATGATGCGAACTGTGAAGCTAATTACATATTGAAAACACCTGAAGAAAAATATTTATTAAATATACTTACAAAAGGAAAAACTAAGTATATGAATAAAAAAGTAAAAATAGAAGGCGTAATGGCAAAAGGCTCATGTTCTTACGTAGTTGTATATAAATTAGTCTTTGTAAGATGATTCAACCTGTTGATATTTTAAATTTTGTTTTTATCGGTGTAATACTATTCGTATCGATAACGCTTCATGAATATTCACATGGGTTTGTCGCAACAAAATTCGGAGACCCAACGCCTAAGGCAAGCGGCCGCCTAACCCTTAATCCGTTAGCGCATATAGACATTTTCGGGACACTGATACTCCCGATTCTTTTACTTGTTTTGAGCAGTGGAAAATTTGCTTTCGGATATGCAAAACCCGTTCCCATTAATCCATATCATTTCAAGAATCCGAAAAAAGATATACTTTGGGTAGGTTTAGCCGGGCCAGCGATTAATTTTATTATAGCGCTTTTATTAACCGGCCTGCTTAAGGCTACGAATTATTTGTTTATTCCAGAAATAATTATAGAGGGGATACTGATTAATCTTATCCTGGGTATTTTTAATCTCATACCCATACCGCCCCTTGATGGTTCCAGGGTTTTAAGTGCTATTCTTCCCTATAAACTTTCTTACTTATATCTTAAAATGGAGACGATTGGTTCATTTATCATAATTTTGCTGATTATGATAGGTTTTTTAAAATGGTTTATGCTGCCGATAGTAGGTTCTATTTTTTCATTGTTAAATATAAAGGCTGCAATATGAAAGTTATAAAAATTAATTTATCTAAAAATCCTTATAATATATATATAGAACAAAATTTATTTAAGAACATCAGCTCTCGTATTAAGGGGCTTAACCTTGGAAATTTCGCAATAATTCTCGCCTCACGCAGTGTCCTTGCTTTTTACAGAAAGAAAATAGAAAAATCCTTTACCAATTTTCCTCATCGTATAATTGTCCTTCCTGACGGGGAGCGTGCGAAAACGAAAGAAAGTTTGTTTAGAATAATACAAGAAATAATAAAGACAAACAAACTAGATAGAAAAGTTTTTATCGTTTGCATAGGCGGAGGCACGGTGGGGGATGTAGGAGGTTTTGCTGCCTCGATATACAAAAGGGGGATTCCTTACGTGCAGGTTCCAACTACATTACTCTCTCAAATTGATGCAAGCATAGGCGGAAAAACCGCAATTGACCTTAAAGAGGCAAAAAATATATTAGGCGCATTTTATCAGCCAAAAGTTGTATTTATTGACCCAAATTTTCTAAATACTTTAAAAAAGAAACAAGTCAAGGAAGGTATTGCCGAGGCCGTAAAATACGCAGTTATTAAAAACAGCGCGTTTTTTATTTTTTTATTAAAAAACTACCGGGAAATTCTTTCCTTAAAGCCTTCTTCGATTTTAAAAGTTATCGATGTTTGTGCCAATATAAAAGCAAAAATAGTAGAAATTGACGAGGTGGAAAAAAAATCCATACGAACTATACTTAACTTCGGCCATACTTTTGCGCATGCACTTGAGGCAGCTTCAAAATACAAGAAAATTTCGCATGGAGAAGCGGTAAGCTTAGGCATGCTTTATGCGGCTTTTCTGTCAAATAGAGTGGGGCTTTGCAGTATGAATGAAATTTGTCAGATACGTGACCTGCTTAAAAAATTCGAGCTTCCCGTTAAATATAAATATGATTTTAAAACTATCTATAAAGCAATGAGTTACGACAAAAAAAATGTTTCGGGCCAGTTTAGGCTGGTATTGCTTGAGTCAATTGGCAAGGTAAAGGTTGTCGGTGGAATTTCCGAGGGCCTGATAAGCAAAACACTGAAGGAATTCGGAGCCTTTATTTGACAAGCGCGTAAAATTATGTTATATTAGTATAATTTATGATCGACGAAAAGAGAAAAAATTCACGCAGCCCTATTTCTTTTCCGATAGAATGTAATATTCTTCCCGGGAAGGAGTATTTTTATACGGTTAGCAAAGACCTAAGCGTAGGCGGGGTGCGCATACTTAGCGACGAATTTTTACCCAAAAATAATTGCCTTAAGTTAAATATTAATCTTATAAATAAGGTTTTAGGCATGAAAGCAAAAGTTGTTTGGTGCAATAAAGAAAGGGCTTCTGAGAGGTATTCCGCGGGTTTAGAATTTGTAGAGATAGCTGAAGAGAGTAAAAATTATCTTAATTCAATAATAGAGTAAGTTCAACAGGTTAACATCCTGAGGGTAGGTTAATTATGGCAAAAAGCGAAGAAAAAAGAAAAAACTGCGTTGCGTGTAATAAATCTTTGAAAAGAGTTAAGTGGTATTACAGAAATAACGGTTATTTTTGTAATAAAAACTGTTTTAAAGAGCACCTCAAAAAACAAGCCGCTAAAGCTTAATGAGCGAAAAAAGAAGTTATCCCCGCATCGAAGGTAATCTTGCCTTAAAGCTTTGTGCAGCTGACTGTGATCTGGTTACAGAAACCAAAAATATAAGTGGTAGCGGTGCGTATTGTGCGGTAAACAAAGCTATTGCGCCGATGACTAAACTTGATATAGTTTTGCTTGTGCCGCTTAATAAGGCTAACCATAAAAACGTAAAAAAAATAAACTGTAAGGGTGTAGTCGTTCGAAGCGAACACGTGCAGGACAATGGTAAACAATCATACTGTCTTGGTATATACTTTAGCGAAATAAAAGAAACCGACCGTCGCTGCCTCATGTCTTATCTTACTTCGATATCGAAACCTTCAAATATCTTTTAAAAAGTGCTTAAAAGACTCTTTCCTTTAGCCGTCAAATTTTTCTGCAGTTTTATTTATTCAAACGAAGATAGCTACCTTAAAACGTATAAAATACTCGAACGTAAATTCGGTAAAATTGATTTTGCAAGCAGCTGCTTTGATTTTAGTTTTACTAATTATTACGAAAAAGAAATGGGTAAGCCTTTGTACAGGCGATTTGTTTCTTTTGAAAAGTTGAAAGACCCGGCAGAGTTTGTGGCAATAAAATTATTTTGTATAAAAATAGAAAAAAAGCTGGCGCATGACGCGAAACGCACCATAAACATAGACCCTGGCTATATTAATGAAGGAAAATTAGTGCTTACAACTACAAAGGATTATTGTCATCGCATATACGTGGGTTGCGGAATATTTGAAGAAGTAACTTTATATTATAAAGATTCAAATTTCCAGGATCTTCCGACAACCTACCCGGACTATAAAACGCCTGAATATAAGGAAATTTTTCTTGTCCTACGAGAAAAATACAGGCAACAGTTAAAGAACAATGAAAAGTAAAATTAAGCTTATCGAAGAAAGCCTAAAACTGCTTACCCCCAGGCTCGAAGCTTGCGATATTTGTCCCAGAAATTGCAAGGTTGACCGTTTAAACGGTCAACGCGGATACTGTAAGGCGGGGAATGTCCCGGTTATTTATACTGCATTTTTGCATAGGGGAGAGGAGCCTGCCATAAGCGGAACGCAGGGGAGCGGTACCATATTTTTTTCAGGCTGTAATCTTGGGTGCATATATTGCCAGAATTATAAATTTTCCCACTTTCTTGAAGGCAGCTTAAAAAGCTGTGAGAAAATGGCAGATTTGATGCTTAAGCTCCAAAGTGAGAAAGCGCATAATATCAATCTTGTTACTCCTACACATTTTTTACCCCAAATCTTAGAGTCATTGCATATTGCTATTTCAGGCGGCCTAAACATACCGATTGTTTATAATACTTCCGGGTATGAGAAAAAAGAAATTATAGCCAAGCTTTCCGGTATAGTGGATATTTATCTACCGGATATGAAATATATAAGCGAAAGTTTAGCTCGCAAATGTTCCGATGCTGACGATTATAATGTTTATAATAAAGAAGCAATACTTGAAATGTATAAGCAAAAAAACAAAGCGCATTTTAAGGGCAATGTCTTAATAAGCGGCCTTGTAGTGAGGCATTTGGTTATTCCCGGGCATATTCAGGAAACAGTTACGATACTTTCCTGGATAAAAGAGAATATTCCTAATTGTTTAACCAGTATAATGTTTCAATATCAACCGTATTATAAAGCTAAACTATACCCTCAAATAAACCGCACCGTAAATTTCGATGAATATAACCAGGTGAAAGAATTAGTGCAAAATCTTAGGCTAAAGGGCTGGGTGCAGGATTTTACCCAAAAAGAGGATATGGCTGGAGTATATTTTAATCCGGATACAAGCCTTGAGAAAAATTTTCTGTAAGTTACCGTACTTTTCCATATGAGGATTTCAAATTTAATAAACTTACAACGTTTAAAACGATTAATAACTGTACTATATATAAAATTAGTTCGGACTAACGATACCCCGCAAAAAATTGCCTTAGGCCTTGGCTTAGGTGTATTTTCGGGCATACTGCCGGGGACAGGCCCAATTGCTGCAGTCTTTTTAGCCTCCTTAGCCAGAGCCAATCGCGCAACAGCCTTACTTGGTAGTTTAGTTACAAATACCTGGCTAAGTTTTGTAACTTTTTTAATATCGATAAAAATAGGTTCAATTATAATAGGGGTAAACTGGCAGGAGATAAAAGAAAAATGGTCATTATTCGTGAAAGATTTCACCTTCGTAGGGCTATTTAAGATGTCAGTTTTAAAAATGATATTGCCTATTATGCTTGGGTATTTGGTTGTTGCAATCTGCTGCGGCCTGCTTAGCTATATAGCTGCTATTTTAATCCTTAGTCTACGGAAAAGATCCTACAAAATTTAGGCCTACTTGAAAATAATAAAAATATATTGTATATATTAATTGCCGGTAAGGGTAAACCCCGTCGCGAAAGCCGGGGGTCGCAAAGCCACAGGCCTAAAGTAGTACAACAAGCCGTTGCTTTAGACCAAAGCAAGCTAGGCAGTTGGAGCTGCTACGGCAGCTGGGTTGCATCGGAAAATCTCCCTTATCGGCCTTTTTTATTTCCCGCCATAGACAAACCCTATCCCGTATTTTAAAGCTAAAATCGAGGCTATTTTGACTGATTTAGGGGTATTATAAGGCTAGTTTCCGGTAGGATTCTTATAGGCTTGGAAGAATACGGTAATAAACATAAAGTAAGAATATATAGATAGAGGTAAGAAGCCCGCCTTGAATTCACAGCTTTTTATAATAATTCAATAAATGATTGACCCTATTAGCTATTAGCTGATTTTAGACAATAATAAAAGTTAACATAAGATATATTATAGGAAGTAAGGTACATTCTCAAGGTACATTCTCTTTGTTCTGCCTGGTGGGTTCAGGTATTGCTATTAATGGGGTTAAATCTTTCCGTCTCGAGCTTACTTTTGGGGACTGGTTGTTACGCCTTGCGGATTGTAATGAATGTTTAAAAAATCCAGGACTATCTTTCGTATGTATACGGATGGTTCCAGGTGGGCCTTTTCTGCCCAGTTTAATATCTCAACCCATTGTTCCCGGGTTAACCGGACATTTATCGTTTTTGTGTATTTTACTACCTTTTTAGGCCTGCCTTTTTTTGCTTTACTCGCCATTACTTCCTCCTGATTTATTTAGTAATTTGGATTTATGAGAACACCATAAAACACTAAAAACCACTAAAAAACACAGAAAGAGTATAACACAAACTTAGGATTTTGTAAACCGATAAAAGGATACCCCTCTAAGAGTGGTCTCTCCTCTGCCTAAGGTTTAAAAACTTTCTTCTACCAGGTTAATTACGGTTATGGGGCTTGTTGGTGGGCCGTCAGCGCCTTTATATTGCACAAGGGCATTATCATCTACGCGGTACCAATAAAAGGCATGCCAGAACATTGAGCGAAAACCGGTAAGAATAACTTTTATCTTATAGGTTTTTATTTCTTTTCCGTTTACATTTATTGTTTCTTTTCCGTAATTTAAAGCCTTCATTTTATATGGCTTTAGGTCCATAGGATTTAACGTCCAAAAGGTGATGGCTTTTCCTCTCGACTTTGCGAGTTTTGATAATGAAAAAGACATTGGTTGGTACCAGGGGTCTTTGTCGATTTTTATGCTTCTTTCTATCGGTTTTGATTTAAAAACCCCGCTTATCGTGATTAAATCTTTTCGCCGTTTAGCTAGAATATCTGTTTTGTCGGTGGTATTTACCAGATGCCACTCTAAGGCATTTAGATGCGAATCATTTGTCGTGGTGTAGGTTTCTTGAGCGTGTTTCGTTTCAAGCACGGTCCAGTACTTTTCCGATCTTATTTTCCAGAATATATCTGTATAGCAATCTTTTATTCTTTCGATGTATTTATACTCTTTTGCCTGAAGATTTAACGAAAAAAACAGTAAAATTAAAAATATAAAAATATATTTCATGTCTATTTACTCTTTATTGTTGCCATTTTTAATGTGGTATGTATATTGTCCTGCCACGGCCAAAGCATAGCGATTATGATATTTTGTCCATTATCTTTTTTGAAAAGGGTTTGATTTTCCCAAACACCGCCATAATCTTCAGTTAAGAGTAAGATATCTTTAGAGGGCTTCACCCCTTGCTTTTTTTCAGGTTCTCCGAAGATGTCAGCAAATATTTTATTTAATGCACTGATATCTTTATTCAAAATAACTATTTCGTCGTACTCCTCGGATATCGTGCGTTTCTCCGTGATATTTATGCTAGAGAGTTTATCAATTATATTTTGTAAGGTCATTGCTTGTAAAATTAAACGTTTGTAAGCAGGTTTTAAAGCTTGAAAGGTTATTTTTTTACTTTGATACCGCTTCTACGCAGGGCTTTCAGCATCCGGTCATAGGCTTCGATAGTGCTTTTACCTTCAGTGAGATGGTTTGAAAAAATGCATGCATAGCCGCGGCGGTTTTTTATTTTGAATATTTTTATCCGGCGTGCACCTACCTTCATAGAGCCTCCTTGTGTTTATAGGGAATCCTTACTTTCGGTATCTTTATCAATTTTCGTTTCTTTATTCTTTTGGCTATCTTCTATATTTTTCTTTTCTATATTATGTATCGCGTCGGTTATGTTTTTCTTAACCGTATCTATTTCGCTGTTAGGTGCGCCTGCCGGTTTTATTTTCATTCTTTCTCTAAAATCTTTATTTTCGTCGAGAAGCCTCTTATTTTCATTTTCTTTTTCCATGAGTTTGTCTTTTAGGCTTTCATTTTCCGCGCGAAGCGTATCAAGAGTTGATTTAAGGCTGTCTTCAGCAAGCCGCATATTTTGTAAGTCTTCTTTGATGGCGCCTTCATTTTCGCGGGAATCGTTTAAATCTTCTTTGGCAGCCGTAAGTTCGCTGCGCAATTTTTCCATTTCAGTACGTAGCGATGAATTATCGAACTCCAGATTTTGTATTTTTACATTTGAGGAAATGACCTGTTGTTTAAGGTCAAAGATGCTGCTTTCTTTTCGTTTTTTATCTTTTGTTTCGCTGGTTGAAGCTATGAAAGCGTATAACGTAAAGATGACCCCGGCGGCAATGAAAATGATTATAATAATATTCATAATTTACCCCGTTAGAGAAAGCCACCAATTAAGTTTAGCAACTTTCTCTGTTTGAAACCGACTGCGTCCCAATGTCGCTGTCGGCAATGCCGTTAGAGAACTATTTAATCCTCTAACGGGGTTTACTCCTGAGAGCTATGCGTAAGGTGTTTTTCTACAAAATCTATAATTTGTTCCTGGACCTTGGGGCTTATGTTGCAAAATTCAAGCCCCATACCCGGAGATTCCATAGGTTGGATTTCGTTATCGGATTCCCAGACAACCTTGGAGTCAACCTCGATGACTCCTGGCGCAGGGGTTAAATCTATGCGCGTGGTAAGTATTTCGCCTATCGAAAATACTTTCTCTGCGGCTATAAATACACCTATGGCACTTAAATTGATTATTCTACCCTTGTAGAAAACATCTTTCGTTGAATATTTTTGTTTATACTCGATAATGTTATGTAAAGGTATACGTTTAAACCGCCGGCGAAGCCTCTGTTCAAGAATGTGTGAGAACAATACTTCTTCTGTAAAGCTTTTTACGGCTTCGTCCTCATTTTCATAGTAAGTAAATACTTTATCCAGGCCTACTATTGAAAATAACTTTTGTACATGAGAAGGCACGTTACAAAGTTTCATTCTGCCTTTATGGTTTAGAATGTTTTTATAAGCAACCGCAATCAGCGATATACCGACATAATCGATTAGGTTTATTCCTTCAAAATTACACAGTATATTCTTGGATTTTGTAACCAGGGCCCATCCTACGGTTTCTACGAAATCCGAAGAATTGATATCAATGCTTCCTTCCAAATCAAGTATAACGACGTCTTCTTTCTCGCGGGTAGTAATTTTCATGGTTTTTTGCAATACCTAAGAAGGTAGTATTTAGCTACCCCTTTATTAAAAGAAAAACTACAAAAAGTAACACGACAACACCTATGCCAAGCATAACATACTCTAATATGTTTGTGTCTTTTTTCATGGGTATTTCAGGAAGAGTTTCTTTCTGCGGCATAGGTATAGCGCTTGGCTTATTCATTAATTGCGCAAGGTGCTGCCGGCAACTATCGCAGATACATAAATGTTCTTCTACTTTTGATATGTCCTGGTCGGTAGCGGTGTGCTTTATGTAGGAGGGTATTATTATTTTTATTTCTTCGCAATTCATGCAATTAAATAATTTTACTGTTAATGATTATTAGCTTTTGGCAGTGAAAATTTTTACTCTACATTGTTTAAAATAAATTTAACGTTTCTTCTTTGCGTTTTCCCGCCTTTTTTGAGAAGGTTTAGTGTAATATTGACGGTCTTTGAAATCCTGTAATATACCCTCACGCTTGCATTGCATTTTAAATGCGCGTAGGGCTTTCTCAAAATCTTCTCTTTTTTCTATGCGTACTTCAGCCATATTTTTCTCCTAATTCTTTTTATTATACCAAATAACTGCAATTCAGCAAGGCAAAAGGTGGTTTTTTAATGAAAAGAATAGCTTAGTTTCTGTCGATTGTGTTAAGCGGTTGCGTAGCCATGTAGAAGGTAACAAGTAACAAGTGGTACGTAACAGGTCTTAAACATGATACTTGTTACGTGGGACGTGATACAAAGGGTGTTAAACCATGCCCCCACCCCGAGTCGTATACACTCTTTGGCTGTAAGCCAAAGCTTTCTTTGCAGTGTATCCGACACCTGCCTGTAAGGGCGTAAAGGCAAATCGATAGGCTGTGAGACGTTAAAGGGTGTTAAACCATGCCCCCACCCCGAGTCGAACGGGGATTTCAGCCTTAGGAGGGCCGCGCTCTGTCCGTTTGAGCTATAGGGGCAAGAAATCAAGCCAAATAAGCTTGATAAGAAATAACGGTTTTTTGGTGTCTTATTATCCAGAATTTTACGGTATGAACCAGGTTTCCAGTCTATATGTCAAATTTGATTAACGAATACACTGGATATTCTTTAAATTTCTCTTTACCTTTTAAGTCGGTAAGTTCGATGAGGAAAGCAACGCCAACGATATCAGCATCAAATTTTTTTACCAGATTAACTAAGGCTAATGCTGTGCCGCCTGTTGCCAAAAGGTCGTCAATGATAAGTACCTTTGCGTTTTTTGGAAGAGCGTCTTCGTGAATATGCAATTCGTTTGTTCCATATTCCAGGGAATATGAATGGCTATATGTTCTATATGGAAGTTTCCCCGGTTTTCTTACCGGAATAAAGCCGCAACCAAGTTTATAGCTAAGCGCTCCTCCTAAAATAAAACCTCTGGCTTCAGCAGCAACCACATAGTCTATCTCCTTGTCCTTAAATAATTTTGCTAAGCCGTTAACCGTAGCCTTGAACGCTTTTTTATCACTAAGTAAGGTGGTTATGTCCTTGAATTGAATCCCTTTTTTTGGAAAGTCAGGAATATTTCTGATATGTTTTTCTAGTTTCATAACCCTCCTTTTATGTAAATTAAATTTCCAGGTCTTTCTGCTGTTCCTGCACGGAGTATTTTTTAAGTTTTATTAACGCGTCTTTTTCGATTTGTCTTACACGTTCCCGTGAAACGTTTAAAATTTTTGAAACTTCCGCTAATGTATGTGATTTGCCGTTTTCTATGCCGAAGCGTAAATTAAGGACTTGCCGCTCTCTTTCTGTAACGAAGTCTAACAAATGCACAACTCTTTCATGGTCAAAAAACTTCTCAACTTCCTTATTGGTATCGGCATATTCGCTTCCCTGGATAAAATCTCCCAATTGAGATTCGCCGTCTTCTCCTACTGGAGCTTCGAGCGAAGCTTTTTTCTGCATCCACATTTCTATTTCTCCGACTTTTTCAACCGGAAGTTTTATCTTAACAGCTATTTCGCTTCTACTGGGTTCCCTTTTTAATTTCTGCCGCAGGCTTTCGTTTATTTTCTTGTATTTGGACATAAATTCGCTCATATAAACCGGTATACGAATGGTTTTGCCCTGGTCAATCAGCGCCCGGGAAATTGCTTGCCGTATCCACCAGGCAGCGTAAGTTGAAAAACGAAAGCCTTTGCCGATATTGAATTTGTCAATTGCGCGCATAAGCCCGATATTGCCCTCAGCAATTAAATCCATCAGCGGCAGGTCAAAGTGGCTGTAATGTTTGGCAATGTTTACAACCAGCTTAAGATTGGCGTTTATGATTTTACGCCGTGCTTCACGGTTGCCGCGTTTTGCTTTGCGTATCAAATCCTCTTCTTCGCTCTTAGAAAGAAGAGAAATGTGTTTTATCCTATCCAAGTATGCTTTTATTGCTTCCATATGTTTATACTATTTTTTCCTTTTGCTGGTTTTTTCTTTTAAAACCGCCTGTGCTGCAGCCAGCCTTGCAATAGGTATCCTAAACGGAGAACACGATACATAATTCATCCCGACTTTGTGGCAGAATTCAACTGACTTTGGCTCTCCTCCATGTTCGCCGCATATACCGACTTTTAAATTTTTACGGGTTTTTCTGCCACGTTCGATGCCTACCTTAATTAATTGGCCCACGCCTTCCTGGTCGATAGTCTGGAAAGGGTCATCGGCCAATATGCCTTTTTTTAGATATTCAGGCAAAAATCCACCGATATCGTCTCTGGAAAATCCAAAGCTCATTTGTGTAAGGTCGTTTGTTCCAAATGAGAAAAATTCTGCAACCTGTGCTATTTTATCAGCAGTTAATGCTGCGCGCGGGATTTCTATCATTGTACCGAACATAGAAGGTACTTTTTTTAAGGAATATTTCTTAAGGACCTCTTCATAGATTTTTTTAACTAAAGTTAACTGGTCAGTTAACTCTTCTACGGTGCATACAACCGGCACCATGATTTCCGGTTCAACCTTGCCCCCGGATTTGATGAGCTCGGCTGAAGCTTCAAGGATAGCTCTTACCTGCATTTCGGTTATTTCAGGATAAGTTATACCTAAGCGTACACCACGATGGCCCATCATTGGGTTGTTTTCATGCAACTCATCGGCTCTTTTCCGAAATTCCTCAATTCCTATGCTTAAGCTCTGGGCTAATTCCTGTTGTTGCTTTTCGTCCCGCGGTACAAATTCATGAAGCGGCGGGTCTAACAAACGTATAGTTACAGGAAAACCTTTCATGGCTTCAAGGGTTTGTTTTATATCTGCTTTTGCAAACGGAAACAGTTCGCTGAGCGCGCGTTTCCTTTCTTCTTTTGTTTTTGAAACTATCATTTTACGTAGCAAAAAGAGCGGCTGTTCCGCACCTTTACCGTAAAACATATGCTCGGTTCTAAAAAGCCCGATGCCTTCTGCGCCAAAAGACCTTGCCTTTTGAGCGTCATCCGGAGTGTCAGCATTGGCTCGGATTTTTAAACGCCTGAATAGGTCGCACATTTTTAAAAATTCCGAAAGGAGTTGATTTTCTTCGGAAGCATCCATCATCCTAAGTTGCCCTGCATAAACGTTTCCTTTTGTGCCGTTTAGGGTAAGCCACTGGCCTTCCTTGAGTGTTTTATCACCTGCTTTTAATGTTTTTGCATTGTAATCTACATACAGGCCGCCGCAGCCAACTATGCAGCATTTTCCCCATCCTCTGGCAACTAAAGCAGCGTGCGATGTCATACCGCCTCTTGCCGTAAGTATACACTGTGCAGCGCGCATTCCTTCTACGTCTTCAGGGTTTGTTTCTTCGCGCACCAGAACCACTTTTTTGCCTTCTTTCGCCCATTTTACGGCTTCGTTTGCGCTAAAAACAATCATTCCGGCTGCACCCCCTGGGCCAGCAGGAAGGCCTTTTGCGATAGGCTTATTTGCTAATTCTTCCTTAGGGTCAATTATCGGATGAAGTAATTCGTCTAATTGCGCAGGCGTCACTCTCATTACAGCTTCTTCTTTTGCGATAAGTTTTTCCTTGACCATATCAACTGCCATCTTTATTGCCGCAGGGCCATTACGTTTTCCTACGCGGCATTGAAGCATGTAAAGTATTCCTTTTTCAATAGTAAATTCTATATCAAGCATATCGCGATAATGCTTTTCAAGCCTGTTTCGTATGTCGACAAGCTCTTTGTAAATTTTTGGCATACCTTTTTCAAGGCTTACCAGAGCCTTGTTGTGTTCGCTCTTTGAATATTCATTTATCGGTGCAGGCGTGCGTATTCCGGCAACCACGTCTTCTCCCTGCGCGTCAATAAGATATTCGCCATAGAACTTGTTCTCACCATTGCCGGGATTTCTGGTAAACGCGACTCCGGTTGCGCTTGTCTCTCCCATATTGCCGAAAACCATTGATTGCACGTTTACTGCTGTTCCCCATTCATCAGGAATATTTTCGATTCTTCTGTAGGAT
>JALOCC010000078.1 GCA_023227945.1 Candidatus Omnitrophota bacterium
CCACATTGGTTTGACGGAGCAAAGAAGATTTGGAAAACGTCTATCGACGCTTCCGCCTTGATCTTTTCTCACCATTCCTGTTTGGATTATCAGGATTTGAGGGATAAGCTTTTTAATCATACATACAAAGATTTTACTAAACAACACTTAGAAGCCCTTTCTGTATGTAAATGGAAGTCGAATATCACAGGTAATCCTATCAGCAGGATTGAAGAACCGCTGTTCCTTCGTATGGGTCTCTCCTCCTTGGTAAATGGTGACTGGGATAATTCTGCGGAAGCGAAGGGAAATGATGTCCCGATCTGCGAACCCGTAAGATGGGAAGAAAGGCTTAAAAGTCTTGAAGCTTTCGTTAAATCCAAAACGAAAGAAAAAACTGAACAGATCAACGTCATGCGGAATTCAAAAGTGAAATCTTTTCAAAAGAAAAGACACGAATTGCGTCAAAGACTTTGGCAACACGCGGGAGAAACAAAACTTTCCTCTGATATTTATGTCTTATCCGCGACCGTAGGAATGGGAAAAACATTTTCTTTCCTGCGGTTCGCCATTCGTCAGGCTATTAAGCAAAATTCGCCGCACATCTTCATTGTCGCCCCGTATAACCACATCGTTGATCAGCTTGTCTCTGTCGTCAGTTCTGCTCTTGTTCTTCCGGGAGAAGATAAACAAAAAATTGTATGTAATCATACCTGTACGGCAGAATATAACGAAAGAGGCATCCAGAACCAAACAACACGCTGGAGATGTCCTGTTATAATCACATCTTCTGTACAGTTCTTTGAAACGCTTTCTTCAAACACAGCAGGGAAACTGATTAAATTGGCAGAAGTTCCTAATAGCGTGGTGGTAATTGATGAATGGCATAGCGTGATGGAAGAAAATCTTGTCGGTTTTTATTGGGATATCATGACGAAGCTCAGTAAATTCTTCAGGACTAAATTCATCCTGTCTTCCGGATCTATGACTAGATTCTGGGATAAAAAACTTTGTAATAAATTCGTACAGAGTAATAACAGGATAAGGATTAAAGAAATCGTATCCAAATCCTTTATGAAAGATTCTATAAAGTCAGAATCCGGCCGATTGTCTTATCATTACATCGGTGAAATTGACCCGCAAAGGCTTGCGGATAGCGTACTTACCGGAGTCGGGCAAAATAAGAAGACAATTGTTCTTGTTTCGACAACCAGAAATGTCGCGGTAATGGCTAAAAAGCTTATCGGTAAGGGAAGGAACGTTTATTGCGTCTATGGTTCCATCATAGACGAAGATAGTGCGAAAAACGTATCTGAAATCAAAAATGATGATACTGATTGGATTACGATCTGCACAACAAGCATTGAATCCGGAATCGATATCAGTGCAGAAATTGCCTTTTCTGTAGAACGTTCGATTATGAGTCAGATTCAACTTGGAGGTCGTGTCAACCGAGAAGGGAATTACAAGAATGCGAAAGTATTCATTTTTAGGGAAATAATCGGTAAAGGCGTAGGCTGTTTCAATTGTAACAGTTCCTTTTTTGAACCGTCTAGAATTTCTTATGACCTGATTAAAGTGATTGACAACGCAGAATTTTCAGCACGGGAATATATTTCAAGATTTCACCTTGTCAAGAACAACAAACTTTCAGAAGCGGTAGAGCTTGCAAGATATCCTGAAATTTCAAAGGAAACAAGAATAATTAAAGAAGGCCGGTCAAGCGTACTCGTAGGACAGAATGCCAAAACTATTTTCGATAAGCTTGTTGATAAACATCTTAACGGTGCAAAGAATGGCGTAGGAATGAAGGATGTCGCCAAGAATTCAGTCCCTTGTCCCACTCTTTCAGAAAACGCAGGAGGTTTTTCTGAAAATGAATTCCAGCCAGTACCGGGGTTTGAATTTGACAAAACGCAACCTCTGTCTGTGAAAAATTCAAGTTTACTTTTTTATGACGGCCCGTATGACGGAAAATATTTCGGAATTTGGAAAGGGAAGGAATATTGGCTGTAGCGCGTACCCTATGCTGTTTAAATCCGTAAAATATTTTTTTTGTTATAAACAACTCCTAAATAAGGAATTATAAAGATTTTATGTGAAAACGGTTCTCGCAAGTCATAAGTGTTTTGTTTTGAATGATTTATAAAAGTTGTATACCGTGTCCTTGACAAAAATAAAGAAGATTTGTTAAGATTCGCGGAAATCGGTGTATACAGTGTTGTAATTACAACACCTTATGCATTGACAGTTGCGCCCCACAGGGGCGCATGAATTGAAAGGATTTGAATCAAGTCGCCTGATTCGGCAACAAGGGTTGCGCCCCACAGGGGCGCATGAATTGAAAGAAACGACACACTAGTTTTAGATTTTCCGGTGTACGGAAGTTGCGCCCCACAGGGGCGCATGAATTGAGAAATGAAACAAACGAAGACTGACGGAATACAATAGCCCTATATAGGGCTATTGTATTCTTCTTGTTTATCTAATAGTCCTATATAGGGCTATTGTATATATTTGATTTTAGGATAGTTCATTATATAAACAGTAGGAAGGATTGGGATAAACATTTGTAAGAGTGGAAAGTTTTTAAAAATAGAAATAAAAAACGATTAACACTATTGACAGTTTCATTTTAACGTGTTAAAGTATCTACGTTTTCAAGACACAAGAGAGATTCACCAGATGTTTGGATTTTGGGAACGCCTCTTATTTTAAAGTGAAAGGAAAACGAGGAATGAAATCAGAAATTACTCTCGGAATGTTCGCTTTAAAACCTAGCCAGCAATTGCGTGGCCAAGGTCTTAACAAAGAAACTCTACGGATTATCGACGGTATTGAAGAATCCAGACAGTGGTTATACTTACACAAGTACATTTCTACCAGAGAGAATGATAGAATTGTGAAGAAGTTGTTTGAAAAGATTCGGAAAGAAGTAAAAAAAGCAAATGCGTCATTGAAATCTAAGTAAGATTTTGGTATCTTGTCTTTATCGAAATCAAACGAAAGGAAAACGAAAACAGGATTCGGCTAGGCTTGAAGCCATTGAAGAAACCTTAAATGAAGGATTGTCTTATGAATAAAATGAACATCAACGATAACGTTTATGTCTTTCTGACAGACGCCGGAAAAAGGATACTGAAAGAAAAAGCGGCGTGGACTTTTCTGAGTCCTGTTTATGATGAAAAGACGGGATTGCTGTGTGAACAGCTCTGGTTTATTATGTCCGTCTTCGGCCCGCATATTTGGTTGGGAATGCCGGAAACATTGTTCAGAAAAAATATGATATACTTTGAAAAGCCTAAAACCTATGAAGATGATCCGTTCTGTGTGAACTGCAAGGCTTTCAAAAGCCATTCAGAGGATCGTCCAGAAGAAGAAAACAAAATGCGTAATCCTGATAACTGCATTTTTTACTTGGGGAATAATGGGAATTGTCCAAGATTGTTTGAAAAAAAGGAACTATCATTTAGCAAGGAAGAAGTATGAAAAATTTTAAGTTTATCATTCCTGATTACATCGCTTTTGTTTTTGTTTTCTTCCTTACCTGTTTTAGCCCCTTCCTTACGGCTTACGGAATTCTTTACAGGGTTGAAAAGGAAAACAATGCCGGTTGGCCTGATGAGATTAAAAGTCCCATGAAACCAAGCGGAAAGATAATTGCGGCTTGCGTCGCATTAACATTTCTTTATTATGGCTTATGGTTTTCGGTTGTGACCTTTCTAAAGCACATCTCCTAAAAAGGAATAAAATCTTGAAGAACATAAACCAAAATGGCAATGGCGGCAGAGGACAGGAATATCCTGTCGAATGCATGTACAAAATATTGTGGTCTGATTTGTATGGATGGTCACACTGCCTAGCATAAGGCGTTACTAACAATTCTTCAAAATTTTGGTCAGATTCCGATACTAAAAAATTGCAGAAAGACTGAAGGAGGAAATTTGAAAGAATATCCGCATATACAAGGCCCTTCAAAGGCCCCGCATTTGCCATGCATCGGATTTTATAAATACGATGGATCAAATATTAGAATTGAATGGTCTAGGAAAAAGGGATGGCATAAATACGGAACACGACATCAGATGATTGACAGAAGCCATGAGGTTTTTGGAACGGCAGTTGATTTATTCCATAACACTGTGGCTCCAAAGATTGACCCTATTTTAAAGTCTGAATTTAGGAATTGTGAATCTTTTGTCGCCTTCTGTGAATTTTTTGGACCCAATTCTTTTGCTGGCACACATATTCCAGAAGACACGAAGGTATTGAAGTTTTTTGACATCAACGTCTATAAAAAAGGAATCCTTTCTCCTAAAGAATTTGTTAATCTCTTCGGGAATCTTGATGTTTCGGCCAAGGTCGTATATGTAGGGGACTTCAATCAGACATTGATTTCTAACGTCAGGGAGAATACATTAGAAACACCGCTAAATGAAGGTGTGGTTTGTAAGGGTGGAAGCGGTCATAATTTGTGGATGGCTAAAATCAAGACACAAGAGTATTTGAACAAGCTATACAGTAGATTTGGGAAGGATTGGGAAAAGTATGCTGAATAAAATCAAGAGCTTCTTTAAAGTTTGAATACGTTCACCTAAACCATAAATGCGAATGGAAAGAAGAAGATGGGAATAAGAATACATAAGGAAATCGGGTGGGTCATTACAGACTTAAAGAAAAATGACCCTAGAGTTAATTGGGAAGTCGTCAAAACTTTCTGGTCAAAAACAGAAAAAGATTTGAAAGATTTCCAAAACTGGATTAAAGAACAGGACAAGACCGTTAAAGGCAGACATGGAATGAACCATCTTTCTTATAAGATTGATGAAGACTTGCGGCTCTCCAGCTTTGTCTTTTATGACGAAGAGCGTTTTAAAAAAACAATCCTTATCGGAGATGGATGGGCAAATCATACTCGATGGGATGATGACATAGATTATATCGAAGACTATCTGAAAAGGGGAAACGGGAAAAAGCAGATGGGAGATTCTATCCGAATTCTAAAAGACGGATATTATCCATATCAGCAGTTTTGGATGTTTGCAGAAACAGGAGAATATCTTTATCCGGTACAAAGGTGCGATGGGGTATTCTACTTTGGAAGTGAAAAACTTAATAAACGGTTTAAAGACATTCCTCAAGAAGAATTGAACCGTCTGATTGTTCCTCAAATCCCTCTCGTCGTTTCTGACATCTGTGAATTCTTCGACGTATTTATTGACAAGAAAACAAAACTACAGCTAAGACCGGCATTAGCTACTTATTGGAGTTAGTATGAAAAGACCGATACAACCGATTTATAAAGATAAAGACGGAAAGCCAAGATTTCTTTCGAACAAGATCGTTGAACATCTTTTGATGCTTTGCAAAGCAAATGGACTTTGTGACTTATGTAAGCTTTCAATGCTAGATTTCGGTAATGAAGACAGGGAACAGTTTGCACAACTAATCGGATATTCTCTCAATGGATTCAGTGAACTTGATTTTGTCAGTAATGAAACCTATTCTGCGGCGTATAAAATATATGAATCCGGTTTGACGGAAGAACAGGCTAGACTTGAATATCAAAGTGAAACTATTGATGCAGTTAAATCTACAGTAAAAGACTTGAACGAGATTTTAGGAAAGGATGATGAGTAATGAAAGATTCGAATGTGTTGAAAAGCATGGTATGTTGTGATGCTGATAAAGTCATAGGACTTTGTAGGGCTAGCATCGCTGAAATTGAAGAAGAACGTCAGAAGGAGTCTGAAA
>JALOCC010000108.1 GCA_023227945.1 Candidatus Omnitrophota bacterium
ATATATGAATAATCACAATGCCAAATCTGATGCTAGAAACAAATCTTGGCTAGGTCATTTTTTCCCTATCAAAAGGCTACAAACGATAGAAGAGGCCAGAAAAGAAATGGATAGGCTCTACGCAAAGACTTACAACCATGAATGGGACTACGGAGATAATCGGTATTCTTATGACAGCGGCTATGCATGGCAAGAACTTGGCGAAATCCACAAAATCATAAACTCTTGCCGGATGGCTAGCGACGGGAAAATCTATCTGAGTCAGGAAGGCGTATCAATCATCGGTAGGGATTATTCTGATTGACAATCCGTTTTAAACAGACAAGAACTAAGTACATTAGTTCATAACTGTAATCACATCCGCTTCAACATCCCCAGGCCGCCTTCCGTCAACATCTACAACGACCTTTCCGAATGGTTTTACCAGCTTTATCTTGTCGTGATTCTTCATTGAAGGGTGGGCTTCTACAAGGTCTAAGATCGCGTCTGTGACCTTATCCGGATTTACATCCCTTAGATCGGAACGGTATTGCGCGTGGCTCGTCCAGTCGATATCTACTTCCCGTTTACCTACTTGATATTCATCCCCAAGCTCGTCTTGTGGATATAGTAAAGCGCTTTCATGAAGATCTATGTCGTCTCTCGGGTCTTTTGTTTTGTCATAGGTTTCCACCTTTTCGATCATTTCCTGCCTTTTGGACGGGTTGTTTATTTTCTTTTCTATACGCTTCACGACATCTTCAACCCTTGCCTTGATGATTTCGTTCGCCATTCTTTGTATTTTTAAAGTAGTCATAATGATTCCGGTTTGTAGCGGTCCTCAATGACCGCTTTTCTATATATTTCAAATCTATCAAAAAAAAGATTCTACCTATTGACACAGGAAGCATAATTTGGTAATGTATGGGTATCAAAAGAAAGAGGTGTCGATATGGTTCTTCTGCAACGTTTGAACGATGACAAGAAATCCTTGGAGTTCGGGTACTTCCGTGGAAGCTACGGAAACGGGTATTGGGATGTCGTTATCAAGATCCCTGTCGTTGTTATCAGCGAGTCCGAACCTAATCCTAATGTTCAGTATGTCACTACTGATACCGGAAACCATCTGAATAACCGTTGTGTCGGTGAGATCCGTAACAACGTCTTCTATCCGATCTACGACATTATTAAGGATTGAGAACATGACAAAAGACACGGAAGGCATCAACTCATTCTCTTTCAAACACGGGAATTTCACTTATGACCGAACCAGTAGCGGTCATGAAAGATTTTCCTGTAAATGCGGTGCCAGTGTCGTCCATCAGCCCTACATGAACGATTTGAAATGGAACAAAGCCGTTATTGAATTTGAATTGAAACATCTCGAAATGGTAAAGGATGAAATTGAATGAACTTTCTTTTCTCTGAAGAATATGACGTTTGGGTCGGAAAATTTAAGAAGGGATCGGATAGCGGTTGGTGTGCGATTCCTCTTCATTTTGAAGTAAAAGCTCCGAAAACAGCCTTTATCTGCGGTATCGGAAATGTCCATATCAAGAACGTAGAAATCCTTCGCTTCAAGGAATTCAGCTATTCTTTCCTTCGTGAAGTTTATGAAAAATATGGATTTTCTGTTTTAGCAACGATGTTGAATGTCCGATTTGAAGACATGGCAACACGTAATGCTTGGTATTTCCTTCGTGATATCATTTTAGAAGGGACTTCGAAAAACTTTGACCGGTTTCAAAAGGTATTTGACGCCACCATTTTGTTTCAGAAAATTCTAAAAGAGAAATATGGTTTCGATCAAATTATACGACCTTATGACAACCGTTGCTATTGTTACGGTGATGTCCAGTTCTTTTATAGTGTTCTTCCTATTCATTACATGGGGCACATGATCGACAATTTTCCTATCAAGGCACTTCCGATTTTGGATGTTATCAAATATGAACGCGTTCTTAACTCCTTCATCTGTGCCGCTGTGCTTTCAAAATACATTGGACTTCCTGAAGGGGCTGAAATCAAACAAGACGGTTCAGTCAGGCTTCCAGATATGTCTTGCAAGGACATGATTGACTTGATTTTCGGTGAAGGCACAGGTGAAATGATAGAAGCAACGTTTCAATAGATTTGACATCGGAAACAAAAGGAAGGCTGATATTATGACAAAAGAACAGATTCTTCTAAGAACCGTTAAAGCATTGACTCTTTACGGATGGCAGGTTAAAGAAACAGAAGACGGGTGGCTTTGGACTTCCATGACAGATGAAAAGATTCTCTGTAAAGACCGTATCGAAGACCTTCCTGTTTTTCCTGAAGGATTTGAACCTTAAGACGAAAAGAATGAACGATTTTTCTATCAGGCGCATAAAAGAAGGCAAGGAATTCCTTGTCTATTCTGATACTGAAACGGGAACAAAGATCGGGTTGAAATATTTAAAGGATATTTGTGGAACTAGCTTTGTTTCCGGCAAATCAGAATTGTTTCCATGTAACGGCACTTCTGAACGCTGGGGAATCAGGGTGGTTCCAAAGAAAGCATAGAAATAAATGACAAATCTTCCAGATGGTCTTCGGCCTTATGGTAACATCATGAGGGATAAGATTGATAGGGTTCCAAGTCATATTATCCGAGGCGGGATG
>JALOCC010000009.1 GCA_023227945.1 Candidatus Omnitrophota bacterium
TTAAATAAAATATCGGTTTTTTGGTTTAACTTTACAAAAGATATAATTCCAAATCATTTTATAACGGCGGATGTTGATGAATATCCAGAAAATCTAAAAAAATATAGAGATGCCCTCGTCAATCGTTCAATGCTTGTTAAAAAAACAAATCCCATTTCTTTTGAGTGCGTTGTAAGGGGCTATCTGGCAGGTTCGGGACAAAAAGAATATAACAAAACCCAAAGTATCTGTGCAATTAAATTGCCGCCCGGTTTAAAAGAAAGCGACAAGCTACCCGAGCCCATATTTACTCCAGCTACAAAAGAAGAAGTAGGCCACGATATGAATGTTAGCGGCGCTTATATGGAGGAGAGGCTTGGTAAAAAAACAAGCTCTTTTTTAAAAGAAGCGAGCCTTGCAATTTATAAAAAATGCGCCAATTATGCAGAAACGAAAGGCATAATTATTGCTGATACAAAATTTGAATTCGGGTTTGATAACGATAAGATTATCTTGATAGATGAAGTGCTTACTCCGGATTCTTCCCGTTTCTGGCCCAAGGCAGAGTTTAAGCCTGGTCATTCGCAGGCGAGTTACGATAAGCAATTCGTACGCGATTATCTCGAGTCTATAAATTGGGATAAAACCCCCCCTGCCCCGCAATTGCCCCAGGAAGTTATTAAAAAAACAGAGGCTAAATATAAAGAAGCCCTAAAGGTTCTTGCCGGTATAGAGTTATAGCCTAAAGTTGTTTTAGTTCAAATCTTTCTACACCAAAATCATGCAAGGAGCTATGGAAAAAAATAAAAATTCCAGATTTAACATAACTGAGCTTGGTATTATTTTCCGCTCTTTGCGTTACAAAAATTTCAGGCTTTTTTTTAGCGGCCAGATCATTTCTCTTATCGGCACCTGGATGCAGACAATAGCAATGAGCTGGCTTGTTTATCGCATTACTAATTCGCCACTCATTTTAGGTATGATTGCTTTCTCAAGCCAGATATTTGCTTTTTTCTTAAGCCCTTTTATCGGTGTTTTTGTTGACCGCTACAATAGGCACCGCATGCTGATAATTACGCAAAGCCTTTCAATGCTGCAGGCTTTTGTTCTTTTTTTTCTTGCCTCTAATTCTTTAGTGAGCGTGGGGCTTATTATTGCGCTTAGTATGTTTCTCGGCATAGTAAATGCTTTTGATATCCCTACGCGCCAGTCATTTATCGTTGAAATGGTTGAAAATAAAAAAGATTTAGGTAATGCCATCGCGCTTAACTCTTTTATATTTAACGCAGCGCGGCTCGTAGGCCCGTCGGTTGCCGGTATCCTTATCGCTATAACCGGAGAAAGTATTTGTTTTTTGATAAACGGCTTAAGTTATATCGCCGTTATCTGGGCGCTAACGAGAATGCAGGTTAAGAAACATAAAGGCACCGCGCAAAGAGGAGATGTTTTGAAAGATTTTAAAGAAGGGTTTTCTTATACTTTCGGATTTTTACCCATAAAGGCAATTCTTTTTCTTACAGCCCTGGCCAGTTTGACCGGTATGTCTTATGCTGTGCTTATGCCGGTTTTTGCGGTTGATGTTTTTGGAGGAGGCCCGCAAATTTACGGGCTTTTAATGGCTGCTATAGGAATAGGTGCAATAGCCGGCACGCTTTATCTTGCTTCCCATAAAAGCGTTTCGCATCTTGCTAATAAAATTCCCGCTGCATCTGCTATATTTGGAGCCAGTTTAATCGTTTTTTCTTTTTCACATACTTTTTGGTTTTCATTATTGGTATTACTTGTCGCCGGCTTTAGTATGATGATACAGCTCGCATCCAGTAATACCGTTGTGCAAACTATAGTAGAGGATAGTAAACGCGGACGCGTGATGAGCTTTTATACAATGTGTTTTATGGGGGTTGCCCCTTTTGGAGGGCTTCTTAGCGGCTATTTGGCGAATATTATAGGAGCACCCTTTACTTTAATTTCTGGAGGATTTTTTTCTATTGTAGGAGCATTATTGTTTGCTGCTAAATCCAGGCAATTAAAAGAAGCACTTTTAAAAGTGCATATGGCATAAGAAAATTTTAAATCTTTCTGCTTTTGTAATAATAAAATTTAAGATATAATTCAATGGAGCAGCAATCTTTTTAAGCTACCGAAGGGAGTGCAGAAAAGTTGCGTAGTCCAGCAGGCCGAAGGCCTGGTGGATAGCCGAATTGTTCCTTTATCGTGATTGCGAAGCAATCTTGGGTACAGGATTATAGCAAATTCGCCGACTCTATCCGGCGGTAATTTACATACGCTATGCAAGCATGGGTATATAGTTTAGTCAGCGTAATTATCGTAAGCCTTATTTCTTTAATCGGCGTCTTTACGCTTTCTTTAAAGAAAAATTTCCTGCAGAAAATTCTGCTATTTCTCGTCAGTTTTGCCGTAGGCGGGCTTTTCGGCGACGCTTTTATTCATCTTCTTCCCGAAGCTTTTAAAGAATTAGGCGCAAATCTTACAACGTCACTTTATATAATTTTAGGCATTGTAATTTTTTTCATTCTGGAAAAATTTATCCGCTGGCACCACTGCCATGTTCCAGCTTCTGAGCATCAATTGCATCCGGTAGTTGCCTTGAATCTTCTTGGCGACGGTGTACATAATTTTATTGACGGTTTAATTATCGGAGCAACTTATTGTGTAAGTATTCCTCTGGGTGTGACCACGACATTGGCAGTTATATTGCATGAGATTCCTCAGGAGATAGGGGATTTCGGCGTGCTTGTCCATGGAGGCTTATCCATAAAAAAGGCATTAATCTTTAATTTTCTTTCCGCAGCAACATCAATTTTAGGCGCGATAGTTGCGCTTAGCATAGGCCCTCATGCGAAAGGCTTTACCACCGCACTTGTCCCGATAACCGCTGGAGGGTTTATTTATATCGCCGGTTCAGATCTTATTCCTGAACTTCATCAAGGTTGTGATGTAAAAATTTCTTCCGCAGCTTTACAGTTCATTTCTCTACTTTTGGGAGTGGCGATGATGGCCGCTTTAGTATTACTGGAAAAATAAATTACCTTAATATGCCAACGGAAAGCAGATCAACCGACGTATCAAGAAAATCCGCTTTAAAATTTATTGTAATGCTCGGTTTCGTCAGCCTTTTTGCTGACGTGACCTATGAAGGCGCGCGCAGCGTAATCGGGCCTTATTTTGCAATTCTTGGCGCAAGCGCAACAGTTGTCGGAGTTTTCTCCGGCCTTGGAGAATTTATCGGCTATGCATTAAGGCTTGTCTCAGGATATTTTAGCGATAAAACCGGAAAATACTGGGCGTTAACGATTACCGGCTATGCTGTAAACCTCTTAGCAGTTCCTTTACTTGCCCTTGCCGGCCGCTGGGAAGTTGCCGCAGCCTTGATAATTATGGAAAGAATGGGTAAGGCAATACGTTCTCCTGCACGCGATGCCATACTTTCTCATGCAACTAAACAGGTGGGGCAGGGCTGGGGTTTTGGTATACATGAAGCCATGGATCAGGTTGGCGCGCTTACCGGCCCGTTGATAATTGCCGCAGTGCTTTATTTTAAAGGCGGCTACAAAACCGGTTTTATAACTTTAGCTATACCCGCGCTGCTTGCCATAACTGTTCTTGTTATAGCGCGTATTACTTATCCGAGTCCACGCGATTTTGACCCGATAGGAAAAAAATTAGAAGGCAAAGGTTTACCGAGAGTGTTTTGGATTTATCTTTTAGCCATTGGTTTAATTGCCGCGGGTTACGCGGATTATCCTTTGATTGCATTTCATTTGAAAAAAAATATCATTGTGTCTGATAACTGGATACCTGTTTTTTACGCAATTGCCATGGCGGTTGATGCAATTTCCGCTTTAGTCTGCGGAAAGTTTTTTGACCGTATCGGAATGAGTGTTCTTATTTTTGTAGTATTGATTTCTGCTTTTTTTGCACCGCTTGTTTTTTTAGGAGGATTTGGCTTGGCACTTTTAGGTATGGCTGTATGGGGTATAGGTATGGGTGCCCAAGAATCTATTATGCGCGCAGCAGTTGCAACTATGGTGGCCAGTAATAAGCGCGGTTCAGCCTACGGAATATTTAATACAGGTTACGGATTATTTTGGTTTTTAGGAAGCGCTCTTATGGGAATTTTATATGATAGGCACGTTTTCTTCTTAGTTGCTTTTTCTGTTGTCGTGCAACTTGCCTCAATACCTGTCCTTTTAATTGCCAGAAAAAAGCTAAAAACGCTAAATTTTATTGACATTTAGCGAATACATAGTATTTTATTTTAAACGCGAATGAAAAAATACAATAGAACTATTCGCGACCATTCGCGTTAGATTAGCGATAATTAGCGTTGGTATGAAAATAATAGTTTGCATAAAACAAGTTCCTGATACAACTGAGGTAAGAATAAATCCTGAAACCAATACTCTGGTAAGAGAGGGTGTTGCTTCCATAATCAATCCTTTTGATATGTATGCAATTGAGGAAGCAGTGCAGTTAAAGGAAAAATTCGGCGGTGAAACTATTGTCATAACTATGGGCCCTCCCCAGGCAGATGGTGCGCTTCGTGAGGCGCTTTCACTGGGTATTGACCAGGCAATTTTACTTTCCGACCGCGCTTTTGCCGGCTCAGACACTTGGGCGACAAGTTTTGTTTTGGCAAAAGCAATAGAAAAAATAGGAAACTTCGATTTAGTTATTTGCGGAAAGCAAGCCTCCGACGGCGATACCGCTCAAGTCGGCCCGGGAATTGCCACGCACATAAATCTTCCTCAGGCAACATACGTCCGTAAAGTAGACAATGTCGATTTAGAAAAAAAAGTTATCCGCTTAGAGAGGCTTCTTGAGGACGGATATGAAGTAATTGAAGTATCAATACCTTTACTTATGACTGTAGTAAAAGAAATAAATACGCCGCGTTTGCCATCGCTAAGAGGCAAAATGCGTGCGCGAAGCCAAGCCATAACAACCTGGACGCATAAAGATTTAGGCTTAAAAGAAGAAAGTCTTGGATTAAAAGGTTCACCTACCCAGGTAGTAAAAATATTTACGCCGCCTCCGCGTGAGAAAGGAATGATTCTGGAGGGCGATCCGGAAGTAGTTGTCGATAAGTTATTTGGGGAATTGAAGAAACATTTGATATAAAATTAATAGGTATCACGTAACACGTAACAAGTAACACGTTTTGAAAGACGTGCTACGTCCACTCCAAGTGGACTCGCCTAAATGTTTTTATATGGTGGCGAGGATACGTGTGACGTGTAGCGTTCACTATGAGTGATTCAATAAAAGTAATAGTCGAGAAATGTATCGGTTGCGGGCTGTGTATAAAAGTATGTCCATTTTCCGCAATTACTATCGTAAATAAAAAAGCGATAATTGATCTTGCCAAATGCAACCTTTGCGGTGCCTGCAAAGACGCTTGCAAATTCGAAGCAATAACAATTTTCAAGCCGCAAATAGCGAAAAGCGATTTTTCTTCCTATAAAGATGTCTGGGTATTTGTAGAAAGCGAAAGAGGAAAAATCAGCGGGGTTTCTTTTGAGCTTTTAGGAAAGGCGAAAGAACTCGCTCATGACCTACATTCAAAAGTTGTTGCAGTATTTTTAGGCAAAAATATAAAAGAAAAAGCTCAAACACTGATTTCCAAAGGAGCGGATAAAGTAATACTGGTCGATAAGCCTGAGCTTGAAAACTTCATTTCCGAAAACTACGCAAACGTAATTTCCCACTTAATCAAAAAATATAAACCGGAAATTTTCCTGGCTGGAGCAACTACTTGCGGCCGTTCGCTTGTATCGCGTATAGCCGTAACGATATACACCGGCCTAACCGCTGACTGCACCGGCCTTCATATCGACCGCGAAAAACGCCTGCTCGTGCAAACTCGCCCGGCTTTTGGCGGAAACATTATGGCGCAGATTATTACCCCTAATTACAGGCCGCAAATGTCAACAGTCAGGCATAAGGTTATGCAGGAGCAAGCAGAAGATGCAAAAAGGAAAGGTGAAATTATTGAAGAAGTTATAGATGGCCCTTTTATAGACGCGCGAATAAAATTTATAGAGTTTATCCAGGAAGAAATAAGTAAGGTAAATTTATCAGATGCTGATATAATAGTTTCAGGCGGACGCGGTATCGCGGATAGCAAAAATTTTAAGCTCATTGAGGAACTCGCGCAAACTTTAGGGGGGGCTGTGGGCGCATCGCGAGCCACAGTTGATAGTGGTTGGATTTCATATTCTCATCAGGTGGGCCAAACCGGCAGAACTGTTGCGCCGAAAATATACATCGCTTGCGGGATTTCCGGGCAGATTCAGCATCTTGTCGGGATGCAGTCATCAAAGATAATCGTGGCTATAAATAAAGACCCGGACGCGCCAATTTTTAAGGTTGCTAATTACGGTATAGTCGGAGACTTATTTAGTATAGTCCCGCTTTTAATAAAAAAGTTTAAAGAACCACGATAAATTTCAACGAATTTCGCGAAGCAAATTTCTATCAATTTCGATAGGCATTGAGATTGGTAGAAATTGAGAAAGTAATAGAAATTTATTGTTCTTAGGCCAGGGCCTAGAAATATGTTTTTAAAAGAACTCGAAATCTTCGGTTTTAAATCCTTCCCGGAAAAAGTCTCCCTAAAATTTGAACCAGGCATAACAGTCATAGTCGGGCCGAATGGCTGCGGGAAATCAAATGTCCTGGATTCTTTGAAGTGGTCGCTTGGCGAACAAAGCCCTAAGTCGCTTCGCGGTTCCAAAATGGAAGATATCATTTTTAACGGAACCGAAAATCACCCTGCGTTAAACTACGCCGAAGTAACTCTTACCTTTGCCAACGAAGATAAATACCTGCCGATAGAATATAAAGAAGTTGCCATTACAAGAAGATTATACCGTTCAGGGGAGAGCGAATACCTTATAAATAAAAATCCAGTAAGATTAAAAGATATAGAAGCTCTTTTTATGGGTACCGGCATAGGGGAGGCAACTTATTCATTCATTGAGCAGGGCAAGATTGAAGTATTTTTAAGTTATAAGCCGGAAGATAAGCGCCTTATCTTTGATGAGGCAAGCGGAATAGTTAAATATAAAGAAAGCCGAAGAGAAACTTTAAAAAAACTTGAAGAAACAGACGAAAATTTAGTAAGGCTGGATGACATTATTTCGGAAGTAAAGCGCCAGATTCGTTACCTTGAAAGACAGGTGGAAAAAACCCGTAAATTCAAAGAATGCCAGGAGCACCTTGTTGAGATTGAAAAGAAAATAGGGATTTTAAAGTTCAAAGGCCTTGAAGAAAAAATAAACGTTATCCTTGAAGAGCTTAATAGTTTGAAAGAGAAAGAAAATTCAAAAGATAATGAATTGAAAGAAAATAAAACTAAATGGGAAGAGCTTAATCTGCGCCTCAGGGATATGCGAAAAGAGCTCGCAGCGGCAAGTTCGCAGGTTTTTTCTTTCAGCGCTCAGATAGAAACTTCTCTCAGCTATATAAATGTAAGCAAGCAGCGCATAATAGAAGTAGACGAGCGCAACAACGCAATAGAGCAGTCAAAGAGAACATTTTCAGAGCGTATAACCTTACAGGACAGCCGCATCGAGGAAGAAAAAAACAAACTGATTCGTATAGAGCAGGAAGTGAGTTCAATAAATGCACAGATAGAAAAACTTAAAGAAGAAAAAACCAGCCTTTTAGGCGCGATAGAAGAAGCAAAGAAAAAAATAGAAGAAGAAAAAATCAGGATATTTGAATTAGAAAGCAAGGGCGTCAACATTCGCAATGGCCTAATTGAGCTTCAGACCCAGGTTTCTTCTTTAGCTAATAGGAAAAAAAGGCTATCGCTGGACAAGGCCAGGATAGAGAATTTATCCAGTGAGAGGAAGGCTACGAAGGAAGAGCTTTCAGTTGAACTTGCTGATTTGGATAGCAAGTTAAGCGGCTTGCGGGGTATAAAGTCAAGCCTAGTTTTAAAAGAGCAGGCCCTGGCTTCTACCAAAGAAAGCCTGCAGGCAAAAATAATTGAGAAAGAAAAGAAGCTCGTTGAGCTTAATTCCTATTACGACTTTTTAAAAGACCTGCGTACAAAGTATGATACATTTTCCGCGAGCAAAAAAATTACAATTGTTTTCGATGAAGAACCCAAAGATGTAAAAAAGCTCATAATTTCCTTAAAAGGAGCGCAATTTACTAAAGAAGGAAATGCATATAAAGCAGTAATTGAAGCAAAGGTTATTTCACTTGAGGAAGATGAGTTAAAAGAAAAAATGGACGTGATAAGGGCGGAAATAGAAACTTTAAAACAGGAACTTGAGAATACAGAAAACCAGAAGAAACAAGTCAGCGAGCAATCTTTAGCGCAGAATTCCCAGGTAGAGGAAGAAGAAAAGCGCTATCAAGGCTTGTTTCAGGAAAAAGAAACTCTTAACAGAGACCTGGCAAGGTTTAACGAAGAGTTTGAGCTTGTCGAAAAAGAGCTTGAAGCGAACCGGCAGGAACTCGAAAGCCGCGAGACAAAGCAAAAAGAGCTGGAAGCTGAAATAGCTACCTGTGAAGAGAGCTTAAATGTTTCTAAGACGAGTATGGCCGGCTTCCATGAGATTGTTTTAAGTAGTTCAAAACGTATTAATGAAATAGACGTTGATTCTGCCAAATCTGAAACGCACAGGCAGTCCTTATCCAGAGAAAAAGAAAGTTTGAATTCAAGGGTATTACTGTTTTGCGAGGAGAAAGAAAATATCCTTAAAAATCTTGCGGATATGGACAAAGAAAAATCAGAAAATATCCAAAAGAGCGAAACTCTTTTACAGGAAATACAAAAAATTGAACTCGTGATAAGTTCGGATAAAGAAAAAATAAATGTTTATTCGCAGAAAAAAGATGAACTTGAGAAAGAAGAAAACGGATTACTTGCAAAAATCGAAGAAGACAGAAAACTGCTTGAGGTAGCTGAAGGCAATTTGGAGGAGTTACGCTCGGCAGTGTATAACAAAAAACTTGAAACCCAAAGCCTTGATTACGAGAAAGAAAAAATAAAAGATTATCTACGCCAGGTTTATACGGTTGAATTTAATGCTGATTGGGTTGCCGCCCCGCTTGAGGAAGGTTCAAGCCTTGATAAATTCAACGAGGATAAAGAAAGCCTGAAGAAAAAACTGGAATCACTCGGCGATGTTAACTTGGTTGCGATTGAAGAGTTCGATGAGCTTAAGAAAAGAGAAGAATTTCTGGATAACCAAAAAAATGACCTGGTTACTTCAAAAGAAAATCTTAAAAAAGCAATTCAAAAGATAAACAAGACATCGCGCGAATTGTTCCTTGAAACATTTGCTAAAATAGAAGAGGAATTTAAGAATAATTTCCGTTTTCTTTTTGGCGGAGGCCGCGCCCAGCTGATATTGCTTGACCAGGATGATGTGCTTGAGTCAGGAGTTGAAATAGAAGTCCAGCCTCCCGGCAAAAAAACTCAAAATGTTGCACTTTTGTCAGGTGGAGAAAAAGCGCTTACTACCATAGCCCTTATTTTTGCTATTTTTAAAGTCAGGCCTTCTCCTATATGCGTGCTTGATGAAATAGACGCTCCTCTGGATGAATCAAATGTTGATAGGTTTAATCATATCCTAAAACAATTTTCGGCAAATTCACAGTTTATCGTAATTACTCACAATAAGAAAACTATGAGCAGAGCTGATATCCTTTACGGAGTAACTATGCAGGAAAAAGGAGTGTCTAAACTGGTATCAGTTAAATTTGCAACGAATGGCCAAGGCAGCCAAGCTATTCCGACAGATGCTCCCGAGAAAGAGCAAACGCAAGCCCCCGCCTAAACCAGTCCCAGACCAAAGACCAAGATTTGAAAAATAGATAGTTACGTCAATCGGTTGCGGTTACGCAGCTCGTCACGGTTGCGTTAAACGTATAACGTAACCGTATGACGAAACGAGTAGCGTAACCGATTGACGAAAAACGTAACCGGATAACAATGTTAGCGAAGAAGATTTTTGGTGGATTTTTTTAAAAGGTCTTTAGTCTTTGGTCTCCCTCGGCATTGACTTTTAACCTCAAATATGTTATTTATTAAAGTTATCCACCTTCGCTTGTCAGCTTCGGTGGATATCACTAGGTAGGGCTTGTTTTGCAGAGGTTTTCATATGGAAGAAGACATTAAGAAAATAAAAGAAGAACTGGAAAAAACACGTTCTCAGCTTTATATACTTTATGAATTGAATAAAGCAATGAGAACGACACTTAGGCTTGAGGAAATAGTTTATATTATTCTTACTGGCTTAACCGCTCACGAAGGGCTTTCCTTTAACAGGGCAATTCTGTTTCTCGTTGACGAAGAGGCTAAAAAAATAAACGGGTTTATGGGTATAGGGCCTATGTATATGCAGGAAGCAACCTCAATTTGGCGCAGCATAGAACAGCAGAAGATGGACCTCTACGACCTGATTAAAACTTATCATAGAATAAAGGAAGAAACAGTAAAGCCAAAATTTATGGAGTATGTCCAGTCTCTTTCTTTTGATTTAAATGAAACCAGCGGCTTTCTCTACAGCGCTTTATGGGAAAGAGGCACCTTGCACATAAAAGACGGTAAAACAGCGGAGCTTAAGGATGACTCGCTTTGTGTGAAACTTCAACTCGGAGAGTTTTTAATAGCTTCGTTATGGATAAAAGATAAACCGGAAGGAGTTATCATTGTTGATAACTATGTGACCAAAAAACCGATACATGAAGCTGATATAAGGATATTTAATATGTTTGTAGAGCAAGCGACAGGCGCGATAGAAAATTCACGCGCCTTTGAAGATACGCTCATCAGGGCCCATACAGATACTCTTACCTCTTTATGGAACCACGGCTATTTTCAATATAAACTGGACGAAGAACTGCTTAAAGCCAAATCGAAAAATTACCCGATTTCAATACTTATGATTGACCTGGATGATTTCAAAAAATTTAACGATGCTTACGGCCACATACAAGGAGATGAGGCCCTAAAAAAAGTTAGCGAACAGTTTAAGAAAAACGTAAGGGACATAGATATTATCTGCCGCTACGGCGGAGAGGAATTTTCCGTGATACTGCCTTTTACAAACAAAGAAGAAGCGCTTACTATTGCAGAAATGTTAAGAAAAAACTTAGCGGAAAATAATATAGCAGGATGTAAATTTACCGTAAGTATCGGCCTCTCAAATTACCCTCAAGACGGCCTGGAAAAAGATGCCTTGATACGAAAAGCCGACATGGCGCTTTATAAGGCAAAGAGAGAAGGGAAAAACAGAGTTGAACTTGCTTTCTAATCCAGCCTCTCAAATATAATCAATGCTCTCCATGGAAAAAGATTTATACAACCTTTCTAATTTCAATTATGAGTTGCCAAGAGGTTTAATCGCTCAGCAACCTCTACAAGAGCGTGATAGCTCAAGGCTTTTGGTTGTAAATAGAAAAAATAATAGCCTTCACGAAACAATTTTTAAAAACATTACAGAGTTATTAAATAAAGACGATGTTTTGGTATTAAACGATACAAGGGTTATTAAGGCAAAACTTATCGGTAAGAATAAAACCGGCGGTAAAATTGAAATTTTATTGCTGAAGGAGAAAGAAAAAGGAATTTGGGAAACTCTGGTAAGGCCTGGTAAAAAAGCAAAACTGGGCGAAGAAATTAGCTTCGGAAAGAAAGGGTTTTATGCAAAAATAATCGATAAAACCCTGCAAGGCGGAAGGATCTTTGAATTTTTTCCCAAAGATTTTGCATCGTACCTCGATGAACTTGGTAAGCCCCCATTACCGCATTATATAAAAAAAGAAATTGATGACTTTGAAAAATATCAGACTATATATTCTAAAAGAGAAGGTGCTGTGGCGGCACCAACTGCGGGCTTGCATTTTACCGAGAAGTTAATTTCGCAGATTAAGCAAAAAGGCGTTAACATTGTGTATGTTACTTTGCATTGTGGCCTTGCTACGTTTAGGCCGGTGAAATGTGCAGATATTCGGGAACATAAGATGGATAGTGAATGTATCGAAATATCAGTAGAATCTGCTTCTACCATAAACGATGCAAAAGATAAAGGGTCAAGGGTCATTGCGGTTGGAACTACATCCGTAAGAAGCCTTGAAGCTGCGAGTTTCTTAAACCCGGCAGGCGAGTTCCATATAAAAGATAAAACATTCGAAACCAGTTTTTATATTACGCCAGGCTATAAATTTAGGATAGTGGATGCACTTATTACCAATTTCCACACCCCGCTTTCAACAAACCTTATACTTGTGTCTTCTTTTTGCGGTTTAGCACTTACCCAAAAAGCTTACGCTTATGCAAAAACCGTAAATTTCCGCTTTTTCAGCTTCGGCGATGCAATGTTTATCGCCTGAAAATAACCCCTGACTCATTAGAAAACCCTTTATCAACCTTCCAAGTCATTCTGTAATAGTGGCAAATTTGATGTAACTTATTGTGCAGCAATAGCTTAAATATAGTAAAAAAGATTAGTTCTTAATTGACTTAGGGGCTTATTTCTAATATAATAAAAAATCTGGCGAAATCCGCTCTTTCGCGCAAAATATAACTTCCAAGGCCACTTATATAAACACAGATGGTCACAGATGGCAGACACAGATGATCACAGATAATAAAGGGCGAAGATAGATAGGCGAAGCTTGACTCTCTTTTAGTAGCTCTTAACTTTTCTATTTTTAATTTTCTATCTGCGATCATCTGTTTTACAATCTGTGCTAATCTGTGTGTGAAAGGAGGAAGAAAATATGCGAGATGATTTAACCAAAAAGAGGATTTTCCTTTTATGCGGACACGCCCAGTCAGGTAAAACTTCAATTTCCGAAGCCATTCTTTTTAAGTGTGGAGCCTCAACCCGCTTGGGTAGAGTTGACGAAGGTACCACCATAAGTGATTACGAAGATGATGAAAAGATAAGAAAAAGTTCGATAAACATGTCAGTTCTTTATGCCGAACGCAAAGGTTCATTTCTACAATTCATAGATGTTCCCGGTTACCTGGATTTTATAGGAGAAATGATTTCCGCAAGCCGCGCCGTTGATTTTGGTGTGGTTGTAATTGATGCAACAAGCGGAGTTGAAGTTGGCACTGAAAAAGCATGGGATATTTTAAGAAAAGAAAATCTACCTTGCCTTTTTATAGTAAACAAACTTGATAAAGAAAGTACGGATTATGAAAAAACCGTTGAGGATATCAGGGGTAGTTTAACAAAGAAAGCAATTGCCTTTGCAGATTTTGTAGATGGAAAAGTTGTGAATATATTAAAAGATAAAAATAATCCTAATTACGGAAATGTAATTGAAGCTGTTGCTGAAAGCGACGATGCGCTGCTTGCCAAATATCTTGAAAAAGGGGCAATTGATGAAAAAGAATTGGCAATCGCGCTTAAAAAAGCAATAATAAATGCGCAAATATTTCCGGTTATCCCCATGATAGCTTTACAGGAAATAGGGAGTGATTGTTTACTGGAAATGCTTTTAGAGGTTATGCCTTCTGTGGCAGAAGGAAAGCCTCGTCTTGTAAAGAATGCAAAGACGGGAGAAAGCCTGGAAGTTACGCCAAAAGTAAATGCGCATTTGGCGGCGCAGGTTTTTAAGACAGTAATTGACCCTTTTGTGGGGCAGCTAAATATTTTCAGGGTATTTTCCGGAAAAATATCTTCAAATAGCGAAATATACAATTCAACAAAAGGCGAAAAAGAAAAAATCAGCCATATTTATACTCCGCAAGGCAAGCAAGAAAATAATCAAGATGCAATTTGTGCCGGGGAAATCGGAGCTATCGCTAAATTAAGAAATACATCAACGCAGGACACTTTCTGCGAACAATCATTTCCTCTTGAATTTAGCTCCATAGAGTTTCCGGCTCCTTCTTTTTCTGCTTCGGTTAAACCGAAGACAAGGCAGGATGAGGATAAAATATCCGCGGTCCTTTCGCGTTTAACCAGCGAAGATGCGACATTTAAAGTATCCCGCGACGCGCAGACAAAAGAATTGATAATCTCAGGAATGGGAGAGCTGCATTTAAGCGTTATTATCGAAAGAATGAAACGCAAGTACCAGGCAAACGTTGAGCTAGGCACTCCCAAGGTAGCTTACATGGAAACAGTTACGCGTTCCGTCAAGGTGCAGGGAAAACATAAAAAGCAATCAGGCGGCCGCGGCCAATACGGCGATGTCTGGATTGAACTTGAGCCTCTCTCGAGGGGAAAAGGTTTTGAATTTGTGGATAAGATATTCGGAGGGGCCATTCCCCGTAACTTTATACCTTCTGTTGAAAAAGGCATCAGAAAGAGCTTAGACAGCGGAATTTTGGCCGGTTATCCGGTTGCTGATATACGAGTGACACTTTATGATGGTTCTTATCACGATGTTGATTCTTCCGATATAGCCTTTCAGATTGCAGGTTCAATGGCTTTTAAAAAAGCGCTTGAGGCGGCAGGCAGTGTGCTTCTTGAGCCGATAATGGATGTTGAGATTACGGTTCCGGGAGAATTTATGGGCCAGGTTACCGGAGACATAAACTCCCGGCGCGGAAGAGTGCTCGGGATGGAAGTAAAAGGAAAGAGCGAAGTCGTAAAAGCACAGATTGCCCTGGTTGAAATGTTTAAATATGCATCTGACCTGCGGTCAGTTACCGGAGGCCGGGGAAGCTACTCGATGACATTTTCCCACTATGAAATTGTTCCGGCAAGATTAGCTCAAACAATTATCGAAGGGGCAAAAAAAGAAGCTGATAAGGTAGCGAAGGTAGAATAAATTATAAGGTTACGAAAGTTACGCAGGTTACGTAGGTTACGAAGGTTACACTAAATCACGATGTTTTTAATGTAACATTCGTAACTTTCGTAACATCTGTAACCTTCGTAACATCAATACAAGGAGTTCAATAAAATGAAAGTGGCCACTTTTGGTTTAAGCATCGAGCCGGGTAAACAAAAATATAGCTGTGAATGTTTTGAAAAGCTTGTTAAAAAATTTTCACCTAAGAAAACAACCCCATACGTTGTGGAATTTATAGGCGAAGATTTTGCAAAAGCCGATGCAATTGTTTTTGATGTGGATAAAAAGCTGGATTTCATTTTTATAGACTTGGAAAAGATAGAAAACCGCCAGCAAAAAACAACCGATGAAAAAGAGAAAGAATTCTTGAAGAAAATTACGGGAATTTTAGAAAAAGAAAATCTTCTTTGCGACCAGGAATTTAGCGAAGAAGAGAAAAATTTTCTTAAAAATATTATGCCTGTGACTTTTAAGCCCTGTATAGGCAAAAGTGATGTTTCTGATATGAATAGCTTAATCGATGAGATACTCAAAAAAGCGCAAAATTTGCTTTTTTTCACAGCCGGAGAAAAAGAGGTGCATGCCTGGGAAGTTAAAAAGGGTAGCACAATCGTTGAAGCTGCAGGTAAGATTCATACTGACCTTGCGAGAGGGTTTATTAAGGGCGAAGTAATCGAGTGTAAAGACCTGGACAGTTTTTATAATCTGGCTGAAGCTCGCGCACGTGGATTTGCTAAGTCGGTTGACAGGGATTACATAATGCAGGAAGGTAATATCATAGAAATAAAGTTCAGTGTGTAATAGAAGCGGATTCTCGCGGATCTAAACGCGGATAGACGCACAGTAATAAGGTAAGTTAATTTGTTTATTTGAGAAGAATTAATACGATGGAAAAGAATCAGGAATTTTATTAATGGTTTCCTGATTCAATTAGCGGGCGTAAATCCGCGTCAATATCCGCGGATATCCGCTTCTACAAACAAGTACTATAATGGTAAAAGTAAGAAGAGCATTGATTAGTGTGTGGGAGAAAAAAGGGGTTCTGGAGCTTGCAAGAAAACTTGCAGAATACAAAGTAGAAATTATTTCAACCGGAAAAACCGCGTCTCTGCTACGTGCAAGTTCGATACCGGTAAAAGAAGTTTCTTCGGTTACCTCATTTCCCGAGATACTTTCCGGCCGCGTCAAAACTTTGCATCCAAAAATATTCGGGGGCATTCTTGCGAATAAAAAACATCCCCTGCACATGGAAGAAATAAAATCTCTTAGCATTGAACCCATAGATATGGTTGTGGTTAACCTTTATCCGTTTTTATCAAAGCTTAACGAAAAACTTACTTTTGACGATATGATGGAATATATTGATATCGGCGGAGTGTCATTACTTCGTGCCGCAGCAAAGAATTTTAAAAATGTAGCTTCGGTAAGCGCTCCCTCGCAGTACAAAATGCTGATTGAAGAACTTGATAAAAATAAAGGGGACATCTGCGATGAAACCTTAAAGGCCTTGGCGCAGGAAGCTTTTTACACCACCAAAGAATATGATAACAGCATATATAACTATTTTGCGTCAAAGGAAGTATTAACTTTAGATTTGGAGAAAATCGCTAATTTACGCTACGGAGAAAACCCGCATCAAAGAGGCGCCTTATATAAATTAGCCAAAGCGCAGGAGATAAAATACAAGCAAATTCAGGGCAAGGAACTTTCTTATAATAACCTTCTTGATTTAGATACGGCAGTTTCGGTGGTGCGCGATTTTGCCGAATGCGCTGTGTCAATAGTAAAGCACGCATCCATATGCGGAGTTGGCGTTGATAAGAGGTTGTCGCAAGCCTATAAGAAAGCCTACGTTTGCGACCCTATTTCAAGCTTTGGAGGAATAGTCGGTATTAACAGAAAAGTTGATAAGGATACCGCCGAGCAATTTATGAAAAGCGATTTTAAGGAATGCGTTATTGCGCCTTCCTATTCAAAAGAGGCATTAAAGGTTTTTTCCGCCAAAAAAAATCTTCGTGTACTTGAGGCGGATTTTCATCAGAAACTAAACTATAAAGACATAAGGGCAACGAGTTTTGGTTTTCTTTTACAGGATAGGGATACGGTTAACATCGAAAAAACAAACCTGAAAATAGTTACCAGAAAAAAACCTACGCAGCAGGAATTAAAAGACATGATGCTTGCGTGGAAGATAGCTAAATACGTACGGTCAAACGCAATTGTGCTCGTCAAGAACCAAACAGTTCTTGGATTAGGAGGTGGCCAGCCCTCAAGGGTGGGAGCTGCAAAGATTGCCCTTGGCATGGCGAAGAAATCATGCCATGGCGCAGTGCTTGCTTCTGACGGGTTTTTCCCCAAAGAAGATGCTATTAAAATTGCCTACAAAAAGGGAATCAGGGCAATAATCCAGCCCGGAGGTTCGATAAAAGACAATGATTTGATTAAGCTTTGCGATAAATTAAGAATCAGTATGGTTTTTACGGGTATTCGCCACTTCCGCCATTAATTCATATAATAACCAATAACCAAGATACAATAACCAAACAAATTTCAATACCTAACACCCAATAACCAATTACCAAGCAATTCTATTTATTCCCCCGTTTGATTATTGGGATTTGGTTATTGGAAATTGGAGCTTGGTTATTTATAAAACCATAGACACATGAGTTACAAAAACTATTCAATAAAAAATTTTAACGATGCAAAAAACTATCTTGATACTTTTGTAAACTATGAAAAGAATACAAGATATCCTTACGGTAAAACACTTAAGCTTAAAAGAGTAGAAAGCCTTTTAAAAAGCCTCGATATAGATTGTACGAAGTTTAAAAGTATTCATATTGCCGGCACAAAAGGCAAAGGTTCAACTGCGTGCTTTTGTGCCAGTCTATTGGCAAGTGCCGGCTGCAAGACAGGGCTTTACACATCGCCTCATTTTTTTGATTTCAGAGAAAGAATACAAATCCTAACAGAGAACAGAAAACAGAGTACAGAGTACAGAAAAAAAATAAAAAGCAGTTTGATTTCGAAGAATGATGTGGTAAGGCTGATAAGAGAAATGCAGTCGCAATTGGAAAAATTAAGATATACTAAGGAGCTTGGAGCTTTAAGCTTTTTTGAGGTTTACACCGCACTTGCTTTTAAATACTTTCTTGAAAAAAAAGTTGATTTTGTCGTTTTAGAAACGGGCTTGGGCGGGAGGCTTGATGCAACTAATGTGGTTTCGCCGCTGGTTAGCATAATTACACACATAGGCTATGACCATATGGATAAACTTGGGGACACCTTGGCTGAAATAGCGCAAGAGAAGGCGGGAATTATTAAAAAAAATATTGATGTTGTCTCGGCGCGCCAGGCCCCTTCTATTCGCCGGGTTATCAGCGTAGCAGCTCGTAAAATGAAATCAAGATTATTTAGCTTTGGTAGAGCTTTCCAGTCAACAAATGAATATTTAGGCAGCCAGGATACAAGCTTTGATTTTCATTTCGGCAAAAAAAATCTTAAGGGCTCTAAAATATTACTTCGCGGAAAATATCAGATAGAAAATGCGTCATTAGCCATAGCTTCGATTTTTCTTTTAAAAGAAAAAGGGCAATTATCCGGTAATTTAAATTTCAAAGACGCATTGCGTAATTTATTTTTGGAGGGCAGGTTTGAGGTTTTGAAAAATAAGCCTTTAATTGTTTCTGATATTGCGCACAATGAACCTTCCTTCTGTGCATTATCTGAGAACTTAAAATTTTACTACCCGGCAAAGGAAATAATTCTTATCTTTGCCGCATCAAACGATAAAGACGTAAAAAAAATGCTTAAGAAAATAAAATACAAACACTTGATACTTACCCGTTTCAATAATCCACGCTCATTTGCACCGGAAGATTTAAAAAATATATGCAATATCAAAGATGCATATCTCGCAGAGAATGTTAAAAAAGCTTTGGAAATCGGAAAACAATTATATAATAATGGCTCAATTATAGTTATAAGCGGTTCGCTGTTTTTAGTGAGTGAAGCGAAAGCGCTAGTGCAGAAACGAAGAATTAAATAGATGCTAGATACTTGATCTTATATGCTAGTAAAAAACAACAAGTATCCAGTATCCAGCATCTAGTATCTATGGAGTGTTTAATTTGGCTAAATTATGAGCTTGATAAAACTTAAGGATTACAATACTAACGATACAATCGTTGCCATCGCAACCTTTCCATCGAAATCCGCCCTAGGCGTAGTTAAAATTTCCGGTAAAAAAGCTATAAGCATAATTCATAAAATTTTCATTCCCAGGCGTAAAAAAGACATAAGAAACGCAAAAACTTATACTCTGCATTATGGATGGATTGTATCGCATAGCGCAAAGCATATGGCGCATAGCGTAAAGAATAAAACGTCTCACGTCTCACGTCCCACGTCCCAGGTTGCAATTGATGAGGTGTTGGTGAGCATAATGAGAAAACCCTGCTCCTACACTTGCGAAGATGTGGTTGAAATCTCTTCCCACGGTGGAACAGTTGCGCTTAGTAAAATTTTAGATGTAATCTTAAAAGAAGGTGCCCGGCTCGCCCGGCCAGGCGAATTTACCTATAGAGCTTTTTTAAACGGCCGCATAGACTTGCTACAGGCTGAAGGCATACGTAATATAGTCGAGGCAAAAACCGACAAAGCCTTGCAAACCGCAGTTTCCCAGTTAAAAGGAGAATCATTTGAAAAATTTAATAAAGTAAAACAGGCGATAAAAGATGTATTTTTATCAACCGAAGTGGATATTAATTTTCCCGAAGATAATACTACGATAGAATTTAACAATATAAAAAATAAGATAAAAAAGATAGATGCAAACATAAAAGATATTTTGGAGGCGGATAAAAAATCAAAAGTAGCAAAAGACGGGCTAAGGTGTGTTATCTGCGGAAAAACCAACGCCGGCAAATCCACGCTTTTTAATTGTTTATTGCAGGAAGAGCGGGTAATTGTAAGCGAAATCCCCGGGACCACTCGTGACACGATTGAAGAAACCATAAATGTAAAAGGAATACCTTTGTGTATTTATGATACAGCCGGAATTTTAACACCCCGCAATTTTATCGAAAAAAAAGCCTTGGAAAAATCATCAAAAGTTTTTAATGAAGCTGATTTGATTATGCTGGTGCTCGATGGCTCAAGGCATTTAGAAAAAGACGACCTGTTTTTATTAAATAAAATCGAAAATTTACATAATAAAAAGAATAATAACGCAGCCGATAATGTAAAGGGCATTATAATCATAATAAATAAAAGCGATTTAAAGCAAAAGCTCAATCTAAAAAATGTTTCACGCTTAAAAGGTTTTAGGGTAAAATTAAGTGCTTTAAAAAAAGAAGGCATAGAGCATTTGGAAGAGGCTATAGTTAAGGTAGCAGCTCAATTTGGCAGCAAGAGAGAGGATTTGGTTTTTCTTAATAAATATCAGAGCGAAATACTCAAGGACGTATATAAAGATATTCAGGAAGCGCAAATATATTTAAGCCAAGGCCGGGAAGTTGATTTAGTAAATTTATCCTTAAAAAATGCTTTGGATAATTTGGGGAAATTAACTGGAGAAGTATTTTGCGAAGAATTATTGGAGAATATTTTTAGTCAGTTTTGTATTGGAAAATAGAAGCGGATTCCCGCGGATCTAAACGCGGATGAACGCACAGAAATATGGGTAAATTATTATACGAAGAAGAATCTTATCAAATAAGAGGAGCATGTTTTGAGGTATGGAATCATTTCGGAAGTGCTTTTAAGGAGGGAATAATTCAGAAAGCATTAGTCAAAGAATTCAAGGAAAGAAATTTATCTGTAGAACAACAAAAGCAAATTAATATTCTATATAAAGGAGAAAAAGTCGGTAGCTATGTTCCTGATTTTGTAATAAATGATAAAATAATTATGGAGATTAAAGTTAAACCAATGTTACTTCAAGAAGATAAAAAACAATTCTGGTATTATCTAAGGGGTTCTAACTATAAGTTAGGATTTTTAATAAACTTTGGTACAAAAAAACTTGAAATAGTAAGACGGGTTTATGACTTTGCGCGTTTAAATGCCGTGTGTCTATCCGCGTAAATATCCGCGGAAATCCGCTTCTATAAAACAGGAGTACAAAAAGATGGATAAGAAAAAAATCGAACAAGGCGTTAAGCTTATTTTGGAAGCACTCGGCGCAGATTTAACAAAGAAAGATATCGCGATAACGCCTGCGCGGGTAGCTGAAATGTATGGAGAAATTTTAAGCGGGCAGTTCAAGGACGCAGAAGAAGAGTTGGAAGTTATCCTTGAGCAAAAGCACGATGAAATTATACTTTTGAAGGGAATACCGTTATATTCGATGTGCGAGCACCACATGCTTCCCTTTATAGGAAAAGCGCACGTTGCCTATATTCCCGATAAGCGCATAACCGGTTTAAGCAAAATAGCAAGGGTTGTGGATGTCCTTTCAAAGCGCCTTCAGGTGCAGGAACGTTTAACTACAGAAGTAGCCGATGTAATTATGAAAAAACTAAAACCAAAAGGCGTAATGGTAGTTATTGAAGCGGAGCATCTTTGCATGTCAATGCGCGGGGTGAAGAAACCGGGGACATTAACTACAACTTCCGTTGTCAGGGGAATCTTTCTTACAAACCAAAAGACCCGCCAGGAAGCTTTAAGCTTAATTTCTACTTCGCGATAGATACAGAGAACAGAGAAGAAATAAAAAATTATTCTGTATTCTGTACTCTGTTATCTGTAACGGGGTAGACTTTTTACGCTTTTAAACCGTCTAAATATTCGAGGTGATAGTATGAAAATCAGATATTTTGGAATCTGTCTGGTTCTGTTTATGGTTATCTTTATTCTTGGAAACAGCGTTTATGCTAAAAATACTTTCCGGGAAAAAGCAATAGCCAGAGTTTTGGTTTTTGAAGCGCTTCCGGAAAGCGAGAAAAAAGAGCTTATTGAGCTTAGAAAAACCGATAAAGAAAAGTTTAAAGCTATTTTAAAAGAAAAGCTTGTTGCAAAAAAACAAGAGCTTGAAGCTCTGGAAAAAAATGACCCGGAAAAGTTTAAAGCTCTGATACAGGAGGCAAGAACGAAGATAAGAAGCCGCCTTGCGGAACTTAAGAAAAACAATCCCCAAAAATATGAAGAGTTAAAAGCCAAAAGAAGAGAGCATCTTAAAGAGCGGCTTAATTATCTTAAAGAAAACGACCCGCAGAAATATGAAGAGCTTAAAAATAGAATTCAAGACCGCAGAAAGAATCGTTCAATGGAAAACAATTTATAAAATAAAACGTGCTTAAACATAAAGAGGAAGATATAAAAAAGCTGGCGGATAGTTTTATAGGCGGTGAGAGTAGTGCCTTTTCTGAACTGGCAAAGCTTATATATTCGGATATTCTAAATATTTCTTACCGTTATTTGGCAAATATGGAAGATGCAAAAGACGCCTTGCAGGTTTCGCTTTTAAAAATACATAACGGCCTTAAATATTTTAAAAATGCTTCAAAGCTTTCTACCTGGATTTATCGGATAAGCATAAATACTTCGTTGGATTTTTTACGCCGGCGCCGCAGTATATTTAATCTTGGCACAAGATATAAAAGCGAGCCAAAAATTGAAAATGCTTCTTTGAAAGAAGAGTTAGACCTTAAAGACAGGCAGGCATTATTAAGAAAAGAAATTTCAAATTTGCCGGCCAGGCAAAAAAATGTATTTATATTAAGGCACTATGAGGGGCTAAGCATGGCAGAGATAAGTAACGCGATAGGCTGCTCTCAGAGCGCAGTAAAGACACATTTAAAACGAGCCGTAGGCGCCTTGCAGAAAAAGATGGAGGTCGAATGAGGCAGCAAATTTTCAAGCCAGAAGCGCAGAAAATTTGCGTAGCCGAATTCGACCCCCCCACCACTTTTAGAAAGCATCTTGTTGTAAGACGCGGTTGGTTTTAGAGAAAAGAAATGTTTTACAAAAACTACTCATCACTAAAAGTGGTGGGGGGTTAATTCGCACTATCATTTTTTCTACGTGTTGATACACTTGAAAAAATGATGTGCTCATTAATGGAGGTTATATCATGAAATGCCTTTCAAAGAAACAAATGCTATTGTTTTTCTATAACGAAATAAAGGGAGAAGAAAGAAAGCCTATCGAAGAACATTTTTTGCATTGCAGCCGCTGCAGCAAAAATTATGAAAGCTTAAATAAATTCCTTTGTATTGCAGAAAAAGAAAAAGTGGATATTTCGCGCGATAGCTTAAATGATATTTTAAAACAAATAGAAACGCAAACTCAGCCAGTATCGGTTATTTCTAGCCTGATGGAAAGAATAGTTTTTATCGTACAAGGCATGATATCTGCCTTAGCCTACAGGCCGCAGATTGCCGTTGTTACTTTAGTCATAATTGCCGCATTTTCGTTGTTACCTATTATAAATAAAGGCCGAATTGACGCAGCCAAAGAAGATATTGTTGATATTGAAATGGAATTGGTTTTTGAAGATTCAAACAATACGGATGTTATTCTGGATATTTTTAGCCTGGATTCTTCTTCTCAAAAATCATCCTCAACATACATCTCTTCGTAATTCGAGAAGGGTATTTCATTAAGGAACATCGACGGCCGGCAGATTATAACCCCGTTTTTAAAAGTATATTTTGCTTCCGGATAGGTTATGTAAAGCACTTGTTTAGCCCTTGTGGTTGCAACGTAAAAGAGCCTTCTTTCTTCTTCAAGGGCTTCGTCTTTTCCCAGCGCTTTAGGATGGGGGAATTCATAATCGCTAAAGCCTACGATAAATACAGCTTCCCACTCAAGGCCTTTTGCCTGATGTATTGTTGAAAGCGTAAGGAATTCTCTTTTTTCGTTTGCCGACAGCATTGACTCGCCTTTAAATTCTTCAAATGAACTTAATTCAGTAAGAAACCTTCTTACGGTAGGATAATCCGCTGCCATTTTTGCAAGTTCTTCCAGGTCAAGGATTCTGTCGTCGGGATTATCGAATGAAAGATAGCAGTAGTCTTTATAGAAAGATAAAATTTCTCTTACGGCATTTTGGGGTTTTTCAATAGTCCTGATTTTTTCAAATACTTTTGAAAACTCACGAAAGCCCTGTTGCTGTCTTTTGGGAAGCGCCTTTATCACCTCATCTATGGATTTTTTTTCGGTAACTACCATTTTCCATATTTTTGTAGCATAACTTCTGCCTATTCCTTTATATAACGAAACCGCCCGTTTAAACGATAATTCATCATTGGGGTTATTTATTATTTTAAGATAAGACATAACATCTTTTATGTGTGCCTGTTCGAAGAAGCGCACACCACCGCGCATAATATAGGGGATGTTTCTTTTCATTAGTTCTATTTCCAGCTCCAACACCTGAAAGTGCGAACGAAAGAGTACGGCTATTTCGCGAAGCGGTATGCCTTGGTTGTGCAGTTCCAGCGCTTTCTGAGCTACGAATTTTGCCTGCGCGTAAACATCTTTTGTTTTTACTGCTTGTGGTTTTTCCGCCGCGCCCTTAACTGCCTTTAAGGCTTTGGGGAACTGGTTTATGTTATGCGTGATTATATTATTTGCTAATGAAAGAATTTGCGGTGAAGACCTATAATTTATTTCAAGCTTGTAAATTTTTGCGCCTTCAAAAGTTTTTGGAAAATCCAAAAGGTTATTTATGTCAGCGCCCCTAAAAGAATATATTGATTGTGCGTCGTCTCCGACGACCAATATGTTTTTATGGATTGATGCCAGGCGCTTGATTATTTCAAACTGAATATGATTTGTATCCTGATATTCATCAACGAGTATGTATTTGAAATTTCCGGAATATTTTTTGCAAAGCGCGTCTATCTTAAGAATTTCCAGCCAATATTTAAGTAAATCATTAAAGTCCATGGTGTTGCTTTGTTTTTTCTTTTGTTCATACCGCGCAAGGACTTTTTTGATATGAGATGAATATTCCTCGATGTGAGGGTAGGTTTCGCAAATTACATCTTCTACTTTCTTGAGCGAGTTTACGCAAATGCTGTAAATATTTGAGATGATATCTTTTTTGGGAAAAAGTTTTGCGTCTTTTGTATAACCTAATTCTTCTATACAATCCTCAAGCAAATCTTTTGAATCTTCCCTGTCTATAATAGTGAAGTTTGCAGAGTACCCTATAGTTTGCGCCTCGTGCCTTAAAATCATATTTCCGGCATGATGAAATGTCCCAGCCCAAAGCCCGGATAAACTTGATTTAAGGAGCACTTCAGCCCGGTGAATCATTTCTTTGGAAGCTTTGTTTGTAAAAGTTACAAGCAGTATATTTTCGGCTGGAACTCCTTTTTGGAGTAAATAGGCAAGCCTGTAAATCAGCACACGGGTTTTACCGCTTCCTGCTCCTGCTAATACAAGCGAAGGGCCGTCAGCTTCTTTTACGACTTTTAACTGTTGTGGGTTTAGGTTTTCTTCGTAATTTATTTCGGTTGTCGAAAAAAAAGGCGTCAATTTATAGCTTTTCATATTATTAAAAAAGAAGGCCGATGTTTAATGCTCCAGAATTTCTTTTAGTTCCTCGGCGGATAGCGCGGGTATGCCTAGTTTTTGTGCCCATTTTACAAGGCCCTGGTCTGAGGTAGCTAGAAATGAGCCAAGCTCACGAGCTAAAAGCAGAAGGTCGAAATCTTCCTTACTGTCAATAATGCCTTCCCGAAGAGCCACTCGGTATTCTTCTCTTAAACGTTTTATTATTTCTTCTTCTGTTTTTTCTTTCGGCGGCGTTATTTTTAGTTCCTGCCTTGCGTATTTTTCGGCAATGCGTAAGCCTTTATTTATTCTTGCCCGGAATTCTTCAATAAATTCATACAGAAATATAGAAGGAATTGGCGTTTCATAAGAGGCCGGCGGCTTCTTCTGGATAAGAAGCGTTTCTTTGAGCGAGGGTTTGTTTTCCATAAACTTCATCAGTTCTTCATAAACCGATGGAGGCATATAGCAGGAAACATCATTTTGTTTTTCCAGCTTTTCCAGAAAATTTTTCAAAGCATTCTCCGGGGTTTGGCCAAAAAATACTCTTGAATCGGGATTTACGAAAATACTGGTATCGAGAGTTATCTTTACTGGTTTTTTCACCCAGCCCTTCCTTTTTTCGAGTAGTGTTTTATGAATTATTTCAAACGGTAAATTTCTGAAAATTATTTTTGCAGCCTAAACTAACCAGCCTTGTTCCTAACAAATTTACTATACTGTTTGGATAAGTATAACACCTTGGAAGGGCTGGGTTCATTGCTATATTCTAAACTAAATTTGCCCCAAAGGCAACGATAAAAATTATGCAGCTTATCCTGTTAGGAATAAATCTCTAAACGGGATGAGTTTCCTGGCCGGATTTATTTTTAAAAAAAATCTTGATTTAATAAGGTTATATTGATAAACTTATAACTATAGAGGAGGTTCAATGCGTAAGGCGTTTCCAGTTGTTACACTTATATTTCTTATCGCAGTTTTTATCGGCTGTGATAAAGTTTTTCCGCCGAAGCCAGCCGAAACAAATGAAGAAGTGGCTATTCACGGCGCGCTGCTCGCCAGAGTAAATAGTTGGGCGATAGGCTTGGACGATTTTAAAAATTATTTAAGAAGCATAGAGCCAATAGCTACCCAGCAAAACATAAACGTAAACAGCACAGACTTCAAAATTAAGTTTCTTAACGACCTTATCAAGAACCAAATACTGGCTCAAATAGCTACAGAAAAAGGAATTGATAAAAGTGATGATATCGCAAGGGCATTGAGGGATACGCGCGACACGCTGCTTGCGGCAAAAATTAGAAAAGATATAGAAAAAAGCGTAACCGTTTCGTACGCAGAAGTCCGCGCTTTTTACGATAAAAACAAGGAATTTTTTAAAGAACCGCGCCAAATAAAGATTAGAGAAATAGCAGTAAATTCCGAGGCTGATGCAAAGAATATTTATGTTAGGTTACTCACGGGCGAAGATTTTGAGAAAATAGCCCGCCAGGAATCTGTTGCGCCTTCCAGGGATAAGGGGGGAGACCGCGGCTGGCTAACTCCCTCGCTTGAAGATTTGCAAAAAAACGCAAAATTTTGGGCAGCTATTGCTACGGTTGAGCCGGGAAGATTGTCAAATTATTTCAAGGCCGATGACGGCAAATATTATATAATAAAAGTTGAAGAAGCAAAGGGCGGTGGAGAGGTTTCTTTCGCTGACGTAGAGAAAAAACTTGAAGACGCATTGCGGGAAGACAAAACCGAACAAGAGGTTAATAAATTAATCGAAAGTTTTAAGGCGAAAGCGCGCGTAGAAAAATCAGAAGATTTGTTAAAATAGAAGCGGATATCCGCGGATCTAAACGCGGATAAACGCAAGCAAATTACCGTGCGTAAATCCGCGTAAACATCCGCGGTAATCCGCTTCTAAAAATAAGGAGTGTAAATGGATAAAAGGATCGTGAACTTATTAATCGGCGTAGGTATTGCAATTATTGCTATCATCGTTATAAACGCCCAGATGCAAACACGAGAACGGCTTATCCAGGAACTTATTAAGAAAGGGCAATTGGTTGAGGTTGTTGTGGCAAAAGAAGATATCGCAAGAGAAACCACAATTACTTCGGATATGGTAAAACTCGCCACTGTTGCTTCGAAAACTTTACAGCCCGGCGATTTAACGTCAGTTGATTCAGTTATAGGAAAGTTTGCCATAACAGATGTTTTAAAAGACCAGCATTTAAACAGTGAAGCAGTTAAGCCGTTAATTGGTTTTAAATACCTTTCTGACGCCGTTCCTGAAGGTAAACGCGCAATTACTATTTCCGTAGATAAACTTTCTGCGGTAGAGGGGTTGATTAAGCCGGGAGATATAGTTGATATTATAGGTACATTCAGCTTTCCTGCCGAAAAAGGAGCAAGCCCACCTATTGTAATTACGCTTTTTCAAAACGTAAAAGTCCTTGCCACCAACAAAAATCTGTCTCCTTACCGGGCAGAAGGAAAAGCCGATACAATTACGCTTGCGCTTGACCCGGATGGTACAAAATTGCTGACGTATTCGCTTGAGCTTGGCAAAATACGCCTGGTATTAAGGACGCCTTTGGATAAAGCCGGAGAGCCCGAATATTCCGCACTTACGCTCGAGGGGCTTTTAAATAAATTGGGATTAATACAGCGCACTATTCCGCAGGAAAAACCCCCGACCATAGAAATTTATAAAGGCGCTAAGCAGGAAGAGATTCCTGTAGAACGATAAAAACAAAGGGAGGCGATTGATGCTAAGAAAAATATTCATACATATAAGTTTTATCGTCTTCTTACTAACCAATTCATTTTCCTTTTCGCAAAATATTTTTGAGCCATTAGCCGAAGATGAATATACTTTAGTTTCCGGAGAGGCTATGGCAATAGCAGTTTCTTTCCCTCAGAGAGTTTCCATGCGCGACCCTGAAACAGCTGATATAACAAAAGTATCGGATAAAGAAATAGTAATTGTAGCTAAAAAGCCCGGCGAAACAACGCTAACCATCTGGAATAAAGACGGGGAAAAGACTTATTATATAACCGTATATTCGCAAGACCTCGACAGGGTATTGATGCGGCTGGAGAAGCTTATAAGGCGAGATTTGAAAATAAGCAACGTGGTTTTAAAGAAAAATGAAGCTACAGGAAAAATAATTATCGCAGGAGACATAACCAGTATTGAGAAAGAACAAATAGACAAGGTTGTTGAGTCTTTTAAGGACAGGGTTGACAACATTTTGACCGTAAAGAAAGAAACTAAGATGGTTGAAATAGAAGCCCGCATCCTTGAATTAAACAAAAGCGACCTCGACAGGCTCGGTGTAAAATGGCAGGAATATATACAAATCCGCCAGGAGCCTTATGTTGCTCCTGCTGCAAGTGCCACCGGCGTGTCAACCACACTTAACATTCAAAAGCCATGGACTGCTGCCTGGGGTATGGGAAGCTGGTCAAGAGATGCGTTAACCGCAAGAATTGATATGCTTGTTCGTGACGGCAAAGGCAAAGAATTGTCCAGGCCAAAGTTATTATGTTTAAGCGGCGAGGAAGCTAAACTGTCGGTAGGTGGAGAAGTGCCGTATCTAAGCGGTTCAACTACGGGTTCAGCCGGAACTTCAGTCAGTGTTTCTTATAAGGAATACGGAGTCATTTTAAAAATAAGGCCGATAGTTTCAAGCGATAATAAAAAGATTTATGCAAGTATGCGTGCGGAAGTAAGCGCCTTGGATTTGGTAAATGCCATAACGGTTTCAGGTACGAGGGTTCCGGCATTTACTACAAGAATTGCGGAAACCGTTTTGAATCTTAAATCAGGAGATACGATATTTATAGCAGGGCTCATAAAACAGAAAGACTCCGAAAGCATAGACAAACTGCCTGCTTTGGGTAATTTACCGGTAATTGGAGCGTTATTCCGGTCAAAGGAATTTCAAAACTCGCAAACAGAATTGGTAATATCGCTTACCCCCAAAGTTATACCGTTGGATGATAAAGAGGAAATTCCCGAAGTAAAAGAAGTATCGGAGAAAAAGAACCTGGAACTATATACCGGAATAATACCTAACAATTTACAAAATTACGTATTGGATGTGCAGGATGAAATAGCAAACAATATTTCATATCCGCCTTCGCTTATGCAGACGGGCTGGGAAGGAATGGTTGTTTTGAAATTAAATATCAACCAAACAGGTGACATTAAAGACGTGAAAATTACAAAATCTTCCGGCCATAGGATATTCGATACCGACGCAGTAAAGCTTGTAAGAAGCTTGACATTCCCGCCGTTTCCGCCAGACAGCGATATACGGGAATTGAATATTGACGTGCCGATAGTTTACCGCGAAAAAAATAAGCGTTAACCCGCAAACTCCGCTTGGAGTAGAAATTTCCTGCGAAATAAGGTATAATATATAATATGGAGGCGAAGGTAATTTCTTTCTTTAGCACCAAGGGCGGCGTAGGAAAAACGCTTGTTTCCTTAAATCTTGCCGTTCAACTTTCCCTGCAAAACAAAAAAGTATTTTTGCTGGATTTTGATTTAGGAGCTCCACAGGCAACGTCAAAGCTGCTGGGAGTTGAGAGTAAATACTGCCTTTTCAACCTCTTAGATTACCTTAAAGATTTTAAAGAGAAAAAAAGAACCATAGATAATTACAGCGCAATTTATAGGGGCAATCTGGTATTTCTTCCGGCAATCTTCAAAATGTCCCAGCGTACATCTTTTACTCCGCAAATGATGAAAGATTTCATATCGATTATATGGAATGATTTTGATTATATTATAATAGATGCAGGCTCAAGCTTAACGGATAATCTCATAGCAACCCTTGAAAGTTCTAACCTTATAAGCCTTGTGCTTACGCCGGATATTTTATCGGTTTATCAAACACAGTGGTTGTTGGATACTCTCCAGAGCCTTGGTTTTCCGCTGACGATGACAAAAATAGTGCTTAACCGCGCGGAAAGCAAAGGGGCAATAACCTGGCAGGAAATAAAAACACTGCTTCCTTCGGAAATTATCGGGCTCATTCCCTCGGAGGGAAAAGCCGCCGGCCTTGCCGTTAACCGTGGAGTGCCTCTGATTATAGACAACCCGCAATGTAAATTTACAAGCGCCATACAAAAGCTCGCCAAAGATATAATCGAAAGAAAAGATATTTATATAAGCCATAAAACTTTAAGTGAAGTAAGAGTGGTTAAAGAGGCTTTTGAAGGAGAGGAAGTTTTCTGGCAGCGCGTGGGCGTGATGGAAAAAGCAGAGAAAACCACTCTCCTTGAAGAAGAAGACCAAATAATAAAATTTAAAAAAACAGTGCATGAAAAGCTCATCGAAGAGCTTGATTTAAAAAGAGTGCAGGTTGAAATGTATGCCGGCAGCGCCCAGAAAATGGCTGAGTTACGGGCAAAAGCAGAAAAAATTGTTTCAAACGTTATCAGTAAAGAAGCAGGGGGCTTTATTGCTTCAACGGAAATCAGGAGAAAAATAACTAAAGAAATAGTAGAAGAGGCTTTGGGCCTTGGGCCGCTTGAGGACCTACTTAAAGACGTAACGGTTACGGAAATTATGGTTAATAATAAAGACCAGATATACATAGAGAGATTTGGAAAAATTGAATTAACCAGCAAAAAATTTACGAGTAATGAACAAGTGCGTATAGTGATAGAAAGGATACTTGCGCCGCTTGGCAGGCGCATTGACGAATCAATTCCTTATGTTGATGCCAGGCTTCCTGACGGCTCGCGTGTTAATGCAATAATTTCGCCTTTATCTTTGACGGGGCCAACACTTACCATAAGAAAATTTGCCCGTCAACGCTGGACAATGGATGACTTGATTAACCGTTTCGCAAGTCTTACCCCGGATATGGCGCTTTTTCTGGAAGCTGCGGTTAAATCGAGAAAAAACATACTGGTTTCAGGCGGCACCGGTTCGGGTAAAACTACATTTTTAAATATACTTTCGTCCTGTATACCAGAGCGGGAGCGTATAGTTACAATTGAAGATTCGGCAGAACTTAAATTGAACCAGAGGCATTGGATACGGCTTGAAGCTCGTCCCCCAAACATAGAAGGAAAAGGAGAAATCACAATAAGAGATTTATTCAGAAACACTTTGCGTATGAGGCCGGATAGAATTATCGTTGGCGAAGTAAGAGGAAAGGAAGTTTTAGATATGTTGCAGGCTATGAATACAGGCCACGATGGGAGTATGTCTACAATCCATGCTAATTCAACTCATGATGTTTTGATAAGGCTTGACAGTATGATTCTTATGGCGGGGATAGAGCTGCCCATTCGTGCTATACGAGAGCAAGTTGCTTCAGCTATACATGTTATAGTACAAACTGCGCGTTTGTCCGACGGTTCAAGAAAGGTTACCGGGATTACCGAAGTCGTCGGCATGCTTGATGAAACGCATATCAATTTGCAGGATATATTTACGCATAGGCAAACCGGTGTTGATGCGGAAGGTAATGTTATAGGTTATTTCACCCCGCTTGGCTATATACCTACTTTCTATGATGAAATAAGAGCCAGGGGTGTTGATTTATCGAGGGAAATATTTGTACCGAAAGATTAAGACAGAAACCGGAAACCAGAGTACAGAAACCAGAGCTGATTTTTTCTGGTTTCTATAAACTGTAATCTGGTTTCTGCCGAACGAAGTGAGGAAGATATGGGATTAGGCGCAGATAAAATAAGGCAATTGCTGAAGGACCCCAAAATTACCGAAATTATGATAAATGGGTCCAAAGATACTTTTCTGGAAATAGGCGGCGTCAAGAGTAAGATTGAGCTGACTTTTACGGAAGAAGATATAAACGATATCATAGAGGAATTTTACGCTAAAGCCGGTAAGCCCATATCTTACTATAACCCTTTCGGCGACGTTGCCCTTCCGGATGGCTCGCGTATGAATCTTATAACTTACCCGCTTTCCCGCCGCGGCACAGCAATAACCATCAGGAAATTTAACCGAAACCTTCATAGCCTGGAAGACCTTATGAAGGAAGGCACAATGAGCAAAAAAATGGCGGATTTTCTAATTGCCTGTATCCACGGAAAAGTAAACGTGCTTTTCTCAGGAGCCACCGGTTCAGGAAAAACCACAACAATGGAAATGCTTTCTTATCATATTCCTGAGCAGGAGCGGGTTGTAACCATTGAAGATACTGCGGAATTGATTTTGCATCAGGAAAACCTTGTGCCTATGGAAACGCGCGCACCGGATAAAGACGGAAAAGGCGAAGTTACTTTGCGTGATTTGATAAGAAATGCTCTTCGTATGCGGCCGGATAGAATTATCGTCGGTGAAGTCAGAGGCCCGGAAGCGCTCGATATGATTCAGGCAATGTCAACCGGCCATCGCGGAACTCTCGCCGTAATCCATGCTAATAGCCCCCAGGAAGTGACCAGTCGTATGGAGACCCTTATTTTATCAAGCGGAATTAAGCTGCCGATTGAAGAAATAAGAAGAATGATAGGTAATACCTTGCATGTAATAGTCCAGCAAGAACGTTTCCCTGACGGGGTAAGAAGGATAACCCATATATCTGAGGCGCGTGGAGTCGAACGCGGCGAAGTGGCGCTTCAGGATTTATTTATTTTTAGGCGCGAAGGTAGAACCCCGGACGGAAGAATAAAAGGAAAATTTAGGACAGTAATGAGAATGTATCCCCGCTTTTTTGCTGAATTTAACCGGTTAGGGCTTCTTGATGAAAAGATTTTCTCGGAGATGGCTTAACCTATTTCCCGCCATAGAATTAAAAATAACCAAGCTCCAAGATACAATAACCAAACAATGACCAATAACCAAATCCCAATGAACAAAAGGGGAGCGCAATGTTTTGTTTGATCATTGGATATTGGAACTTGGTTATTATTTGTATCTTGTATCTTGGTTATTGATTATTTAATTGATGCGAGTTAAGACAAATTCTATCAACAAGAATCTCATTCTATCTGAAGCCAAAAGAAACCCCCATCTTGGCGTAAGAGGATTATCCCGGCTTTTAAAAGAAAAACACCAGCTAAACATTTCTAAAAGTACAATCAGTACTGTTTTAAAAACAAAAGGCACACAATCCGCGCGCGGCAGGAAAAAACATCTTCTTTTGTATCAGGGTAAATCCATTCAAGACTGCGGGCTATTGTTACTGAAGGCCATAGATTCGCAGGTTGGTTTCTATGATTTTTTAAAAGAAGAATTACGCGCCTATTTCCCGCATTTAAGCGTAAATTTGATAAAGAAGCTTATAATAATGTTTAGTTTTTCTTCTTATATCGGCGGCCAGGTAGAGAAAAATGTAAAAAGGCCGGGGTTTTTACGGCTTTGCGAATGTTTTTTTTATCCCGCAAAAAGCGTAAAATACTTTTCTTTACGAACGGTTAATTATAAACCGGCAATAAGCTTAGAGAAAATAAAAGAAAGGCTTAAACTCGTTTCAACGGTAAAGTTTTATTTTCTAAATGAGACAATCGGATTTTCCGATGCAAAATTAACCACACTTTGGGACGGTCCCTGCAATATCGATGATTTCTTTATGCCTTTATATCATGTAAGGGCTTCAGTCTCCCGGCTTTTGAAAGATAAAACTATAATTATCGGATATACTAAAAGCTTTGATTATCTTTCAACGCTTACTATAAGCTTTATAAGCGGCATATCTTCCGGAATTAACAAAATAGAGCTATTGGATGAAAAAGGTAAAGTATTAGAAAGAATAGAATGTAATTTATCTAACCCTGCTTTTTTAATGGGGTATTATCCAAAAATATTGAATAAAGGCGCAGCATTTTTGGAAAAAGCCAAGAGATTTAAGAGGTTGCTGCTTATAGAGAGTGAAACTTTCTATGTGCCCGTGCTTACAAGATTTTCACAGCCAAAAGGAAACCAAGCGGTTATACTGAATAATATTTTGACAAAAACCAAAGAAAGAATGCTGCCGAATTGGGCAGTTTTAACTGACCGGAAAACCAACTTAGCTTACCTTTTAAAAAAATACTTACTCGTCTGGCCTTATATGGAAAGGGTATTTTTAGGCGATATGAAAACAATAGAGAACTATTTTCTTAATAAAGAAAGCAAAAAGAATTTGGTAAAATATATGCCCGATATTTTGAATTTGGAAAAAGAATCGGATTTTAAGCAAATCACCGACATTCTTGTTGAGGTATTTAAAGAGCAATTCGGGGTAGCATCTTTTACGAACAGCTTCGGCCAGTACGTTTTAGGAAAAGATTTTTGTAAAATAATAATGAAGAGTTTATCTTTCGAAACAAAGAAAGAAATCAATAACGCCAGTCTTTACATAGGGCAGAGAAGGGTTTTCGCGGTTTAAGTTTAACCTGCCGGGCTTACGGCCTGGCGATAGCCGAGCCAGAAGTATTCAAAAAACGTGGGCTTTTAGCCTGCGTATGCCAGTAGAATCAGCCTTAGTTTTTGGGCCGCGTAGCTTACTTGCCCCAATTACCCGCCAGTATATAAATAAATTGTATAAAATTTAATCAAGCCCAGCCTAAAAATACCCGTATTTGTTAGCTAATTTAATTGTAAGCGGTTTCAAAAATAATCAGGACTGGGTTGATTTTTTAAGTTTTAATATGGTATACTTATATGGTACAGGAGGCGACGAAAGGGCAAGTCCCGGCGCAAAGTCGGGAGGAGCAAAGCCACGGGTCCAAAACAAGTTTAAGTTACGGGTCCCTGTTTTAATAGGACAACCGGGCTGCCGAACGTCTCACTATGAGTCGGCAGTCCGGTTTTTTATTTTTAGGAGGAAAGGCATGAAAAACAAAAAACTTAAAAAAACGCAGTCGATTATCGAATATATATGCGTTGCCGTTATGTTTGCAGCAATTGGCGTAGCAGCGTATTTTGCAACAAACGGCACAAACTTTTCAGGTTATCAGAATAAAGTTGCCAATCAAATGTTAGATACAGAGTAATTCTTAAAGTATATGAAAAATAAAAAAACACAAAGCATAATTGAATACGCAGGCCTAATAGTGATTGTTTCTCTTGCGTTGACGGCAATGAGTACATATATAAGAAGAGAAGTTGATATCAGGATGAGGCATTTAGCCCAGGAGTTAAATGAAACTAACAGGTAAAAAAATCAAAATTGGATATCTTAAATCGCAGGTTATCATTGAATATTTAATTGTTGTAGGGGCAATAATCGTGGCTATTGTAGTTGGAACAGGAGTTTTGCGTATAGGTGTAAAAAGGGGATTAACCAATTTACAGGCCGGCATAGGTAAATATGCACAATAAATTATGTTAAAAAAAGCTCAAAGTTTTCTCGACTACGCACTTCTAATCGCTATAGTATCTATTTCTCTTGCTACAATGAGTGGATATATAATTCGTTCAATCAATGCAAGATTTTATCATATAAAAGCTGACTTAAGCGATCCAATGAATGGTGTCCGATAAAATAAGGGGGGGGTGAATTGAAATGGTAGTGAAAAAAGCTCAAAGTATCCTTGAGTATATACTGGTCCTTTCGGCAATAGTTGCAGCAGTAGTTGCAGCTACAGGGAAAAACGGCGTTGTGACAAAAGCAGTGGATAAGATGTTTGGCGAAGCATCAGGAACTATTGAGGATGCATCTACTAATTTTCGTAGCAACGTAGGCGGAAACTAAGCTTACTTAAAGGAGGTGTAATAAAATGTTAAGAAAATTAAGAAAAGCGCAATCTACAGCGGAATACGCGATACTTCTTTCGCTTGTTGTTGCTGCAGCGATGGGCATACAGGCTGAAGTAAAGCGCGCTATTCAGGCACGAATTCACGATGCAGCAATGGTGCTTTCAAACAACCAGGAATATGAACCTACAACCGGCATTAAAACGACTACAGAGCAGTCGCAAAATCGTGTAAGAACAGAAAATTATGTTACAGCCGGCAGTGACGAACCTTGGATAACTACAACCGATACCAGTACTGCTGTTTGGACATCACAAGAAAGTAAATAATTTAAAAGGAGGTGCTAAAGTGTTAACAAAACTTAGACAAGCGCAAAGCACATTGGAATACGCGCTTCTTATAAGCGTTGTAGTAGGCGGGCTCCTTACAATGCAGAATTATCTAAAAAGAAGCGTTCAGGGAAGATTACAAGCGTCAGCTGATGAAATAGGCGAGCAATATTCGCCGGGTTTAACCTTTCGGCAGGATGAAATGGTTTCGAACCTGACTGCACCGATGACTGAAGCTACTACCAAAGGTTACAGTACGCAAACTGTAGTTAACATCGGCGGTATGAAGCAAACACAGAATGCAACTCGTAAGATAAAATCTCTTGAGAGTGAAAAATGGGTAGGTAAAGACAAGGGAACCACGGCGCAGTAAAGAATCATCAGCTATTTTTGAAAAAAGAAGTGTATAATATTATTATGAATACTTATAGAAAAGCCCAGGCAACGCTGCAATATAGCCTGCTTATCGCGGTTCTGGTAGGTGTTGCGCTTATTATGCAGGTATACATAAGGCGCAGCATGCAAGGCAGAATTCAGCTTTATGGCGATCAGCTGGGGGAACAATATCAGGTAGCTGATACTAAAGATTATGAGCTTTATATATCAAATGTAAGCACTAATGAATCGACCACACCGGGGTGGGACCATCCCACAACATCGACTGCAGTCAGGGGTTCATATAATTCATATAAAAAAAGGCAATTGCATCTTTGGTAAATTTATATAAAGTGTAAGCAAAGTAAAAATTATATGAAAAAGGCATTTAGAAAATCTCAAGCAATATTGGAATATACTATGATTATCGCTTCTACGGCAGCTGCCCTTATGATAATGCAGTATTATTTTAACAGAAGCATTCAAGGGAAACTCAAGGATACCGCAGACCAGTTAGGCAGCCAATATTTTTCGTCTTCCTTTTCGATACCTCTTCCGGAGAGCGGTTATAGGGTTTCTCCGGCAGCAACTAATAATAACGTGGGTAAAATCGTGTCTTTTAATTCTAAAGGCCATTCGAACCGTTCAACTACTGATTTTTGCTACGAAGGGGAAAAAGGTTTTGCAGTAACAACAAGTTCGACAAACAGGGTAGAAACAGCAACGATTACGGCAACGAATAGCAAGTAGGTAGTAATTTCGAGGAGGTTAAGCGATGGTTAAAACAAAAAAAATACAAAATATGGCGGTAAAATACGTGTTGTTTATAGCTGTTGTTGTTTGTTTGTCTCTAATACAAAATTATTTTGTAGGTAGTGCAAACGGCCAAGATTCAGGGACGCTAATATCCGCAAATAGTGCTGGCCAGAAAAGTAATCCAATGTCGCAGGAAGTTTTGAACTTAAGAAAAGATGTTTCTCGCTCGCCGATTGAGCCTGACACTGAGGCTAATGAAGCAAATGTCAATAATAAAGTATCTTCTTGGGGTAACGGCAGCAAAGTTATAGGGGGCAATTCTTTGACTGCAGCCGGTTCGGATAGTATAATATTACAGCCATCTGAGGGGCAAATTGATGCAGGTACAGAAGCTTCTTTAAGGCGGCTAGACCAAGTAGCAGAGGATATATATAAAAAGCATAATCCCGAAGGCAACCTCTATGATGGAAATGGGAAAGAAACCGAATAAAAAAGTTATTTTAAAAAAAGCAAGTGCATTTGCGGAATACGCGATACTTATCTTTATAATTGTGGCAGTCATCGGAGGAGTTCATTATTTTATGAAAAGAGCCATTCAGTCTCACGTTAAAGATTTAACCGATAAATACATAAGAAGCGGCGGCGGAGCTGCTCACGCCGGGCTCGAATGGGGTAGCAGTACGACATTTTCAAGCAGCAGTTCAACGCTTACAAAAAACGAAGAATTCGGCGGAAATATGACCATTACTTCTCAAAGCAATATATCTCAGACAACTTTGCAGGCTCCTGTTCCAAGTATCAGGGGTTGGTCTGCAATGGAACATAAAGGTTCAGCCCTGCATGTGCAGGATGCGCCGAGCGCTGCAGTAACACCGGATTACCCGGATCTTGAATATAAGAAGTGGGATGATAAAGATTGGCTTGTATCAAGTTAAGAATAATAATGAGGCTTATCATGAAACAAAAGTTTTTTTCTAGAAAAGCTCAGGCAATGATGGAAATGGCAATCTTAGCGCCTATTGTGGTTATGGCTGTAGGCATTGTTGTAACTTATGCCGCAAAGCTTAACGGTGACCAATACCAGTTAATGCAGGCATTTCGTAGGGCACTTATGAAATCTCATAACGATAATAAAGCTGTTGCCTATGGCACTTGGGATGACCGGCGCCAGGCAGATGCGAGTAACCCGATAGTAGGCCATAAAGTAACCTCAAGCGGTTCTGGAGCTGTTATGTGGGCGATACCAAGCGTAGAGGATAAAGGAGAAGATCCCGAAAAAACTCTTTGGATGGGTATTAATTCAACAGGCGGCAGGTTTGGGCAGCCTATTGAGTATGATTTAGGCGAAGAAGCAAGTAGTGGCGCAATAACACCGATGTATGTTACCACAACAACCGTAAATGTAAGCGTTAATAGAAATGACGGACAAGTTAGTTCGAATCGTTCAGCAGGCGTTGCAGAATTTATGACTTATAAGATAGATAAAACACGCTATCCGCAGGGCCGCGCCTCAGGCGCAAGCCGCTAATTTTTTAGGAGGTATCGGATGTTTATTAAAAAAGCTCAAGCAACCCTTGAATCGTCTGTTGCTTATATGGCGGCGGTCGCTATTTTAGGCGCGGCTATGGGTATCTGGGCTTGGGGAAATGCTCATATCCCGGTGCGCCAAGTTACTTATACGGCGACACGCGTTACAGCCGGGGCATCAAGCCGTAGCGTTGATGCAAGCGGTGCATCCGGAGGAAACAAAAGCGCAACCTGGCCGAGATACGTGGCTGCCCCTTGCTTTTAATGGCTAATACTTATCTATGCATTTTTGTTTTTGTTCATTTTATCTAAAGTTTGGAAAATTAAATTTAGAGCTTTTAAGGCAAATATTGTATGAAAAATAATTCTACTCAAATCTCAATTTTTTTCATTATTGTTATTGCCACTCTAATTGCCATTACCTTTGTAACCGTAAATATCGGTAAAATCGCGCTCGATAAAACCTATAGCGGCAATGCTACGGACGGTTCAGCCCTTTCTGGAGCATCTGCTATGGCTTACGCGTTTAATTATGTGGCAAATGCGAATGCCGGCGATGGCGATAAAACATTTAAGAAGAATTGGGAAAAGTTTGATCAAGCCGTCACAAAATATGTACAAAATACTAGCAAACTTTATATGGAATATACACAGCTTTCATCACAAGCCCAATCAAAAACTTGTTGTTTTAGTATCGTACTTGCTCCAGAACTTGCGCAGAAAGCTTACGACAAGATTGGTAAAAAGGCAGGTTCCGGTAAAGGAACAGGATTTATCGGCCAGGTTAACGAATTGATTAAAAATGCTTGGCCAGAAGCAAATTCAGAAGATGACCAAAAAGAAAATGATATAGGGTTAATACCTAATTATGCACATTTGCAGGAAAGTTTTTATAAGGCCGTAAGAGAAAGAGTCCAGGATGATAACGAGGGCCAAAATGATATATACCATAATGCTCTTTATCTAGGCTATATGTATAATTTTAATAATAGCGGCATAAGCCATCGTTTAGGAAAAATTAATCAAAAACAATATTCTGCATTCTTGGAGGAAATTAAACCTGAAACTGTCCGCAGCGGCGAGGCAAAGACTTTTTCTTGGGTAGATGGTGCAGGCAGAGCTCACACGGTTACCGCTATTGTGAATATTCAAGACGCGCTTAACTACAAAGTGGTAGAGACCGTTGAGAACCGCCAACAAATAAAAGAAAAACTTGACGAAGCAATGCAACTTGCTGAAGAGGCTAAAATGGATGTGCAAAACGCAATAAATGATTACCAAACGGCAGTTAGTTGTATTCCCTATGTACCATGTACATCCATACCGGGATGTTCTTGTCCCGAGAATGACGCCTCAGGGGATCTCCAGATGCAGGAAGCAGATATGGCAATGCAGGAGGCAATAAGTAAGGTGTTAGATGCTAGGGCAGGTTTACGTAAGGGTGATAGTAAATCGAGTAGCAAAAAAGATGATACAAATAAAGATATTATTTGTTATATAGAGGACATTGAGCACGATCGGCAAGTTGAATCTTCTAACTTCCAATTCCATATGGGTAGCCCCGTAAAGGGTATGCGTGGCGACATAGATATAATGACTGCCTATCCACCGGTTTTCAGTGATTCAACAGCATCTTTCCAAGGCAATGGGGATATTGAAAATGGTCAGGCAAGCCATGATGCGTCGCTTGTATCAGCGCAGTGAGTTATAGAAAAGAATATGAAACTTAGCAAAACAATATTTTTATCTATATTTTTTGTCATGTTTAGTTTCAATTTTTATGTAAATGCTGAATACTTGGATTTATCAAAACCGTTTGGTACGGAATTGGTTAATAAAACAGAGGACAAAGAAAATAAATTAGTTATATATGAATATCAGTCAAAATTATCTAAAGAGCAAATAATAAAATTTTACCACAGTGTATTTAAGAACGAAAAATTTGAGGAAAAAAACACCAAATATGATATTTCTGAAAAAAATACATTCTTTTTTGTAAATGAACTTAAACAAAAAAACATAACTTTGACCTTTATGCTTTTCTCCGAAGAACAAGGTAAAATAACCAGATATGCATTAATCATGGGCGATGAATTTCCTCTCGCAGATGCTAAAGATAAATATCCTCGAGCGTCGGCAGAAACATTTATTTCAGCTATTTTCCAGAATATTAGTGATCCTCGTAAATTAGATTTTATGCCAGTTTATCCCAACTCAAAACAATTTGAGTATCTTGTATGGGAAAACCCACCTTCTATTAGTATAGCCTATCTTGCTAATGATGATGCTGATTTAGTACAAAATTTTATGATAACAAATATGCCTTCTTTTGGATGGAAACTAACAGATAGAGAACCACATATAGGAAGGTATGCTTTTTCTGAATGGGTTGCAATGGTCGCTCCATATAGCAATTTTTGCACAAAATGTTACGAATATAACATACCACTGCTTAAGATAAAAGGAATAACATTAACTTTTCAAAAAGAAAGCAAGAAATGTATAGTAACTATTCATACATTCGATGACGCAGTGGAACTTTCTAAATCTACAACCTATGATTTAACTGCTATGGAAGATTATGGTAGTACGGTAATTGGTATTGTCTATTTTTATGATAAAAAATAATATAATTAATCTTAAAAGTTCCCAAACAATCCTTATGTATGCAGCATTAATCGCTGCCGTAGCATTTGGTTTGGTTATGATTTCAACTTATCTTCAGCGCCACATAAGCGGAGTCTACCAGCAGGCAGGAGATGCTGTTGGTGAAGGAGAGCAAAAATAATGATTAGCTTCGTAAAATTAATGAAAATAGGTTTTTTAAATTTAGGAATCCTTATGATTATTTTTTCTGCTTTTTCGCAATCCTTAACCCTTATGCCTAAAGATACAGAATTACTCGGCCAAAAAGATGAGAAGCAAGCCGAAGAAAAAATTACCATAAAAACATATAAATTTCATTCTAAAAATTCCAAGGAAGATATACTTGAGTTTTATGAACAGATGTTTTCTAATGAAGGCTTCAAGTTATCCAAGCAGTCAGCCAAAGACAAGCGCATATTGGTATTTACAAAAGAAAATTCCATTATTTTATTGAATTTTGTCCCTGACTATAAAGATGAAGCAGCTGTTTATTATAACATTCAGATTCAGGAATTTCCCACTGGCGCAATGAACAAAGAAGATTCCTCTAAACAAAGTTCCGAAACAACCGACGAAGAAACAGAATAGCAATTAGTTGTTTTAATCCAACAATAGATAGATTTCTAAGTAGAGAGTGAAGTTACTCGTAAATCTTGCCTTTCGTAGCCCCCTTCACTCTCTACTTTATTTTTTGTCATCCTTCTCTGTCCCCGCACCCCCGTCCTTACCACCAGCTGCTATAAAAGTTACTGTATCTGGTTTATTTAGTCCCCGCCTGCAGATAAAGCCTTTTTCACCGTCACAATTTATCTTGCTATAGCAATGTAAATTGTTATAATTATTTTGTATTATATTATATAATATGCGTTATTAAAGATGCAATTATAAAGCGAAATATCATGGAAAAAATTGTTAAGAAGCTTGTAAAAGCAAGTGGTAAGGGATTAAAGAATTTGCTTGAGGGGTATCTTTTTCTTCTGGATATTTCCTGTGCACCTATTAGCCGAAAGATAATGCTTGCGCAATTTGGCGAAATTTTCAATCCCCACAGCGTAACTGTAAATTTACAACGGCTTTCAAAAAAAGGTTTTATATCGCAATTAAAAGATAAAAATAATATTTTAATAAAAGTTTTTGAGTCGAAAAAATTTCAACTATTAGGAGATTACACAACAATTAAAATAGATAAATTTAAAAAGAAATGGGATGGAGTATGGCGGCTCATAATCTATGATATTCCCGAAATAAAAAAAGCGGAACGGGAATACCTAAGGATAACGTTAAAACTTTTGGGTTTTGGGAAAATACAGGATAGCTGCCTGGCATCGCCATATGATTATTCTTATTTTGTATATGACCTATGTAAAAAAAGAGGCATCGCTGATTATATCTGTTTATATGAAGGAAAGTTTTTTGCAGGTAAAAATACCGATATGTTAATAAAAGAAGCGTGGAATCTAGGCAAAATAAAAGAAAATTATCATAAGGTTATAACCGCCATAGACGATTTGTCAGGCAAGATAGGTGGGGGAAGGACGGACCTAAAGGATTTTTATAAAGAATATATAGATATTTATAATTTGTTTAAAGAAACAGTTATGCAAGACCCTTTTTTGCCGGAACAGTTTTTGATTGATTGGCCTTTTAAGGAAACTGAAAATAAATTTAAAATACTTGCCTCATCGGTGTTTAAAAATGTAGGTAAAAAATTATTAATATAGCAGAAATGATTTATTCTTGTGGTAACAATTTACCTTGCTATAGCAAGTATTTTTGTGACAAGTATTTTTTTGATAATATTTTGATAATATTTGAATAATATTTAAGGAAGAACAAATAGGGTAAGGTTTGACAATATGCTTAGGCGAGAAGATGGTAAGATGAATTTTGTTAATTTATGATTGAAAATTATCGGCAAAGCACGTATAATTAAAGTATTAAATAACAAAAAACTATGTTAATCGTCGGATATATACTACTTACTATAGCCATCCTAATTTTTTCTTATTACGGTATCAGTGTAGCGCTTAAAAAATACGACGAAGCGCAGAAAAAAAGGGCAGAGGAAGCAACCGCACAATTCGAGCAGATGTTTATCTTTTTGAATAAACGGATGCTTATGTTTTTGTTTCCTATAACTGCACTTACGGCCGGATCCCTGGCATTTATAATAACTAAACAATGGTGGATGGGGCTTATATTTTTGGCGGTTGGCGCAATTATCCCCGGCTGGTTTATCAATACAATGGACAGACGCCGGCGCAAAAAGTTTATACTCCAACTTGTTGACGGGCTTATGGTTATGAATAGCTGTTTAAAGGGCGGTTTAACACTGACGCAGTCGTTTGAAGTTGTCGCCGAAGAAATGTCCTCTCCCTTAAGCAATGAAATTTCCCTGCTAAATAGAGAAATTAAGGTAGGTGTTACTCTTGAGGAGGCATTGCTACGCCTTGAAAAAAGAATGCCCTCGGAAGAAATGACCTTAATTACTTCCGCCATACTTGTAGCAAGAGAAACCGGAGGAGACCTTACAAAAGTATTTTCGCGCCTGGTTGAAACAATAAGAGACAGGATTAAACTGCGAGAGATGGTTACCACCCTAACGCTTCAGGCTCGCCTGCAGTCAATCATAATTTCGCTGCTTGGACCGGTATTTTTTGTGGTTGTGCGTAAAATCCGTCCGGACCATTTTGATGTTATGTGGAAAGACGAGCTGGGAAGAATTTTTCTTATTATAGCTGTAGTTTTACAAGTAGTAGGTATTATTTTAATTATAATTTTTGGAAGGATAGAAATATAATGTGGTATACGATAGGCTTTTTGCTTTTAATTGCCGGAAGTGCGGTTTTTTTCCTGTCGCTTTTCCCGCGGCCTTCCGAATTTATATCCGTATTCGGCGAGAGGATAAAAGAATCAGAGTCTGCTTTTTCCTTCTTCTTAAGCCCATTTGCCCCGCTTAACGAAGGGTTAATAAGAATTTTAAAAATAGAAAAACCCTTAAAAAATAAAATGTATCTTGCCAAATGGAAAACAACACCGGGAGAGTTTATGGCTGGTAAAGAACTGCTTGCCATAGCTTTGCCGCTTATTTTGTTTTTGTTAGGCGTAAAGCAGATGTTGTGGCTCTCTATAGCCGCGGTAATTGGCTTAATGTTTCCCGATATTATCCTTAATTCCCGTGTCAAAAAAAGAAAGTATTCTATTGTCAGAATTCTTCCTGAAACCATAGATTTATTGGGGCTTTGCGTTGGTGCCGGGCTTGATTTTATGGCAGCAGTGCGCTGGGTTGTTGATAAAGTTAAGCCCAACCCAATGATTGAAGAGCTTGTGTTGGTTTTAAAGGAAATAAACGTAGGTAAGCCCAGAGTTGAGGCGCTTCGCGATATGGCAAAGCGCCTGGATATTCCGGATGTCACTTCCTTTGTGAGAACGCTTATACAGGCAGACAGGATGGGAACACCTGTTGAAGAAGCGTTCAGAATACTTTCCGAAGACTCGCGTATGCGCCGCTTTCATCGCGGCGAACGCCAGGCAATGAAAGCCCCGCTTAAGATGTTAATTCCGCTTATATTCTGTATCCTACCGGTTATTCTAATTATAGTTGCCGGCCCGATTCTGATTAGGTTTATTAAGGAAGGGCTATTCGCGGGAATGTAGATGCAGAGTACAGATAACAGATTATAGATTATAGAACCAGCCGCTAAAAAAATCTAAAAATTTAAAGGGAGAGAAAGGAATAAAAAGCAGAAGTGCTATCTTTGAACTTTTTCTCTGCCAAAAAAGTACTCTAACTTATTGTTCTTCAGCGTGTACCGTAGAAGAAAATAGGCTGCTTACCCCTTGAGTTAGGCTGCCGAATATATTAATCTTAGGAGAAATGTTACTTTCAGGCAGAATCCTTAGAGAAGGATTCTCCAATACCGAGGGCATTGGAGCTTTTTCTTTCATTAAAGGATTAATGACTGTTTCACTGGGGCTTTTTATAACTTGCTGCATAGCTGCTTTATCTATTCCCATATCCGTGATCTTACGGGTAAGCGTATCAAGATTTTCTTTTACGTTTTCAAGGTACTCCAGAGAGTAAGCATCAACCTGGCCAGTTTCCTTTACGACATTGGAAACGTTAGATGACAGCGCCAAAAATTTATCGTACTCATTGCGCCAGGCATCCAAAGCTTTCAGTTTCTTTACTTCAGCGCTATTTACATAAGTTTGTGCCTGATTTATGATTTCTTTACGCTGGCCAGGTGCATTCTGAACGAATTTTACCAAATCAATTCTAATCGTATTCCTGCCATTGAAATACTTCTGCAAGTCATTGCTTGGCGAAATCATCGAGTTGATGCGGCTTGCGTCATGCATAACTTTTGCGTCATAAAGCTTAATAGTTTTTTCAACATACTGCTTATTTATAGGCTGATATTTGATTTCTGTTGCCGCAATACGAGGCATAGCGTATTTAGGGATTTCTACTTCAGGTAAACGTATGGGCGTCATTTTAATGGGTGTAATCTTAGGCATAGTTACGCTTTCTATCTGTTCCGGCATCTCGACGTTAAACGTTTTACTCATATAATTTAAAGAAGGAATATCTACATGAGCAAATTTAGGCATCGGCATAGCTTTAATATTGGTAGCTATAGGCTTTGGCATTGTTAATGGCTTAAGGCTTTCTATAGGTTTAATTATAAGCTTATTAATAGGCGCGATTGCCGGGATAGTGTATTTTACAAAAGATGGTGTCTGTATCGGCCTTAAGGTATTAACTATAGGCTTTGGCATGGTTAGCGGCTTAATGCTTGCTATTGGCTTAACCAGAGTATTATTTATAGGTGTAATCTTGGGTATTGTAGACTTGACAAGATTAGGTGTCTGTATCGGTTTTAAGGTGTTTACTATGGGTTTCGGCATTGCTAATGGCTTAAGGTTTGCTGTCGGGTTAAGCATATTATTATTTATAGGTTTAATGCTCGGTATCGTAGATTTGACAAGATTAGGTGCTTGCATCGGTTTTAAGGTATTTGCTATAGGCTTTGACATTGGTATTGGCTTAAGGCTTGCTATCGGTTTAACCATAGTATTATTTATAGGTGTAATTTTTGGCGTTGTGAGTTTGTTAAATGGCTGCGCTTGCAGAGTTTTTAAAGATGGGTTAACTATGGGTTTCATTGCCGGCAAAGGCTTAAGTAACTTAATTGGTTGGGCATTTGCATATTTTAAATTCTGAAGTGTAATGTTAAAAGGTACATCTATTTTGTTTGGTTTAAAAATGGTATTTAAATTGGTAATGTTTGGCAACGGCTTTAATTGTGATGGCTGGTTATAACTTAAAAGTGGCCGCGCAAGGTTATTGTTGGGCAAAGGTTTTATAGGGGTCAAAGGCTGAGTAGATGCAATTTTAGGTGGCGTAAAATTATTATTGCCGTCTACGATAGGAATAATCGGCTCTACGGTTATTATTGGCGTCATCGTTACTTTAGGTATTTTTCCTGGCGCTGAAGAAGACGAGGGTTCTATGCCAAGGCCGGTTTTTCGTTCTGGTAACGCCACTATTGGAGTTGCAGAAACATGATCAGGTTTCGGAAACGGCGTTATTGTTCTTGATATCGCAGGGCTTGTTGGGTTATAGCTTATTTTATCGGCAGAAGGTGGTCCCATAAAAGTGCTGTTTGGTGCCCAATTTTGCTTTAGGGTTACATTGGGATCAGCGCTACCTGATAATCCGTAAAGATGCGGTTGTATTGTTCGTGAGATTACAGCCTGCCTTGATGACAAGTCAGGCTGTAATGTATTGACATTAGGATTTCGTATCAGCGTAGCTACTATTGGTTGCGCTTGTGGTATTTGCGGTTCCATTGATCGCGGAGATGTGCCAGGAGCAGGCTCATTCGGATTGCTCGGATCAAAAACACCATTTTGTATAAGGCTTGTGGAACTACCTCCTTTTATTTGGGCAAAGATGTTTTCTGAAGCAATAAAAATACACAAAAAGAACAGGGCGCTACTAAAAAATATCCTCAGTAATTTGTTTGTTGATAAACAAGGATAAAGTACTTTGTTGTTGTTTTGAAAATTTCGAGAGCTTTTCCGTTTCATTGAGCCCCCTTATTTCTCCCCAAATAAAAAGGGGAGGTTCTTCGCCTCCCCTTTTACCATTTTGCTATTTGCTCATTTACCCAATTAAACAATACCATAATTCTAATATAAATGTCAAGATAAATAGCAACAAAAAGCGAAAACGTTTACAATTTGAATATAATTTAGAAAATATAACGCTGTTTAATTGCTCAAAATTTTTAAGAAGAAACAACAGGATGCCGGGATATATGAAAAAAAGCATAAGGGCTTCAAAAGACTCTTTTTATACGCTTTCTTGCGAGATATTTCATTTGTTAGGATGTTCATTCAAGAAGGTGAAGCCTTGTTTTTTGCGCCAAAAGTATGTTAGTTTCGGGTGATACAGCAATGCATAAGGGGTTTCTTTTCCTGCCAAAAACTATGAATAATTGACCCGCAAAGCCTTGTTTTCTTTGGTTTAAGCATGAAAAAAGGTGAGTTGATGCAGTATATGTATATTTGGGAAGGAAAATATCATTAATGGTACTTAAGGTATATTGAGCGAGATTTCCTCGAAGGTTTATGAAAAATTAATCCCTTTGCCAAAATTCCCTGCCCGCTCGCCCGCCGTAAGGCGAACAGGGCGGGGCGAGGCACGGCCTGCCTTTGGCAGTCAGGCCGTGCGGGCTCCAGGCTAAATTATAGCCTTAAAAGGACTGATAGTTTATCATCATTTTATGCTAATGAGAATTTGCACAAATACCATAGGCCTGTTTTTATGCCATAATATTTGGTAACAAATTTCATTGCTATAGCAAGGAAATTTGTTACCTGGTGTGTTTACCCATGAACCAGAGAGTCACGCCTGTAAGGACGTACATGGATAGCTTTCGGTTCAGAGTTTCGCTCCGCGGCGAAACCAAAAAATCAGAAGCCACGGCAGTTTCGCTTTTTAGCTTTAGACAGGGTTTAAAGAAACCCATTTATTTATAGCAGATATTGCACCAAATTTAACAATATTTTGCCATTTTCCATTGATAATCCATAAACCAAAACAACGCATTACTAGTAATAATTTAGTGTTATTTTTTAAGCAAATATTATAGTAACAGTACATAATATGCTTATTATCAGTAAGTTATGAAATAATTGTCCAAGCATCGTTGGAATTTGTTCTTTTTGGGCAAAAATCCCTCTATCTTAGCCGAGAAATTCTCTTCTGCTGAAGTAGAATCCTGATGGAAAAAGAACCCTGTAAAGGCTTTTTGTTAGGTTGTTCAAATTTTTTATAGCAAGTCATCAGCTCCAGGGCTTGTGTTGGGCATATTAAAGGTGGAGACGCACCAGAGGGGGGGGGTAGTTCTTTCCTGAAGACAAGGCAGCGCTTGATTCGCCCTTGTTAAAATTTCAACTAATCTCCCGCAAGATTTCAGTTGAATAAGATCTTGGGGAGCTAAACCGCTGGCAGCTTTTCAAAGAAAATTCGCCATAAATGGTTGAAAACTTCCTTAAAATGGCTATCAGCTATTTATATTAAGCCGGCATTGTCATGCAATTATCATATATATAATTCATAAGTTGCTTATTATTAAAGGTTTATAAAAATATTGTCCATATCTCTATTTAACAAGTGGCATTAAGGGTTAATTATTGAGGGCGGAGTAGGCAAAAAATTAGGCGATGTGATTCCAATTTTTGACGATTTTTAGGTCGAATTTTGATAGAAGCGGGTTTTTGTAAAACCCTTTAAAAATATGCATTTTTTTTGGAATTCGGGTTGACTTTTATATATATAATATGTTATATTTTAAAGGTGATAAGATAAGATAAATTTGGGAAACGATAAACCCCGTTAGAAATAACGGAGTTTGCCTTGTTAGGAAATATTTCTAACGAGGTAAAGGCAAACCTCAACGTAAGTTGAGGCGCGCAAAGCCACGGGACCTTTTTAAAACACAGATGAACACAGATTAGCAGACGCAGATGATCACAGAAAAATATCTGTGATAATCTGTTTCAAATCTGCGCTAATCTGCGTGTGAGCGAAGCGAACAAGGTCAGCCGGGTTACCGAAATCCAATTTGGTAATCCGGCTTTCTTTTTTTTGCAACGCGAATAGACGCAAATCGAACGCGAATATTCGCGAATAAAAAATTAGCGGTGATTAGCGTTAGATTAGCGAAATTAGCGTATTTGGGGGGAAGGGGGAAGTTTTACTTTTCTATTATTTATTTAATAAATAAATAAATAAATAAATGGACGAAAGTAGTAACCAACAATATTCGGGAATTTTTAACGAAACACAAAAAGAACGGGCAAAGCCGTTTATAAGAACGATAGCTTTGTTCCTTGTTTTTTGCATGCTCTACCAAGATGCAATTTCCGGAGCTGGTTCTGATTACGCAAGCACTCTTAAATCCTCATATCAAAAACCAATTACGCTTCCCAAAAAGAATGTTTTACTTTCCTTGCTTTCCGGCGTAAATTCACTTGTCTTCGGCGGGAGTGCGTATGCACAAGAAAAAAAGAAAGATCCGCCGCCTAAACAGCAATCATACTCATCTCCAAAGCCATCTCCTTCGCCCGCAACAACACAACCACAGGCCGCTAATCCGTCGGCAGCTGTTAGTGCAGGTAGTTTATTAACAAAAGCAGGCCAAGCGTTGGGCATTCAACGGGCAGAAGGGAACGTTCCTAAAGGTGCTTTGGTTAATTTTCAAATTACAAATCAAGGATGGCAAAATATATCAACAGCCACAAAGGCTTTGGGCCTCAATACCATTAGTACTTTAACGAGCGCTGTTGCGGCGACCGGTGCTGCAACTACTGTAAAATCAAATGGTAACTGGAACGTACAAATGACTGGCGCAGGCAGTTCAATTACAGGGCTTAACCAGCAAGGTTTTGGTAACGTTGCAGGCGCTTTTTGGAATTCACATATAACAAACAGCAGCCAAACTGGCGCATTAAATGGATTATTCGCTTCCAATGGGTCTACTATCGGCGGTACACATCAATACGGCCTCGGCAACTATGCCAGAGCAGACAATTTTTCAAATATCAATGGCTTAAAGCAATCAGGCGCATTTAATTACGCGCAAGCTTCTAATGGTTCATCTTTAACCAACGTTAGACAATACGGAGTTGGCAATTTTACAGCGGCCAATAATTTTTCTCATTATCGTAACATTAACCAATCCGGCGCCTTCAACGTAATTTCGAACAATGCTACCCGCATGAATAATATTAACCAGTACGGCCTTGGTAATAGCATCTCAGGAAATAAAGGCTCAACCTTCACTAACATCAACCAATATGGCGCCCTTAACAAAATAAACAATAACCTCTTATCCAGCTTCAACAACATTAACCAGCGCGGCGTTGCTAACAGCATGTCA
>JALOCC010000067.1 GCA_023227945.1 Candidatus Omnitrophota bacterium
TCGCAGCCTCTCTTAACCTTTCAAAAAAACCGGCTTCTTTAATGATTTCTCCGATTCCGCGAAGTTCTTGTTTAAAATTCATTTTTATCTCCCTAGTCTGTTGACTCTCCATCCCCTCAGTCTTCCGCCGACATTCATCGTTCCGGATGTTCCGACACCGGATACGGCTCTCCAATAATAATTTGTCGGATATGCCAGCAAACGTCCACCCGCCTTGAAAACAGGATTGTCAATCGTCTTATATGCGCGATCTTCCGCGTTTTGTTTAAGAGTAGAAAGCTGTGAAACAATGTCTCCACCCTGTCCTTCTAGAAGCATATCTGCTCCTATCGCGAATATTAAACGGCCTTTCCATAAATCATAGTCTAACAACAATCTTTCCATACATTGTGCAAATGCCAAATCAACAATCACTCCTGCCCAATAATCCGGACAGTTTTCTATGGTATAATACGTCGGAGAACTGTCTTGACCGGCCGAATTAATTGTATTAATCGATGAAACAAGAAATCCGTAAAGAACTTCCGCCGGGAAATAATCAAAACTGTATGAAGCCGAAACATCAATCAGAGGGTTTCCGATTGCGTCCACAGTATCTATCAAATCATTTCCTGAAATTATTTGGAAACTGGAATTTACATCCGGAAATGTCAATTTCCCCATCTGAGGATCTATTTCGAAAGAATCCGGCATCATCTTTTCATTAGCTCTCACGATTCTTAAAGGCGCTGTTTCTAAAACGTTTCCGAAAGCGAAAAGCCACGTCTTTCTGTCGCTGTCCAGCTTTAAAGGTTCATCATTGACCTCTATCTGACGGAAACGAAGAAGCTTGGGGGTAAGGAAATCATCAATAAGAGCATTTGCCCTTTCTGATGACAGTACATTCATGGGTATGTAGGTTGAAGGATAATTGGCCATTTTTTACACCTGTCTCTTATACAATGAGACGGTATTATCAAAACTAATCATTTAGCTATGACAAAGGCTTTTCAAACGTCTTATATTATCCACAAACCGATAGGCATTCACTGTTCCGTATCCTTTGAAGAATAAATCTTTTTTCTTTTCTATTTCGTCTTCTTTTACAAGGAAAATGAAAATTATTTTCCCGTCTTCTTTTTTTTCTATACCTTGAAAATTCGCCCTAGAAGAACAAAGGAACGCTCCGAAATACAAGTCAGATGTCCTGTATGTCTTTTGCGTTCCTTTATCAATCCCTTCTCCCATAACAACTATTTCATCCCCGTCCTTGCTGAAAGGTGACTACCGTGCTGTACCTTTCCCGCTTCTACGTTTTTCCTTTTCTGTTCTTTATTTATTCTGTCTTTTGAAGAAGATACTCCAATGAGAGTCGGGGCTTCAATCAATTTAATAGCCTTTCTTCCACATTCAGGACAAACAATATCCCTCTTCATATCCTTCATCAGACAGTTAATCGTCGTTACGGTGTGACAAAATCCACATTCATAACTGTAAAACATTACTTTTTCCCCTTCTTAGAAACAGCAGGATTCTTTAACGCAACTGACCTTATTTTAAGACCTGCGTTTACCAAAGGTTTCCCGGCTACGTTTCCGGCACCACTTTCGTCTGCAGCCACGACTTTCATTTTTATGGGTTTCTGGAGATTTTCTACCTGTTCCTGTAATTCTTCAATTCCAGTAAGGGTCTTTACGACATTGTTTTCTTCAATAACTTCAAGTTTTTGATCAAGTTCTGGCAATTTAGATCTTGCTGGAAGATCTACATTTTTTATTCCGAGATTGATAACATCAATCAAATCTGCGTCTGAATTGATCACAACCATTTTCGGCGCTTCAACCTTGGAAGAGTTTGCCTTCAATCTCTTTTCAATATCGGAAATCACATTCTTGGCGATCTTGTCCGTATAGGGAACAAGGATTGCTGTCTTAGTGGAAGGAGAAATAATTTTCTTTCCGGCTTCCACTTCTCTGGAAGCATCTTGAAAAATCTTTCCGTTAACTTCCATAGTTCCCTTTTCAGGATCGAAATTCAATATCTGTCCTCGTGTAAGATTTGCTCCGAAACGAGAGATATTCCACGTTGTCGTTACGACGTACTTTTCAATGTTCATTTTTACCTCATTTTTTCATGACTGTTAAGTCATGTGCTTTTAAAAGGGATAAAGGAAATCTTTATCACTTTATTATCACTGTTTAACAACAGCGAAATTCATACGGGGAAATATTTCCCCGTCAGCCTTTTAGATGGTTTTCTTTTCTCCAATAACACCACCGAAGTAAGGTCCAGTACCGAGTCTACGGTTATCCGTAGCGGCAATCAATGTATCGACCGCCGTTTTTTCAGCATTATTAACTGGGATCTTCTTCAAATCACGGCTTATATGTTCAAGAACTTTGACAAGTACCGGTGCCGGTTCAACCGCAGTATCACCGACATAGTATGTCAATTTTGAAATGGCCTTGAGATTGAGCTTGTATCCCAACCAAGTCCTTGTCCCGATATATTTGTCTGTGACATCATCCCACTTGCAAATAGTATCGATGAAAGCCTTGATCGCAGCCAATTGAACGTTTGTAGGAAGGGTTACGCGGCTGTTACGTGCGATGTTCCTCACATCACGGGCATACTGCCACCAATTGCAATTGGCGACACCACGGACTCCACCTGTCAATTTGCCTTCAACTTCAGGTATGATAATCTGTCCTGACATATTCTCACCTTTGAACTTTTTCCCCACTTCACGGCATTAGTTCTTAAACCGCAAACAATAAAGACCATCTTTACCGTTCAGCCCCTTTGTGGAACGGGCTTTCAATATTTTATCCGAATATCAAAAAAATTATCTCCTTTATGAAGATTTTCTGTTTTATGCTTCAGTTAAAATTTAATGGTAGCCTTTTTATAAGGTTCGAAAAATGAATTATCTCCTTTCTCAATTGAAATGGGCTTCTCTCCGTGTTTAAATCCCCACCAGCTTGCAAGATTGTTTAGCGTATTTGAAAGTTCAATATCTGAAACATCTTCTGGTGCTGTAATTATAATACCTTCATGATCTACATTTAGAAGAGACATGTTCTTAGGAAGTTTAGACTTTATAAATTGTTCAGCCATGTTCTTCATCGCAAAATCATGTTTCGACTTGCTGACATCTGGTGTTATATTGTCATGTTTTGTCCTATTTAATTCGCGTAGAACTTCCAGCAACTTATCGTCATTTGATTCCCAGTTAGGAGATTTCTTTAGAGTGTCATAATTTTCACGTAAAACAGTCGCCGCCCAATTAAGAACATCTAGGTGCTTAGGGGTGACTTTAAGAGTCTGTTGAGAAACGGTTTTGTTATTCTCTGATTTAGACCAACCCCTATCTGTACGCCTATAACCGCTTCCTGGATTTTCCTTATGTTCGGGATCATGGATATAATCATATTCAGCGGTTAATATTTTAGCAATTTTATAAATTTCCGCATTAATTCTCATCTTGAGATCTCCTTTATTTGATCAATCCAGATTTCAAAGCCTGAAGAATTTTTTTATAAAGTTTGTCAAAAGTCTGATTATAGTTATCTTCATGGTATTCAAATCCCAAAACCTGATTTGGAATATTCTTCAGCTTCTGAAGATCTCTAATAGCGATTTCTCTGTCACCTATCAGATACTTTGTGAATGCCAAGGCGACATCTTGTGTCGTTGCAGCGGTCCTTTTCTTCCCATGAATCTCAACTGCCAGTCTTTTAAGTTCTATTTTGTAGTCCATTTTTACTCCCTGAATTCTGATAGATGATCCTTGCAAGACAGATAAGCCAATCCTTCTTTTGAAAAAGGGATAAGGTTTTTATCTGAAGCGTCTCTTTCCAAAGTCCTACAAGCATTAATAAGATTTTCTTTATCTGAAAACCGTCTCATCGTTTCGTTGATGTAGACTTTGATGGATTTATCTTTTCCGTTAGATTCCGCTTCTATTTTGATTCTCGTTTTTTCATCCCGTAACACAAGGATGCAGTGATAGATTCCGTCTTCACATAAGCTTTTCATTCCCTTTTTGATATATGAGGAATCTAAGAAGCTCTCAAAGAAATATCCAAGAAGCTTGATATCTGCATCTAGCGAATTGCTGTCGATATCTTTCTCTTCAAAGAAAGATATTCTGTTAAGATTTTGACTAGTCAGCATTTGAAAGCTCCCGATTTTGACGGTAGGTTATTCTTCCCATTTACCTGACAGTTGATTCAAAACCTTCTTCTGTATAGAAGAAGGAATACTTTTCCAAGCCACTGGTTTACCAAGCTTCTGATCTTCTTTCCCTGTTGCAAAAACGGCTTTCCCGTTCATGTCAAACCGAATTAGAGACTTGTCTGTACTTCCAGGTTCATCCCATTCCCTTCCTGTAAGAACAGCGGTAAAACGCTTTAATTGATTAGGGTTATCGTAAACCCTAATGGTGTCTGCCTTATACTTAAAATTGTGATCTTTACTGTTCTTTTCCGTATATTCAATTCCGGTTTCTTCAGCCTTAATCAATTTCGCGATTTTCATCAATTCTGTTTTGTAATCCATTTGTTATCTCCTGTAAAACTCGACTTCCATCCCCATTTTTTTTGACAGTTCTATCGGATTGTCGAAAACGTTGTTATCTTCCAATATGACATAGAAACCGAAACCGTCGCCTCCGTCATCCGCGTAGATGCTTCCAAGATGCAGATTTTCATCATCATCACTAAAAAGCTTAATAAATCCGAATTCCTTGTCTTCTTTTTTCAATTCTTCCCTTGCGTTGTCAAAAATGTTCTGTAGGCTTTCAATGCCGTCTCGGCTTCCCCTAATGATTAAAAGGTGATCTCCTTTCCCTTTTATCTTCTTGTCGATAACCTTAAGACTTAACCCTTTCCAATCTCCGCTTTCAAAAACATCGTCCTCATTACTCAAAAGAATTTGCCAATCCACTTTCGCCCATCCGTCTCCGTCAAACCCGCCGACATTTTTACCGTCTTTGTCTTGATTATTTTCTTTCTTTTCTATTCCGAAACTGTGCCCGCCAATGGCATTCATCCAAATCCTGTCAAAGATTTTATTGAAGGAATTGGTTATCCCATAATCTCCGCACAAAATGAAAACTCTGTTGTTTCGATCCATGTCAATATCGTGATATATCAAATTTTGTTTAAGTGCAGATTCGTCAGGTAATGCCGTATATAAGAATCTTCCCTTTTGGGAACTATCGGATTGAATCGACAGTGTAAAAAGTCAAACAGTTCTGGTTTCGTCGCGGCTTCATCAAATGCGCCAATCGTTATTTCCACAGGACATTTTTCTGTAAGATAATCTTTAATCCCGAATCTATATCTTGTTTTGTTTTGACTCGCTAAAGCTTGTGGAATAACGGCATGTGTAAGATATCCGTTCTTTTCTTGACCCAATATACAACTATCAACATGAAAGTTTTCCAAAGCGTCTTTTGCCGAAGTCCTATGGCAAGTTGCAAAGGCACCCTTATTAAGAAGCGGTTCCAGATTTCGGATAGAACGGGTATCTGTGTCCACCCACACTCCACCGTAAGTTTCCAATAGCCATAACCTATAAATGTCGGCTTTATAAACAAGATTAGGAAGTCTTTCTATTTCCTGCGCTAGGACGTGTGCAGAGGGTATCTTAAAGTCGGTAATGAAATCATACGTCCAACTACTCCCCAAGCAATCCTGGTATTCCCTGAAGGCTTTTTTTGCCCATTCTGGGACTTCACTTCCCGACCAAGCCATAAAAAGAGTTTTCGGGATCATACTTCTCTAAGTCCTGCCAATTCGATAAAACGTTCCTGTGACCAGTGTTTAAAGAATCCTTCTTTATTCAGTAGAACAGAATATTCTTCGTCACTAACAGAAGTAATGTAATACCGTTTACCAAAATCGTCTATCCAATTACCATTAGGGTCTTGTGTGTATTTCCAATACATGAAAGAATTACCATTGTTCTGAATCTACAAACTCTTGTTTAAGTTTTTGAATGATCCCCGTTTTGATCATTGAAGAAGGTTCAGACGGCTTAAGGAATGCCTTCACTTTTTTATCAACCACAGTCTCATATCCGTGTGTCTGTAGATAACGGCAAAACCACATGTCGTCACACACATAGAATTGTGGCTTCCATTCAGAAATGAAATCATTCCGTCGAATCATCTCTGCGTCGAAAATCATCATTCCTGTTCCGATAGCCTTTGCATTTCCGGAATACACCTTCTTCTTTTCAGAAAGATTACTTCCGAATTCATAACCGAGACACGAAACCGCTTTTCCCTTTTGTCGGGAATCAACGAAACTCTGAATGCTTTCTTTCCTTAAAATGATGTCATCATCTAAGAAAATGGCAAAATCACAATCCCTTTGTCTCGCTTCCAAATATCTCGCTATGGTTCCGGAATTGTAATCCATGTGAACAACAATTATGTTCATCTGATTGTCGCTTTCCCACGTCATTTCATTGATTCGAAAACGTTCATTGATATTGTTATTTATAATAACAATATCGAAGTCATTGAATGTCTGTCGGCTTAACGACTGAAGTAAAACTTCTACGTTATCCATCCTGTGAAATGCGGTAAGAAATACCGTTATTTTATCTTTCATTTAGCCTTTCGTTGTTAAATCCAGTTCTTTATCCAAACAAGCATTTTATAAAAGATGTTTTTTTTTGAGGAACTATCGCGGCCGAAGGATCGTTTGAAAGCCCCCAAGCTTCTTGCCAAGGATAAGACATAGAAATCTTTGCAATACCGTCTTCATCCCAGTTGTCGCCCCAGCTATTTACCATAACCCAATAATTACCAGTCCATCCATAAAGGGTGACTTGATGATAACCATAAAATTTTCCTTTAACAGATTCAATTTTATCATCATTAGGGGTGTTGAAACTGTCGTAAACCGGATACATGATAGTAACAGGTCCGTACTTTGTGAGACACTGTTTGATTTCATCATTGTTTTTTAATTGAAAAAACACCGGTATTTTGTTCGGTTCCGCCTTCTTCAAGAGCTCCGGAAGACTACCGTTCACTCGGTTTATAATTTCAGGAACTTCTTCATTATATGGAAAATCCCTGTGTCTAAGCACTCCTTTTTTTTGGAGAGTTGACATCGCCTGACGAGGAAACATTCCTTCTCCTTTATAATATCCTTCCGGACGATATCCATATATCCATCCGACACTTACACGGTCAAGATTGTAATTTCCGGTTTTGGGGATTAGATATTCTGAAACATAAGAAAGGCTATGGGCTACACAGCTTGAAACCGTTTGCTGATTCTTTAAGACCGGAAAAGAAAGAGAAAAAGAGTCTTGTAGCTTCATCGGATTTTCTGACATGGAGATTCCATAATCTCGTTTGTCTTTCTTACTTGGACGAACTCCATAATACTTAAGAATCCTTTTCCCAGTGATATAAGCGACAACAGATGCCAATATAATCAAACACCAGTTTCGAAATCTGCGGGCTTTAAGAAGTGAGATAATCGCGTCTTTAATTTTTGCGTCCATGTTCAATTTCTCCCATTTTATTAGGCATGCCATCTTATGGAAGTTTAAATAAAAATTTCTGTAAACTTTTCATTTTGTTCTTCTGGAACATTCTTGTTGACGACACGGTTTTTCTTCCCGTGTGTGAACATCATAAGAACAAGTTTCTTCAAGTCTTCAAGAGGAAGGCGCATAATCCTTTCTCTTTGTTTCTGCGTAAGTTTTGGATTCTTCAAAAGAAAATCCTTTAAATCATTAGAGGAAGGTTCTCTCTTTCTCATATTAGAAGGAATCTTTGTTTCTCTCTGTGTAGAAAGTAATTCCTTCATCTTGATTCTGATTAGCGTATTTCCCAAATACGGATCTGGGTTTATTTGGATATCTGTGATTTCATATCTGGTATCAGGCGACATAATGACTTCTTCTTCTGTAGGAAACTTACTATAAGCAACGACTTCTCTTCCCGTTAGGCTTTCGATTTCGAAATTTACATCTGAAGTGAAATATTCCGCTTCTGATGCTGATTTGCTAGTAGAAGTGAACGCCTTCATGTAAATCAAATCACCAGGTTTCATTGTCACCATAACGAGTTTTGTTGCGTCATCCAAGTGAGATCCGCGATAAACCTTACCGGTATAAGGTTGTAGTTTT
>JALOCC010000010.1 GCA_023227945.1 Candidatus Omnitrophota bacterium
GATAAGCGTAAAAGAAGTAAGAATTATTACTGACAAATTCTCCGGCAGGTCTAAAGGTTTTGGCTTTGCGGAGTTTGAAACCGAAGAACAAGCTCAACAGGCAATAGATGCTTTGAACGAGCAGGAACTAAACGGAAGAAAGATGACAGTAAACAAAGCCCGCAAAATGGAGCCACGAAGCAATAACTTCGGCGGCGGCGGAAGAAACTCAGGTTACAGAGAAAAAAGATACTAATTATTGAAAAAACGATCGCAGTTAACGAACCGAGGATAGAAGAAAAGGCCGTTTTCTCTTCTATCCTCGTTCCTCTCTCTTCTCTTTTTATGAAACTCAAATCTATAAAAGTTAATTAGCTAACTCCCCTCAAAAGATTACCCACCCTCAATAAATATCATAAAAATTTAAAATCAGATTTATATTTTTTAATTGAAGAAAAGGTTTAATGAAGTATTGTATCTACGGAATGTATTACTAACATACGCTCATTTTTGATGCTGTTTTACACCTTTTAAAGATTCAATGGCCTTTATGGCCTCTTCTTTTGTTAATTCATCAACCTTGGTTTTATGATAATACTTGTGCAAAAAGTTGTTAAGATGCTCCTCTTCCCAGCCGAGTTTATTGGCAAGATATTTAATAAATATTTTTTGTTTTATGGTAAGGCCATGAGGGTTAACCTGGTAATATTTACTGCGGACGAAGTAGTTCATCAGTTTTTTGAAACCAGCTTCGTCCAGGTCTTTTGAGCTGTTTACACTGGCAACATCCTGCAAAATTTTTCTGTATTCACTATCAGCCAGGCCTAATTCTTTTTTAACGATATGGATAATTGCTAATTTCTTTTTGTCCATGGAACACCTTAATGTGTTTATTCAGTGACATCCGCCCTACTTCGCCAAGGCTTCGAAGGGCGTCCTTCGTAGCTTTATGCGAAGGAGGACGCCGAAGCCCTACCAGCCATAACAAGGAGAAGGGCGTAGGCGGATAAATAATTTTTATTTCAAAATACCGTTCTTACAAACCTCCGCAAATTTTTTAGCGCTTTTTCTTATGGTTCTTTTGTAAGTTTTATAATTAATGCCGACAATCCCAAACCGTGGCGCAAAACCCTTATCCCACTCAAAATTATCCATAAGCGACCAATAAAGATAACCTATAACCTTAACCCCCTTCCTCATCGCACGGTGAATATATTTTAAGTGGTCATGTATATATTTCCAGCGCTGGCCATCATCATACGTGCAGATACCGTTTTCCGTTATCATTATCGGCAAATTGTATTTTTTAAGTTCTAAAAGCACGTCATACAGCCCTTTTGGATAGATATCCCAGCCAAGGGAATTTTTGCTGATACGATGGTGTTTTTTCTCACAAGTATCCATTGCCATGTTGCCTGCACCTAACTGTTTAATAGCCACCACCTGCCGCGAATAATAGTTAATGCCGATAAAATCAAGCGGCATACGCTTTAAGAAATTACCCATGGATATTCTTTCAAGGAATCCTATGTTATATACTTTAGCGCGCAAATATGCAGCAAGACGGTTGCGTAAACTATGCTTACAGGGCACAAAAGCCATTACATTATGAGCAATGCTGACTTTTGGTTTGTTAAGATGCAATCCTTTATAAATATTATGTATGAGGTGATAGGCTTTAATATGGGCTAAAGCCAGGTGCTCCTCTACATACGCTGCTTTAAGCAATGATTTTTTCTGAGGCGGCCACACTCCAAGAATATAAGCGTGCGATATAAATATTGTCGGTTCGTTTATGGTAATCCAATACCGGACGTGCTTTGCCAGAGCACGCACAACAAAGTTACAGTAACGTAAGTAGCGCTCAACTGAATGTTGGTTCTCCCAGCCTCCTCGCTTTGTAAACCAGATTGGGTTTGTAAAATGATGCAGCGTAACCACCGGCTCAATGTTACGTTTCTTTAGCGCCAAGATAACATCAAGATAATGCTGTAATTCCTTATGGGAAAATTTTCCCTCGTAAGGCTCAATGCGGCTCCATTCTATAGAGAAACGGTGGGCATTGTGGTTGAGGCTTTTAGCGATGTCAAAGTCGTGTTCGTAAAGCCCATAGTGGCGGCAGGCATCCCCTGATATTGTTTTTCCGGCCTTCTTTTCCCATTGCCACCAATCGCAATTTTTATTGTTACCTTCGACCTGATAGGAAGATGTTGCCGCGCCCCATAAAAAATCTTTTGGAAATTTAAACATAATAAGATTATATCATTATCTGGCGCAAAGGACAAACTCCAGTAAAAACATAGATGATTTCAGATGGAAATATTAGTTAAACGGTTGCGGTTGCCTGCCCGCCAGAGGCGGGCGAGCTTGTCACGGTCACGTCGAACGTTAAGCATCATTTGAAACTTAACCGATAAACGATAGACGAAACTAGCCGCGTAACCGCTGAACGAATGACGACGCATAGCGTCGGTGTAGGAGTAAAAAATTCAGAATACTCCATAATCGCATACTTGACTTCCCATTTAAAACAATATAAATTAAAAGTATGAAGTCTTTAATAAGGCTGATTAAAAAAACTTATGGGATGGCGCATCCGGACGAACGTAAAGTCGTAATGCACAACGTGGCTTCGCTTTCTATATTGCAGATAATAACCTACGCCCTTCCGGTTATTATAATACCTTATCTTTTTAGGGTCCTTGGCGCGGAAAAATTCGGCCTCATTGCTTTTGCCCAGGCGCTGACGCAGTATTTTATGATTCTTACGGATTACGGCTTTAGTATTACCGCGACAAAAGAAATTTCTCTCTGCCAGCAAGAACACGCTAAAGTATGCAAGGCATTTTCTTCGGTGATGACGGTAAAAATTGCCCTGGCTTTTTTAAGCTTTTTGATACTTTGCGCAATTATCTATTTTATCCCAAAATTTAGAGCAGACTGGATGGTTTATATTTTAAGTTTCGGCGCGGTAGCAGGAAACACAATTTTTCCTGTCTGGTTTTTCCAAGGCACGGAAAAGATGAAATATATTACTATTTTAAATGTTGCCGGCGGGTTTACTTTGGCAATTCTTATTTTTTTATTTATAAAAGTCCCGGGAGATTACCTTAAAGTTGCATTCATAAACTCCGTTGTAGCTTTGACAACCGGGCTGATTAGCCAATATATAGTTTTTAAAAGATTCCGGATAGCCTATAAATTCGAGGGGTATAAAAGCTTAAGGCAGCAGCTTAAAGCCGGTTGGGATATTTTTATTTCAGTTGCTGCGATAAACGCTTATACCAATACGCGCGTCTTTATCCTCGGCCTGCTTACCAATAATACCGTAACCGGTTTTTATTCAATCGCTGAGAAAATCGCCAGCGCCTGCCAAACCTTTCCTCTTGATTCTTTCTCACAGGCAATATTTCCGCGGCTGAATAAAATATTCCAAAAAAATAAACTAAAAGCATTTACGCTGATGCAGCAGATACAGCGGATAACAACGATTATTTCTTTAATCTGCCTGCCAATTATTTTCGTCTTTGCCGATTTAATTATCAGAATTGCCTGCGGCACAACCCCCACGGAATCAGTACTTGCCTTAAGGCTTTTGTTAATCTCTGTATTTTTTGTGGCAATTAACGCCTTCCGCGTGCAGTTTTTGGTTGTCTGCGGAAAAACTTATATTTATTCAAGAATTCACGTAATTATGGCGATGTTAGGCCTACCTTTAATATTTCTCCTTGTATATTCTTTTTCTTATATGGGAGCAGCAGCGGCAACGATTGTGCTTGAGGCAGGAATTTTTATTATTACTTATTTTACGGTAAGAAAACTTAAGTTTTCTTAAATTAACACCGCAAAGGCGCAAAGAAGACGCAAAAACGCAAAAGATTTTTTTGCGACTTTGCGGATTTTTGCGTTTTTGCGGTGTAAATTTTTATAAGGAAGGCTTCTTCGATGAGAAAACCTGCTTAGCTTCCCAGATAAACATAAAGCTTAAGCTTAAAAGCAAAATCCCACATATTCCGGAAAGCATTATATCGCTTGAAGGCAGAGACTTACCCCAACCAACAACAAGCGACTTTATAAAAGGAATAATCAACTGAACCAATGAGCACAGAGTAACTACAAACATAAATATCATTGGAAGTATAGCTATCCTTGTTCTTTTACCCATATGCATAAGCCACACTGAAACTGCCAGCAGAATGAAACTGGCAAGCAATTGATTACTTGTGCCAAAAATCGGCCAGGCAACCAGGTAACCCTTTTCTTTTGCCAGCATAAGGAAAAAAAACGGAACTGCAACACTAATGATACCCGCGAGTATCATTCCTTTTTTTGAACTCCAGCCCATAAGCTCCTGCAGGCAATAGCGGGCAAGCCTGGTGCAGACATCCAAAGTATCATAGACAAAAGTAGAAAACGCAAGCAGAGCAAAAGCAAACGCAGCTCCGTAAGGTATTTTAATAAGCCCTAAATACCTGGCAATACCGTGGGCGTAAATTAAGTTCGGGTCTGATTTTAAAATCGTGCTCGCCTTTGGCAGCATCATAACTGTAGCAATAGCCAGTACGGCAACTAACCCCTCCAAAAGCATTGCGCCGTAGGCAATGGGGACACTGTCGCTTTCATGTTTAAGCTGCTTTGAGGTTGTTCCGGAGCTGACAATACCATGAAAACCCGAGCAGGCTCCGCAGGCAACCGTAATAAATAAAAGCGGAAAAATATTTTTCCCGTTTACGCTGCTTACAAGGCCGTTAAGATTAAACGCGGGAAATTCTATTTTAAATCCACCGAACAACGCGCCGATAAGCCCGATTGTAATAACCAGATATAAAAACCATCCACCCAAAAACCCTCGAGGCTGCAGAAGCAGCCATACCGGAATAAGCGATGCCGCCAAACAATACAATAAAATTATCATATCCCATTGTTTTACGGAAAAAACATTAAAAGCATTGAGTATCGCTTGCGGAAGATGCGGGCCGCCCCAGATAATAAAAAGCAATAACGGCAAAAATATCGCGGTTACATACAAAAGTTTTACCTTAAACTTATAAAGCAAAACCCCCATTGCCATCGCCAGGAATAAATATAAAACCGAAGAAGCTGCAACCGCAGGGCCAAAATTTGCCCCTTCAATTGTAGTTTTAAAAGTATGCGCGGTAATATCCGTAAAGGCAATAATCACATAGACTAAAGCCAGCCAGACAAAGACAAGGAAAAATTTATAAGAGCGGCCAGGCATATATTTTTTAACAATCTCGCCGATTGAAGCTCCATCGTGCCTGACTGAAGCAACCAGGGCAAAGAAATCATGCGCTCCTCCGATAAAAATTGCACCCAGCACAATCCAGATAAGCGCCGGCAACCAGCCAAACCAAAGGCAGGCTAATACCGGCCCAACTATCGGCCCGGCTGCAGCAATTGCGGAAAAATGCTGGCCCAAAAGTAGCGTATGTTTTGCCGGAACATAATCTATGCCGTCATTAATTTTACAGGCAGGAGTAATTGAGTCATTATTAAGCGTAACTCTTCTGCCTAAAAACCTTCCGTAAAAAATATAGGCGATTAAAAAAATAACTATAACTATACTTACCAGAATGCTAATCATGTTTTATTTAGTTATATATTTACCCTAATTTCCGATACGATAGCTACGACTTTTCCACTTCCTGCCCCAGTTTAATGTTTAAATAGCGTGACTTTCTTATTCCTAATACCTGCGAGGGGTAGACGCTGCGATGGCCGGTAATAAAAAAACTTATTACGCAGGCAATAGCCGCATAAGGAGCGATTTGCGGACCGAATAATTCTATAGCCATAATGCTTGCGGCAATCGGTGTATTTGCCGCACCCGCAAGAACTGCCACTAATCCGATTGAAGCAAAAAGTATTGTGTTTAAACTAAATATTTTTGCAAAAAGCAAGCCCGCGGTAGCGCCTATAAAAAATATCGGTGTTACTACCCCCCCGCTCCCGCCAAAATTTAAAGTAATGCTGGTTGTTATTGTTTTAAGAATAAAAGCATACCATGGCTCCATGGCCCCTTTAAGCGAAGATTCAATCGTATTAATTCCTAAACCAAGATACTTATCTGAAAATGATAACGCTATCACGATAAGAAGTAAGCCTCCTATGATGCTTTTAAGCCATTCTTTTAATCTTATCCTGGAAGCAATATACTTGCCAAAAGAAAGCATCTCAATAAGAAAAAATGCACAAAGCCCAAAGAATACTCCGGACAAAATGACTTCTACAAAAATAGTTTTTCCAAATGCCGGTATAAGCTCGATAGGATAAGTAAAATACTTAATTCCAAAGGCGACAGAAACATTGTAGCTGATTATACCGGCAATAAATGACGGTAAAATAACATCATACAGGATACTGCCGATGAAAAGAACCTCTACTCCGAAGATTGCGCCGGCTATAGGCGTTCCGAATACAGAAGCAAATCCTGCGCTGATACCGCAAATTACCAGTTTTTTACGGTCGTAATCATCGAATTTAAAAATTCTGCTAAAGAATGATGCGAGGCCTGCGCCTATCTGCGCACAAGGGCCCTCTTTGCCGGCGGAACCGCCAAATGCTATGGTAATAACAGTAGCTATAAGTTTAATTGGAACAACGGCAAGTTTTATAACGCCTGCTCTTTTATGTATAGCCTCTATAACCTTTTCCGTACCATGGCCTTTGGCATCGGGCGCAAATTTCTTTATGATAAACCAGCTTAAAAAAAGTGCACAGGGAAGCAAGAAAAAATAACGGGTATTCTGCCTTACCATAAGGGTAGTTTTATTCAATGCTGTTAAAAAAATAGCTGTAGCTACCCCAACAATAATACCGATAAAAGTTGCCAGGATTACCCATCTAAAAACACTATAAAATATGGCTCTTTGTTCTCGTAAACGTTTCTTCATATTAGTTCCTTTTTAAAAATAGTATTTTACTGCTATGGGGAGAAAATTACAACTCTCGACAGGATGCCAACTATGGGATATGGCTTAGCTTATATTTGCAGGAAAAAATAATTATATTCCTGCGCAGAATTTTACTGAAAAGTAGCCGTTGTCACTAGCTTTAATTAAAATTTGCCAGGGATAATTTTCTTTGAAATCCTTAAACCACACTCTGAGAATGAAAATTTTTTTATTGGAAAGTTTTGAATGCTGTAAATCTATAGTTTCAACTTTTGCTTCCAGGTTATCGAGATTAATACTGTTTTCCGTATCTTTGTTTTTTTTCGCCTCCAACGTATAACGAGGTAAAAGAAATTCCTGCGTGGGCTGAAAATCATAAAGGTCTCTTTCTGACTGGTGCGCTTTTAAAAAACCGATAAATTCATCTGCTGAGTTAATCTTAACTCCATATTTAAACCGATACTCTTTATCGCAATTAGGCCTGTTGCTTTCCGGTTTTACTTCAAAGGGATCGTTATTTTCCTGTGCCGGCAAGGGAAAACCCATATTGCCTATGAATAAAAAAATCATTACGTTTATGATTAGAAAAAACTTTTTGCTCACTTGTTTCTCCTCTTATCTACCAAATCCCATCTCGCAAAAATATTACCCAATCGACATCGGCTTAGGTAAAGAATAGGCAAAATAAATGCCGATTGCCCAAATTACCAAGGATTTTTCTATTTTTCTTTAATAAGTTTTTTCAGCAAATCTTTGATTTTATTAATCTCTTTGTCATTTACAATTCCGCAAGCATAATAACGGATTACGCCGTGCTTATCGATAATGATAAAGTTGCTGCTATTGTTCTTAGCCTTATAGGCTGAAGCCATTTTGCCGGACCAATCACCATATATAGTAATACCTTCTTTTTCAGAATTTTCGCGAAGTGCACTCTTCCAGGCACCGGAAAAAATCACACCATTGCAATTTACAATTGCGAGCCTATAAACACCTTCCTTTACTGCTTCTGGTTGCTCTTCGTAGAATTTATTTAATTCGGTTTTTAGCTTACGGTTTTTTTCTATTTCATTTTTGGTTTCATAAAATATGGTTATAACTTTGCCTTTTATATCGGAAAGGCTTAATTCTTTATTATCTCCTGACCTCACTATAAAATCCGGAGCTTTTAAACCAATTGGCTTGTCATTAGAAAAAGAAATTAGCGGTAGAAGCGAAAACATTACAGCCAAAAAGAATATTTTTTTCATCTTGTCTCCATTATTATTTTAAAATTTCATCGAGAAAATATTTTTAAAATATTCTAAAGCCCGTATATCTTTTATTGTGCTCGATAAGACATATTTTCCATAACCAAATTGCGCAAGGACGTATTTGCCAAAAGCAAATTGGCCGATGGCGGTTAGTCCGGTTGCAAACTGTCCAAGCCCGAAAAGAATGCCTATGGCAAATTGGGCAATTGCAATTATACCCAGAGAAAACTGCCCTAAGGCAATCACCCCCATTCCAACCATGGTTATCGAAATTACCCCAATACCAAAAATGCCTATAGCGATTATGCCTTTTGCGATAAGTAATTTTCCTGTGTTGCTGTTTAAACCTAACGCAATGTGAACTAACGGCAAGCCGAATAAGGTTAGTTTACTCCTCCATTCAAATCCCCAGCGTAAGCAAGAAGGCAAGTTTTTCATATTTAAAACGGTTATGAATTAATTATATCTATAAATTTCTTCATATCAATACCAAAATCATAATGAATTTTTGTGCGATATCGAAGATTTTCAATCTGGCTGGCTTATTGGATAAGAGAATAATTCTTTCCAGTGCTTAATCCAGCCTTTTGAGTGAGTTGTACCGGTAACTTCTGTTATGCGGGAATAATCTTTATCGCCCATACGTTTAACAAAAGATTCGGCGATAGAAGGAGGCACAACAGTATCTTTTGAGCCGATAAAATGGCGTTGAGGTAAATCTTTTAAATTTTTCGCAAAATCAATGGGATTAAGCGAGCCGGAAAGCTTGCTTACGTTATGGTATTTGCTTACTGCCTCTGTATCTAAATTCCCTGCAATAGTGCGCAAAGATACAATATCGTTTCTTTGCGCGGCAATCAAAACCGCTACTGCTCCTCCGCCGGAATAACCGATTAAATTAATCTTATTTGTTTTAATTAAATCAGCAAGCTGGCTTACAGCTTCACTCATAGATGTTATCACTTCTTGCGAAAAACGTTTATCCGACCAATAACAAGGGTCGACCTTTAAAGATTTTTCTTCAATGTATTGACCTGGGCGCGCAAGGTAAGCAACATTTGCGCTTTCATCTATACTTGCAAGTTGTAAGGCCAAAGGATTTCTTGGCGTTGGATTGTTCGACAGGCGAGTGCGCAAAATCCAGGCATTGCCATCACCCTCAATGTAAATATTTACAGGTTCTCCCGGCTTTGCAAAATGATAAAAAGTTGTCAGCGTAAAATATTTTGTTTTGAGGTGTGCTTTTTCAAATTTAGCTGATTTGGCTATTTTGTAATAAGTGATACCTTTATCGCCTGATGTTGCAACTGTAATGCAGCCGGATAATAACGGCAGGGCTAATAAAATGAAGGGGTATATTTGGAATTTAATCTGCCTTAACATTAAAAATCGTAACGTAGGTTTATTGCGCCGGAATGGCTGTAGAAGTCTGATTTTCCTTCAAAGTCGTAGCCGAACGAAAGGCTGATATTTTGTCTGGCAAGCAGGGTAAATTTTAGTCCGAGGTTATAGCTGCTTTGTGCCGGGCTAAATCCGCTTGTCGCAAATGACGCTCCGCCGCCGGTAAAAGTTGAGGTTGCCTGTTGGGCTTCGCCCAAAAATTCATAAAGCCATTTTGCATGAAATTCAGGAATAAAAGTGCAATTGTTAATTGCCATCGGATAAGCTAATTTTCCACCAATACCTGATTGTAATAAATCGTAATCCTGGGCGTCTACGGTAAGATTTGCGTCATCGGCATCTTTTTCCGTATAGCCGTTTACGTGCAGGTGCATATATTGCAGTGAGGCAAGCGGTGTGATTTCGAAACCTTTGTTTTTGAAAGCATATCCGCCCTCAAAATAAGTTGAATATTGCTGGCCGCCGTAATCGCTTGTTGGCCTGCGGTCAATTGAATTAAGCATTATGTGGCGCGATGAATCATATTGGTTGTAAGCAAAAGAAAAAATACCGTCCAGGTAAAGAGCGTCTTTAGCGTAATTTCCATACATACCAAACTGGTAGCTGTCAACATCCGTGCGCGTGCTGTTATCTTTTGACCTGATGTTATCTTTGGCAAAGCCTGCGTTTAGGCCGATAATAAAATTGTCAAGGACGGCTCTATCGTAGCCTAAGGAAGTGCCCCACACATTTGCATTATAGCCGTTACTTGTGCCGCGTGGGCCTTGATGTAAATAAGTATCAAAACCTTCCAGCCATACGCCCGAAGCTTTTTGAGTTTCATCACCCGTAGAGACTCCGGTAGCTCCATTATTTACCGCTGCAGTTAAGAAATTGCCGATACGGTTTATTATCGTATTTATAAATTGCTCCTGTGTTGCATATCCGGCTTCATTCATTGCATTGTCTACGCTCGGCTCAAGCTGGGTAGCATTAGAAGCGCTGCCTGATGCATCAAGCGCGCCGATTATTGCTGACATATCGCCGCCGGCGGTATTAGCAAGGCTATCAAGAGTATTACCCAAAGAACTATTACCGCTATTTTGCGCGTAATAAGAATTGTCGCGGCTGGCTATAAGATAAAGGTTGTTATCAGTTTTTTGCGGAGCGAAACTAACCATTGGAAGAGAAGTATTTTCATAAACGGCAATCTTAGAAGCAGTAGCATTAAGGGTTGTTGCGCTGATAATAAGAAAACTTTCGTTATCACGGACATTTTTTACTCCGGGTAAAAGGGTTACGCCTAAAGTGGCTTTATCATCAGTAATATTAACCGTCTCAACATTTACAAGCTGCGCAGAGGTAGATGTATCTCTATCAAGTGAGAAATTAAGCGTAACATTGCCGTTTGCTCCGGTTAAATTAAGCGTATCTGCGCCGTCGCCCAGGTCTATACTGCCGGTTATTGTTCCGCCAGTTAAAGTAACAGTATCGTCGCTGGAGGCTAAGGTTGAAGTTAAAATTGCATAACTATCTCCTGAGATTAACCCACCCACATCATTAGTAATATCTGTAACTCCTTTTTCAGCTTTAATGGCAATGCCCGGGCTTGAGATGATTCCGGTATTAGTAACCGTATTATTTCCGGTTGACGGTACCGGCACGCTGCTTCCGGATTCCGCATCAGTAATACCTTTAAAAAGAATTGCGATGTTTGAGGTATTAGTAAGGCCCCATTTGTTAGAGGTCTCGCCGCTGATTTCTCCGCTATTATCTATGTCATAGTTTAATGACCAGACTAAAATTCCCTGGCCGCCGGAAATTTTTCCGGTGCTGTCAATGATTATATCATTATTGTTTGTCAAATCTGTTTTTACCTTGCTCTGAAAACGATGCCCTGCCCATATACTATCGCAGGGGGCATCAACCTGAAAACTGGCAAAACCATTTCCGTATTGTGAACCCGCAGCAGTACTAAGATTGGTGCCGTCGTTTCTGGTAAAAGCGTAGGACTGGGTCGGATAAATACCCTCAATAGTAACATTTGTCCCGCCCAAAACAATAAACTCGCTCATTCCTTTTATTTTTGTGTAGTCACTGCTACCGTTACCCCAAAAAAAGGTATAACCGGTTTGCGTCCAGGGAAAGGTGTTATTGGTAATAGCATCCTTAAACCAAGTCGCGTAATATCCAGGCTTGGCTGCGGTACCATCGCCTATATAATTTTCCCAAGTAGCATCAGTCATTGCAGCAGGCTTTGCCGAAAAAGAAGCATTAGTACCATATTTACTGGCGTCATGCGAATACGTTTCTATATCGGGATTACGCGTAGGGCGCAATAAACTATTACCGTATTTACCATCATCGTCGGGGGATATCCCGTATTCTATAACCACGTCATGCGTCCCGGTATTATTCATACCCAAACCGCGCTCAATAAGCTTAATAATATCCACACCGGTTAGAGATCCTTTGTGGTCGGTAACAAAGTTAGTCATATCATTGCCGGTAGTAACCCAATCCGCTCTTTTGTCGGCATCTCCATAAATTGTATAGGTTTGCCCGGCGAATTTTTTACTGGAACTGGTATCTATCCAGCGGGATTGATAAGCTGCTGACCTGGTAATAAGTTTTTTCCCGGCGCCTGCGCCATCGTACTTGAGGCCGTATTGGTCGTCGGTACTCCCATCCCCGGGAATTCTGATAATTGTATCGTCGCTATCGGGCGGGATCCAGCCTGTAGGACTTGTGCCAATCTGCCCAGCTAGCTTTTTAGCCTCATCATAATTGGGGCTAGTTTGGGCGAAAACGATAAAGGGCGCGGCAAAAATAAATAGCAGTAAAAAAATACTGCGGGTAAAAAACCCAAAATATTTAAGATAAAGCATTATAAAACATTATACTTTTATTTATTAAAAATTCAAATTTATTGATAAGAATATGCCGTTAGCGGAAGGAATTCTTTACTCTTAACCTTAACCTAAACCCGTTCCCTAATCGCTTCTATCCTTTTTAAAACCGGCGGGTGGCTATAATCGAGAAAAACTTTTAAAGGGTGCGGGGTGAGGTTAGAAAGATTATCGACGGTCAGTTTTTTAAGTGCGGTTATGAAACTTTCTGGTTTGTTGTAAGTTTTAACTGCAAAGTCGTCTGCTTCGTATTCGTGTTTTCTTGAAATTATGTTGGAGAATATCGAAATAAATAAATTTATCGGGCTGTAAAGAAAGCCAAAGAAAATTAAACTTGCGTATATGGAAAGGTTTTGCATTTTAAACGCATCAAACAATCCTTTATTGTTTATAAAAAAAGAAAGGATAAAGAACATAATGCCGGTTGTAATAACCGAGAGGATAATTCCTTTTATAAAATGCTTCTTTTTGTAATGGCCTATTTCGTGAGCAAGCACAGATACAAGTTCGTCTGTTGTGTGCTTTTGTATAAGAGTATCAAAAAGCGCAATCCTTCTAAATTTTCCAAAACCGGTAAAGAATGCGTTTGATTTTGTTGAGCGCTTTGAGGCATCCATTTTAAAAACTCCGGCTAAAGCAAATTTCTGCTCTTTTGCGTAATTTTCTATAGCGCTTTTTAATTCTCCATCTTCAAGCGGTGTGTATTTATTAAAAAGAGGCATGATTACAACTGGCGCAATAAAAAGTAAAAATAGCTGAAAAAGCGTTACGGCAATCCAGCAATAAATCCAGGCAAAAGAGCCTGCGGCGTAAAAAAACCAGAAAATTATCGAAAGAACAATTGCGCCAATAATAATAGTCAAGATAAGGCCTTTTATGATATCCGAAATAAAAGTTTTTAAGGTAGTTTTGTTAAAGCCGTATTTTGCCTCGATTACAAAAGTGTGATACGCGGAAAAAGGAATGCTTAAAAGCTGCAGGACAATTCCAAGAATTCCCGTAAATATCAAGCCCGTTACAATGGGCCCTTGGTTAAAACTTCGTGCGATATTATCAATAAAATTGAAGCCGCCTGCCAATATAAAAATGAGGGTAATGATTACGGATATTGTATCTTTTATAAGATGAAAATTCGTATTTTCTTTCAGGTAAAACTGGGCAAGCTTATATTTTTGCGCGTCATAAAAGCCTTCAAATTCACAAGGCAAATCGCCTGACGCGTGTTTTACATTGAGCCGCTCGACAATTAAGTTAAGCAGATATTCGATTGCAATGATTGATAGAATTATTAATAAATATATATTCATGCTATTCTTTCATAGGTTACAGTTATGTTTGACATATCAATTAAATAACCAATAACCAAGATACAAGATACAAACAAATTCCAATATCCAATGACCAATGACCAAACGGGAAGATTGAGTTTTGTTTGGTTATTGGAATTTGAATATTGTTTATTGTTTGGTTATTGTTTCTTGTATCTTGGTTATTTATTCTCATCGATATTGCCCTGGCCGTTACCGTTGCTAAAAATATTACAACAGCTATCTAAACTATGTATTTATAAATTTTTCTTTCCACCTGCCGATTTCTCCTTCAATTGCGGCAATTTCTTTATCCATCCCTTCAACTATCTCCTGATAATAGCGGATAAGATCTTCTCCGTGACGAGGGTTTTCCAATACGCGCGCTTTTGCGTAGCGTTCAAGCTCGAGTTTTTCTTTCTTTTTGCGTAATTTTTTTATTTTATTCGAAATCACCTCATTATGCTTCTTAATCTCTTCCTCAGTCAACTCTTTTTCTTTCTTTTCCTCTTGTTTCCACATCCTGCGCCCTTTTTCCGTGCTTCCTAAATCTGATGGCTGATGGCTGATGGCTGATGGCTGTTTTCTATCTTGTTCTTTTTTATGAAGATAATATTCGAAATTTCCCGGGAATTTCGTAATATTTCCGTCTTTCACTTCAAAAACGTTGTTGGCAACTGATTTTACAAAATAAATATCATGGCTGATAAATGCAATTGTTCCTTCATATTCTGTTAATGCTTTAATAAGTGCCTCAACCGCGTCAACATCAAGATGTGTAGTCGGCTCATCAAGCAGAAGTAGGTTAGGCGGATTTATCAGTAGTTTTGCAAGTATCAGCCGGCTTTTTTCACCGCCGGAAAGCACTTTTACTTTTTTTTCTACATCATCTCCCTTAAATAAAAAAGCGCCGAGAATTGTACGCACAGCCTCTGCGGTTACGCCTTCTTTAGCGCTGTAGCAGGCCTCTTCCAAAACAGTGCTGTCAGCGTTTAAAACATCCATACGCGTTTGCGAAAAATAACCGATTGTGACATTGTGCCCGACAGTCTGGGTACCTTCATTAATATCGATTACGCCGGCAAGGATTTTAAGAAGTGTGGATTTGCCTGCGCCGTTTTCGCCTGCCAAAACCGCTTTTTCGCCTTTTACGATTTCAAAATCGATATTTTTATAGACCTGTATATCGCCGTAAGATTTGGAAATATTCGTAAGCGTAAGGACGCGGTGGCCGCTTGGCCTGGTAGGCGGGAAATGAAAACCTCTTATGCTTTCGCGGCGGTCTTGCGGCACAACGACAAGTTCCATTTTTTCGAGGACTTTTTTCTTTGCCCGCACCTGGGAAGCTTTGTTAGGCTGGGCGTGAAAACGGTCGATGAAACGCTGGTATTGCTCGCGGACGCGTTCCTGCTCTTTAGCCTGTTTTACTAAGTGGCTGCGTTGTTCATCTAAAATTTTACGGTATTGTTCATAGTTACCTTTTATTTTTGCAATTTTACCATTTTCTAAAATAAGCGAGTGACCAGTGACTTCATTTAAAAAAGCTTTATCGTGAGAAATCATCACAAATGTGCCTTTATAGTTTGTAAGATAATCCTTAAACCAAAGCGCGGCATTTAAGTCAAGGTAGTTTGTAGGTTCATCCAAAAGCAGGCAATCGTAATGGCAGACCAAAAGTTTACCAAGCAAAACTCTCATCTGCCATCCGCCGCTTAGCTCTTTTATGGGGCGGTTAAAATCTCTTTCTTTAAAACCAAGCCCGCTTAATACGATTTTACCTTTATATTCAAGCTCAAAAAATCCGAGCGCTTCAAGCCGGTGCACGATATCGCCGTAATGTTTAGTTGCAGTTTCATTATTTTCCTCAAGCGCTTCTTTTTCTTTTTTAAGCCGCGCTATCTCACAATCCCCCTCAACTATTTCCTGTAATACTGTGCGCTCAGAATGAAAACTTGACTCTTGAGGCAGATATCCGATACGGATATTTTTATTGAACTGGATTGAACCGGAAGTTGCCTCGCTTGCCCCAAGTATAATATGAAAAAGCGTAGATTTTCCAGCACCATTAGGGCCGATAAAGGCAATTTTTTCCCCTCTGTTTATAGTTATAGAGGCATCTTTAAATAAATCCCGCTTGCCGTAGCTTTTTGTAAGGCCGTGTAGAGCAATCATAATTAGACTGATACTAGATACCGGATACTCGATACTAGCTAGCATCTATCATCGAGCATCGAGTATCGATTCTGATCTGTGGTCTGTTTAAAAATTTATCTGTTGTAAGGGTTTTCGGTTTGTTTGTCGCTGTAGCCTTCGGCAGCTCCCTCAGTAACACCACCCACTGCTTTAGTAGCTGCGCCAACAGGTTTACCTACTTCTTGAGCAGCTTTGTGGACAGGCTCACATGCCATTAAAAAAAATGTTATCATGCTAAAGATTATAAATTTCATACATTCCTCCTCTCTTACACACAGATGATCACAGATTACAAAACAGACAATCGCAGATTTAGCGTATCGTCTTGCGTCTATCGGTTACGCGGCTCGTATCGGTTGCGTCATACGTAAAACGTAACCGTAAGACGAAACGAGCAGCGCAACCGTAACCGTTTGACGAATATTATCTGTAATCATTCGTTTACAAATCTGTGCTAATCTGCGTTTACTGTTTTATAACTAAATCCGATACTCTAATCTGGTCGGTATTACTTAATATTTTTGCTTTCGAGAACTTAGGCTGCACTTCGGATATTATGATATCGCCTATTTTTGTTTTTTCTGTGCCTAAATCCATACCGGTTTCCGGATCTATCAAGCTTTCGCCTTTTCTGCACACAATAAAAGTCTCGCCTGGTACGATGCCTGCGTCAGAACCGGCATTTACATAGACTAATCCATCTTTAATTGTAACCACCCTGCCTTGCCAAGGAAATTTACTAAGATTATCGGAGATATAGACTACTGCCCTGTCTATTGCAATTTGCACAGCTTTACCGAGAGGCGTCTTTTTAAAACTGGAACTGCCTAAACTAAAAGAACCGCTATAGCCTATAGTAAAAGCAGAGGCGTCTGCTAAGCCCTCTACTCTTTGCGAATCTAAGATTTCTCCGGTAGTTGAATCTATAATTTGCACAATCACTGCAACATGTGCGTCAGATTTTGCGCCGCCAATAGTTATACCGTGGATGCTTAAACCCTGGCCGCCGCCTTGAGTGTTCTCTTCAAATTCAGTGATGTTTCCGGTTATAAGGATTTGCGCCGGGATAATCTTTCCTTTTTGCGCTGAAAGAGATTTAGACATGCGGCCGCTATCCGCAAGGTCCTGCTCCGTAAGCACGGCCCCTAAGTCTTTACGGCTTAGTACAGTGAACTCTCCACTTTGTATAAGAGCGTCGCTAAGTTGAGCAGCAAAATCATCGCCAATTGCTATATACGAATTAATTCCGGAACTGTTTTCGAAGCGCGCAACTGCAATTGTTTTTTTAGGGCCGCTGACTTTAACCTGGCCGGTTTGAGTTGGGCTTTGCGCAAAAACGTTAGTGTTTGCGCAAGACAGAAACACGAATATCGCCGTTGAATATATAATTTTTTTCACATCAATCTTCATTTTTACCTCCCCTTTTTGAAGATTCATTATAAGCCAAAACGGAAAATATTCAATTTAAATGTGGGGACACCAATAACAATTCGTATCTACTCTAACGGAAAATGACAGGCAAAAGAACGGCCGTCACGCCGGGTTAGTTCAGGAATTTCATCGACACATTTCTGTTTAGCATATACACAGCGGGTATGGAATACACAACCAGAAGGAAGTTTGGTTGTGCCGGGAATTTCGCCTCTTAGTATTATGCGTTTCTTTTTAGTTGCGGGATCCGGTACAGGTATAGCCGAGATAAGGGCTTCGGTGTAGGGATGAATAGGATGCCTGTATAAATCGCTATTTTTCGCTACTTCCATTATTTTGCCAAGATACATAACGATAACCCTATCGCTTATATATTCGATAACCCTTAGGTCGTGGCTGATAAAAATATATGTTAAATTAAATTTATCTTTTAGTTCTTTAAACAAATTCAATATTTGCGCTTGGATTGAAACATCAAGAGAGGCAATGGGCTCATCGGCAATAATTAGCTTGGGATTTAAAGCCAATGCCCTGGCAATGGCTATGCGTTGGCGTTGGCCTGTGCTAAATTCATGCGGATAGCGACTTACCATTTCTTTTGGAACACCGGCTAAACTTAAAATACGCTCGGCTTCCGGAATGGCTCCTTTAGCGCTGCATAGGCCATGCACAACGAATGGTTCACTCACAGTATTAACAATAGTCATATGCGGGTTTAAAGATGCCTGGGGGTCCTGAAAAACAAACTGGATATTTCTCCGGATTTTTTTTAACTTATTTTGTGCAAGATGCGTTATGTCCTCTCCCTCGAAAAATATTTTACCGCTGGTTGACGGAATAAGCCTGGCAATTATTTTTGCCAAAGTAGATTTTCCGCAGCCGCTTTCGCCAACTAACCCTAAGGTTTCACCATGTTCAACGGTAAAGCTCACATCGTTTAAAGCGTGAATAACACCACTACCCGCCTCGAAGAACCCTGTTTTTGCAGGAAAGTGTTTTACGATGTTTTTTATCTGTAATAAGGTATTCATATTTTATACACCCAAACACAAATCATATATTTAGGTTACGAAGGTTACGGGAAGTTACGAAAGTTACGGAGGTTACATTAAAAACCTCGTGATTTATGGTAACCTTCGTAACCTGCGTAACCTTCGTAACGTTCGTAACCTGAAATTAATCAATAGGGGATTAATTTTGTCTCACACACGCCACCCAATGCCCATTCTTTACTTCGATGAGCTCCGGCTGCATCTCTTTACATTCAGAATCCCTTTCCGCACACCTTTCGTAAAATATGCACCCCTTTGGCAATTGCGAAAACTTCGGTACCGAACCTTGCAAGGTGCTAAGTTTTACATCCTTATCTTCCAGCTTTGGTATGGAACTAAGCAGCGCCTTTGTATACGGGTGCAATGGCTCACTAAATAAATTTTGCGTAGTTGCATATTCAACAATTATTCCGGCATACATAACTGCAACGAAGTCAACATGTTCTGCAACCACACCGAGATCGTGGGTTATCAAAATCATCGCGATTTGCTTTTTATTTTGCAAATCGCTTATAAGCTCAAGTATCTGCGCCTGAACTGTTACATCAAGGGCGGTTGTCGGCTCATCGGCAATCAAAAGGCTCGGGGAAGACGCAAGCGCCATAGCAATTAAAACACGTTGGCGCATTCCTCCGCTTAATTGATGCGGGTAATCTTTGATTCTTTTATAGGGTTCGGGAATGCCTACATCCCCGAGCAATTCTATAACTCTATCAGTTGCTTGTTTATTATTGAAGTTGCGGTGTAATACTATTGTCTCTCTTATCTGCTCGCCTATCGTAAAAACAGGATTAAGCGCTGTCATCGGTTCCTGAAAAATCATAGAAATTTCTCCGCCTCTAATCTTGCGCAATTCTTCATGCGAAAGTTTTAATAAGTCCTTAGCTTTATACAATATACTGCCGGCGGTTATTTTGGCATTATACGGAAGTAATTGCATAATCGATAAAGCCGTGACCGTTTTGCCGCAGCCGCTTTCGCCAACAAGCCCCAGGGTTTTACCTTCTTCCAAAGATAGGCTTACTCCTCTTACAGCTTTTACTTCGCCGGTGTCGGTGAAGAAAGAAGTGTGTAGATTTTCAACTTTTAGTAAAATTTCATTCATATATTTATTAGCTATCAGCCTTCAGTCGTCAGTCTTCAGCTTTTAATATTTTGACTGATAGCTGAAAGCTGATGGCTGATAGCTTTATTATATTTTCAACTTCGGATCCAATGCCTGCCTGATTCCTTCTCCCAAAATATAATAAGACAGGCAGGTTACAAGTATTGCTAATCCCGGGAAAAAAATAAGCCACCAGGCAACTTCCATATATTCACGGCCAGCGGTTAGAATATTTCCCCAGCTTGGAGTTGGCGGCTGCACCCCGAAGCCTAAGAAGCTTAAACCAGACTCCATAAGTATTGCCCCTGCTACGCCCAAAATAAAAGACACATAAACAGGCGACATGGCATTAGGTAAAATGTGCCGGAAAATTATCCGCGCGTCAGTTGCTCCTATCGAACGCGCAGCCAGCACAAATTCTCTTTCTTTTAACGTTAAGAACTCTGCCCTTACGAGCCTGGCTATAGACATCCAACCGGTTAACCCTATTACAAACATTACAATCCAAATACTTGGGCCGACTATCGCAATAATTGTAAGCAGCAAGAAGAATGTCGGCACTGAAAGCATTATATCTACCAGGCGCATAATCAAAGAATCTATCAATTTTCCGTAATAGCCGGCGAGGCTACCTAAAATAATGCCAATTATCGTTGCAATGGCTATTGCGACAAAACCGACAGACAAAGAAATACGCGTTCCGTAAATCATTCTGCTTAAAATGTCTCTTCCTAAATCATCCGTACCTAAAATGTGCCGACTGCCTGGCGCCTGTAAAACATCATCCATGTTGATGGTGTTTGGGTCATAAGGAGAAATAAATGGAGCGAATACGGCAATGGCAAGGAGGCCAAATACAAGAACTCCTCCGGTTAAAGCTAATTTGTTTTTCTTAAATCTTTTCCAAAACATAACTTATAGAATTAATGATCCTCGATTCTAGATGCTAGATGCTCGTTAATTTATTCCTACGGGCATCGAGTATCTAGTATCAAGCATCTGCAATATCATTTTACTCGTATCCTTGGGTCGGCAATCGCATACCCTATATCCGCCAGTAAATTACCCAAAAGCGTAAGTACAGATACCATAACTACTTCTGCCATAATTACATTATAATCCCTGCTCATTGCTGCTTGATACAAAAGCTGGCCTACGCCCGGTATGGCAAATATAGTTTCGAAAATTACGCTACCGCTGATTAATCCGGGAATTGAAAGGCCCACAATTGTTATTACCGGTAAAATCGCATTTCTTAATGCGTGTTTATAAACTACTTTACTCTCAGAAAGGCCCTTTGCTCTTGCCGTTACTATGTATTCCTGGCTTAAAGCTTCCTGCATAGTGCTACGCATATAGCGCGAAATACCGGCTAAGCTTCCAAAAACAGTTATAAATATAGGCAAGCATAAGTGGCGGGCGCTATCTAAAATTTTTTGCACTAAAGATAAGCTTTCATAGTTTAGCGATTTTATGCCTGAAACAGGAAGAATATTGAGCCAGACTCCAAAAATAAACTGTAGTATTAGCGCAAGCCAGAATGTCGGCATAGCAAAACCTATAAAAACTGCAAGCGTCGTAAATTTGTCCGATAATGAGTTCGCCTTAACAGCCGAATGTATGCCTATAGGCACAGCAATAAGAAAAATAAAAAAAATCGCGATACTGTTTATAAGAATGGTTATGGGAAACCTTTCCCTGATTTTATCCCAGGCAGGACGCATATCGCTGGACAGAGAGGCGCCGAAATCTAATCGTGAAACATTTTTAAGCCAGATAACATACCTTATATGGACAGGCTTATCCAAACCCCAGTGTTTTTCTAAAATAGCTCTTGCTTCGGGAGTCATTTTCGGGTTTAACTCGGATAAAGTATCTGTGGGCTTGCCCGGAGTTAAATTGATGAGAAAAAATGAAACTAAGGTTATACCGAAGAAGGTGATGAGTAACTCGAATGATTTTTTAGATAAATAGCTTAACATTGTAACTGCAACTGTCCAATTTTAGGTTACGAAGGTTACGGATGTTACGGGGGTTACGAAAGTTACCCTTGAATCGCGTGTTTTATTGTAACCTTCGTAACCTGCGTAACTTTCATAACATTCGTAACTATAAACTTATTCTTGCATACGATATTTTTGTAACCGCTTCGGCACGTACCACTTCTCTATATTATACCCGATTCCTATTGGTGCGGGTTCGATTCCCTGAAATCTTGAACTTACAATCGGCAAAGAATCAGGCACGTATAGAAAAATATACGGCAGCTCTTCAGCAATAATTTCCTGAATCCTAAAGTAAGCTTGTTTTCTTTTTTCAATATCGAATGTTCTTCTTCCTCGCTCCAACAATTTATCAACCTCAGGATTTGCGAAGCTTACAAAATTTAACTCTTTTTCTTTTGTCTTTGTGGAATGCCAGATATCATATTGGTCAGGGTCAAGGCTTATACTCCAGCCTAAGATTACCGCCTCAAAACGTTTTTTATCGATAAACCAGTTGATAAAAGCCGACCATTCAAGGCTTCGGATATTAACTTTTATGCCGACCTTACTTAACCTGTATTGTATTATTGTTGCGGTTTTAATCCTCGCGGTATTACCCATATTGGTAAGTATTGTAAACTCAAACGGCTTTCCATCTTTATCTAAAATTCCGTCATTGTCGCTATCGCTCCAACCTGCCTCAGCAAGCAGCTCTTTGGCTTTTTGCGGATTATATTCATATTTTTTTACATTTGGGTTATACGGCCAAGTATCCGGCACATAAGGGCCGGTGGAAATACTGCCCATGCCCAAGAGCACTCCTTTTATAATTTCTTCCTTATCCAAAGCATACGCTATTGCCTGGCGCACTTTTTTTTCAGAAAACCATGGATGCTTTAGGTTAAACCCAAGATATGTATAGGCAAAAGAAGGATATTTGAATTTTTTATAATTTTCGTTGAAGAATTTATCCTCGGTTTGTTTTTTATACTGTAAAGGTGTAAGCCCAATCCAATCAAGGCCTTGCGTTTTAAGTTCCAAAAACATAGTGGTAGGGTCAGGTATAATCCGAATTGTAACGCCATCCAGGTAAGGCCTTCCCTCAAAATAATCAGGATTTGCGGTAAGTATTACTTTTTGTCCGGGAACCCACTCTTTAAATTTAAACGGCCCGGTTCCTACGGGGTTTCTGGAAAAGCTGGTTTTGGTTATATCCTCTTTTTCTAAAATATGTTTAGGCAAAACCACAAGGCTTCCCCAGCTGGCAAGAGCCGGCGCAAACGGCTTATCATAGGTTACTTTGAAAGTATATTTATCCACCACTTCAGCAATCTTTACTTGAAGGAAATCCTCTTTATAAGCACTTGGCGTTTTTTCGTCAATAATGGTTTTGTATCCAAACAAAACATCATCTGCGGTAAACTCAACGCCATCGTGCCATTTTATTCCTTTTTTAAGATGAAAAGTTATTTCTAAACCATCTTTGCTTATTTCCCAGCTCTCTGCTAAGTCTCCTATTAAGGTAAGGTCTTTATCGTACTTAACTAGGCCATTAAAAATAAATCCGCTTACTTCGTGGGAAGCGCTATCTGACGCAAGCATAGGTATAAGATTGCTTGCCTCAGCACCGGAGCCGATTATTATTTTATCGCCAAAGGAAGGATTACGCCCAGAATTACTTTGGGCTTGTGCGGGCAGGTTAAAGAAAGAAATCGAAGCAACAAGAATAAAACATATATTGCGAAAATGATGATAAAAATACATAAGGGGAGGCAGAAAAAACTTATTTTACAAACATAACCGGAAAGCCTTGTAATTTATACAAGCATACTTAACAATATAAACAATGGTTCGTTAAATTCAATGCCTACCCTGTAGCCGTCACCCTCTTTTCTGGACCAACGCACTTTTCCTTCCAGGATAAGCGGAACTTTTTTCTTTGTGGTTATCTCTATCTTCACTTTAGTATCTACTGGCAGAGGCTGCGTTGTTTGTATGCCGATTCCTTTCGGGCTTATATCTTTACAAACAAAGGTGCCGGAAGATATATCTTTCAATACATAGCTGCCGGGCATTGAACAAAGAGTCCTGTCAAATAACCTTTTCTCGTTGAAAGCCCGTTTACCCATGATAAATCCTCCTTTTACTTTTTAGCCTGTAAATATTATACTATTTTCTCGAGGCTGAAAGGCAAAATTTTGTTAAACGAAACTCCTGCGCGCCACTTTCCATAAACATTGTTGCACCAGCAAACTTTTCCCTCAACTTCTATGGGCCCGATTTTAGGATTAGAAAGCTGCATCTTCAGATTGCTGTTAATTGCCAAGGGCTGCGCTGTAATTACACCCGCGCCTTTATAGCTTATATCATTACAAGATATCTCTTGCGATTTGCCACCGGAAGACTCACACGTGCCTTTTAAAAAACACATAAACCTTTGATACGCGCGCCTATAACCGTAAACATCCTCATTCATAACGCACCTCCGTTCAATGATGACACAAGTTATGGCAGCCGTAGGCGAACATAACTTGTGTGTCGGAATTGAACCCCGCCCTTTCATACCTTAAAATAAAATATTCATAGGTAAGAAAGGGCGGGGTAAATTCGACAACGCAACTTTTCTTCGCTCTTTACGCTCGAAAAGTTGCTGTCTTATTTATTTTACCCTTTACTAAAATTAAATCAACACCGTTCATTTAAATATTCTACTCACCTCCTTATAAAGTTTACATCATCTAAAACTTTTATTACCCGTATTTCTTTTAAGCCTTTTCGACAATTTATCAAGCTGTGAACCGATGATTCCTTTATCTGAAATATGCCTAAAACCAACCCACCAAAAAATAGAACTAAAACCAAATTGGAACCAAATGTTAAGCAAAGCCAATCCATTGTAAAATACTCCAAGAACACCAGAAAGAAATTCAGCCGGGCTCGATTGTGCGCTAATGCCAAAAAAACAAAATAGCGTTATAAATATAGTTAAAGAATAGGTTAAGTTAAAAAAACTTAGCCACCATAATAAAGCACTAAAAAAGCCAAATATTTGGAATAATCGCACAAAATTGTTTTTAAAAGCTACTGATGCTGCATTGTATAATGTAGCTCTTACCTTACAAAACAAATGGACAGTTATTCCAATAACTATCAAAGCGATGGAAGGTATAATTATATTTATCCCAAGGCCGTCATTTAAAATTATTCCAAACACACCAATTGCTGCCAGAAATAGAGGGTTATAAATTCCCTCTTTTATTCCGGGGGTAAACCATTCATGATATGAAGAATTTCTCTCATTCGCCAGCGAGCTACCGGGTGGATTCTTTAACCCTTTACTTTCATCGTTCGACAGGGGGCTGGAACCGCTGACTGTTAACAGGTCAGAGTTTATAGGATTGCTTGCGGCGACATACACGTATCCGTGCTTGGAATAAGAAAAATTTCCTTTTATTATTACCGCTATTTTACGCATACCACCGAATAGATATGGTTCTGGATCAATAAAGGAAGAGGTTAGTTGTTTAGATACTGAAAAATGTAGATGCGGTAAAAGTCCGTATCTAGCAAATACCGGGTCCGGTTCCGCAAGGCATGCCAACGGCTGAACCAACGACTCTATTTCGTCATCTGCTTTTACTCTGAAATCGTCTATGTGCCCATAAGTAAAAAAATCTTTTCCGTCGTAAAGCCTTATGCAGTCCGGCCAATCTGATACCTCTGCCACTCTAGCCAAAGAGGCAGGATAAACATGTGTTCCGGAAGGAACAAACCCAACCGTAAAGAATCTACCTTTATCTTCGAACTTTATATAAAATGTCAGGTCAACTCCTGAATGTAATGCCTTTCCTCTTAAGCGAAGGAAACCTTGCGGATTATATAGTGACCCAAATTCTGCGCCAGAAGGAATAAACCATCCCCAGAATCCTTCTAAATTATCAGTACGTATTGGAAAGTTATAATCCCTGATTTTAGGAACAATTGTTCCTTGATCCCGCAATATAATAGAAACAGATGGTGAACTGGATTTATTTTCTCCACCATTGTCAGGCGGATGCGGTGAACTGGCGGGCGCATCTGTTTTCAGCCAGGGTTCCAAAGATGATTTTTCGCCGTTTCCCGTCTTTTGTGCGACAATAAGGTAATTGTAGCCTGCAATGGTAAGTTCCCCATGGTTCTGCATAGCGACATGCCACCACTCACTTAAAGGATAATCGGGAGGAATTGTAGTTTGATGATATATAAGGTATGGATATCCTTTCGTCTGAATCCATTGCTCGTACGACCTTGTATGTGTGCAACCTGAACGGTTAGCAAATAAAAACCAACCATTCGGCCTCACAAGGCTATCAAGATTTTCCATTTCTCTGTTCCAACCGCCCTTAGGTTCAAAAGCATAGTGCAACAAATCAATGCCTTCCTTCACGGGGTAATCCTGATTTGAGCTATCATGCACTATTGTTAAACCTTGCCAATCTTTGACAGTATCTACTTTTGGGCCGAAATTATAATACTTTGGTTCTTCAAGGTCGTAGCCGATAATTACGGCGTCTTCAGCCAACCAGGGATATCCTTTGCATTTTCTCATCCAATCGGCCTTGCCGGTTGCGAAATCAAAAACTCTATGTATGGCTTTCTCTCCAAAAAGCTCCGTAAGAGTAGGTTTTGCCGCGGGGCTGGCAGAAATAGATTCCCGACCGGTTTTTGTGGAATATAACGTATAGGTTTGTGACCTTTCTGGAGCCGACGAGCTGGCCCGCCGCTGCGCGGCGCTAAGCCTTTTAAGATACTCATGCGCTTTTTGTTCACCAATTGATGCATTTTTAAGTACGATTGTAGTTCTTACAGACGCAGAAACTAAACCCTCCTCGCGCTCTTTGATAAGATAATTCCATGGCGTTCTTTCATCGGAAAAACCTATACAATCTGCCGGAAAATTATGCTGAAAGCCAATTTTTTTAAGGACATCCATTGCCGTACATAAATGGAAAAATGCCGTTATTCCATTTTTAGATAGATTGTTTATTGTCCATGCCATAAGGGTCTGGCCTGCGCCATTTATATAATACGGAATCTCCTCCCAAAGCGAAGGCTGAGCTTGGACAAAATCATCATTAAATACATTCGCCGGAGCATTAAGCCAATAGCGTAGATGAATTTCATCGACATCGGGTTGTAACCCATCTGCATAAATTAACGCCTCAATGCTGGCAATCGCCGCCTTTTGAATATTCTCAAGGTATATTGGCTCTAATGAATCATCAAGCCTTAGGGCTAAAAATAATTCCCGGCTGGCGTCTCCATCTCTAATTTGCCTGGCATGCTCACAGGTTGTTTTAACAAGCTCGGATATTCTATTTAGTTTACTTCTGACGGCACCGGGCGCTATTACTTCCAATAAAGCACCACAGGCCATATGCCAGCTTCCTAACAACTCTATTACTTTTTTCTTTTGACTGTCCGAAAGTTCACTCATTTTTACTGCTAAAAGCAGGCGGGTTTGTTTTTTAGCTTCGGAACACTCCTGCACGATAAGAGTGTTAGCAAACGGAGGAACAAATTGATCGGTGATAACATCAAACTCCTGCGGCGAGCTGGCGGAGGAATAATCCCTAGAATTATCAATCACGAAATCGGCAATTCCGCGTCCGGGAAAAATGAATTCCTCTTCCGGATAACAAATATCTGACCAGTCAGCAAGGGTTTGAATTCGTGTATTTTCGTTTACGCCATAGCAGCGATATGCCCGCTGTATCAAACGCTCACAGCGTATCTGTCGAGGCGCATCAACGTATAATTTTGTAGTGGGGTGACCGCTGGCTGAAGTAAGAATCCGTTGGTCAAAGGCAAAGAGAAAATCCACGAGCAAGACACCATCTGAACCAAGGCAAATTTTCTTTCCCGAGTGGTCTACAATCTGATCTGTCCAGAAATTATACCAAGGCAACTCAATTTCTGCTCCTTGCAGAAGTAAAGATATATCGCTAACGAGGTAATCGATTCTCACATTATCCGGATGGTCCACTGCATTCGCACCAACTTTAAAACGGTCTGCTTTGACTTTCCAGTAGTGATCTCCCGGAAAGGCACAAGAAGGTATGTGCCATTCGTTCAACATTCTTTGCAATAGAGGTATTATTACATCTGTTTTTCCCGAGCACGATGGCCCTTGAACATATACTATGCCGGGGAGCTTCCAGCCGTTGATTCTGTCTCTTGCGGGTTGTAACTGAGAAAAAAGATTATGTTCGACAGGGATTAAAGGATTTTCTTGCGGCGAGCTGGCCACTTGTGCATTGCGTCGTGCATATTGCATTGAATCAAATCCTTCGAAAGAGTTTGCTTTTCCTACAGCGCTTGAACCCACCCTTAATGAAGCTTGCTTTTTAATATGTAAATCTGAAAGGATATCTTGGCGCTCTTTAAGGTACAACGCTTTTCTAGCCCATGAAGAAAGAGGAACTCCAACCCCTAAAGATATATTCACAACTCCTTCCGGGCCATTGAACGTTACCCTATCGACTTTTTCTATCTGGCACATACTCTCTATCTTCTCGTCAGGAAAATTATTCTTTATAAACTCAACAAGTTGCCTTTGTTTAGCCCGTATCAAGCCCCACAATACATCAACTACAGCGGTTCTTCCTTCTAACGTATTAATAGTTCTGCCGGATTCATTTTCGGCTTCAGCTATATATTCATGTAATCTATCTATTTGCCCCAACTGCCTAAGCTCAACTATATTTTGCCAGCTGCTGACTTCTTCTTTTTTCCAGACAGAAAGAATAATATCAGAACAACAAATAGCCGTTCTTAATCTTTCCAGGGCTTCCAAAGCTTTATCTACTTTTCTTCCAAGCTCGGCCTCCCCCAAAAACTGTAATACAAAGCTTCGGGAAACTCCTAACCGCTCGGCAATAACTCCCAGGATAATTCCAGACAGCGCCCATTGCTCTTGGCCAAAACAAAAGCTATCCTTTTCTCTATATAATTCATACATATAAGCCGGTAAAGCAAAACCATAAGGGTTACCGGGCTTTAAACTTGTTAATACCTTCTGCTGATAAACTCTTTCATTAGGCTCTTCCTGAGGGCCGTAGAAATGTTCAACACTCTTATATGCAGCTATAACTTTTGCCCTAACAGGGCTAATGCCGAGCAAGCTTACAAAACCCATCATAACCGCAGACCAGATGCATTCCTTTACGATGCCTCCTCCATTACATTCAAATGCGCTGTTATCAAGCCGCAATATTCCTAAACTTATATTAAAATCACCCACTACAGATAATCCTTCCCAAACTTCTATGCGTTTAAGAGCAAGTAAATATCCGGCGCTATAAGTGTTCTCTATAGATTCAAAATAATCTTCTATAGGCTTTCTGTATTTTTGCGGTAAACCCTCAACCACTACCATATAATGCGGCGAGGAAAGTTCATCGGGAACAAGTTGCTTAATCACGCCTCTTATATCGTTTATTTTTACACCTGAACCGCATATAAACTTGGCTTGAACGGCTGCGGGGCTACTAGAGGCTCTACTCTTTAAGTTAGTATCGCCATTATATCTTGATAAAACAGCTGGGCCAAACGCCAACTCCTTCAAAATCTTATTCCAATCGCATTTTACCCATACTTTCTTATTTTTTACCGGTGAGGAAACGGGGTTATGCTGGCCATCAATCACAAATTTTCCATCTCGCGTTATTTCTAAAATCTTATCCGCTACTGCTCCACAAAAACCGTCTAGCTCCTCACCAACATGAGGAAAATTTATCTTTTCGCTTCCGACTAAAGACGCAATGAGTTTTATAAATGGAAAAATTTGCCCTTTTTCTCTATGGTTAAAAAGGCGGTTGAAAAACGGTTGGTCTTTAAGTTGTATCCAGCCAGCAACACGATTTACCAAATCGCGCGCCTTAGATAAATCCTCAGATGAGCTTCTGCATTCCAATCTTCCATCTAAACCCGGGATCTGAACAGCTACCCTTAAAAGATTCTCAAAACGCGCATCTACAACTGCTCTACGAATCATACTGTCGCGCCGGTCAATTTCTTCTACTGGCCCTTCAATGTGCCGAACGGACAACGCAGCAATTCTATTGGCATAAACCTCTGGATCCTCCGGCTTACCACACAAACTAATAGGCTGATACCACTGATATAGACCATATGCTGTCATTCGAGAAACCAGATATCGAGCTTTATCTAACATTAATTCGGGATCTTTATAGGCCCATACATACCTGCGGATGAACCGTTCTGAAAAAGTTATGAAACCTTCTTCGGCTAAATCTCTTTCTTCTTGTATAAGCCTTTCGATTATCCTTTCTTTTTCAAAAATTTTTGCCTCTGGATTAGCCGAACCAATAATGATTCGTTTTTTGAATTCTGAAAGGCTCACGCGGGCAGAATCAAGCAGCGCTAAAATGCGATTACGATTCATAAAACGGGCAATTAAACCCCAACTGTGCCGGATATTGTTGTAATTTTTAGGTGGCCTAAATTGAGGGGCAAATTGTTCCTGGAATAATTCGTCTAATTCATCGTGAGCAGTTGCTAAATATTTTGCTAATTGGCTGATGTCATCGGTGCCCAATTCCTGATTGTTTTCCAATTTCATTGCAACTACTTGAGGAATAAGGCGGTAATGAACGGCTTGGCGTAACGTTCCGGCTTTGGCGGCAAGGATACGCCCGGCTAAACCCGGAAAATTATATGATGGCTGCGGCGCAATTTGTTCAGCCCAAGCCGCATATGGCAAACCGAATTCTTTCCATTTTGTGACAATAGCATCGTGTAAGACAGTTACCTTCCTTTCTGGCCGATGGCCGACCAAAAAACCGAAGTCACCTGTTACGTCTGCTCTAGTTAAAGCGTAACGCGGAAGAGGCATATATCCGGTTTCTAAAATAACCGGGGAATTTTCGCCAAGTGCCTCCGCTAATTCAAATAATAACAGACGGGAATCAACCAGGCTGCCCTTACGTAACATTGCATTAAGGTTGGCGCGTTTCATTCCCAATATACCTGCTAATTCCTCTTCAGTTAATCCTTGCGCGTGCATACACAAACGAATGCGCCTCTCGATAGGCCCTTTACGCAACGCTAAAAGTTTCGGTTGCGAAGTAAGCAAAAAATAAGGGCTGCAATGAAGAACTTGGCTTACTAACGCAACTACGGCTGGGCGTGGTTTTATTTTTCTCCTTAACCAACTACGCACTAAATCAGGGCTTAATCCGGAATTAACGCCCAGCATCTCATCTCGCCAGCCCAAAGCTCGGCATAATGCTATCGCCCTTTCTGTAAAAGAATGGGTATTTTGTAACGCACTTTGCGCCCAAACAGGAAATTCTTCAATTCCTCGTAGTTCTCCTGAGCTAGGCTGCCAGGGTGGTTCCTGATTTTGCCGGCGAATAATTTTGGAAACTACTTGCGTAAACATACTTTTTGCCTCGGCTAACCTTTGAGCATCGCCCCCGCGTACTGTTGTAATACCGTACTGTTTAAGTTTCCACTGCACTGAAGAACGGTCACGGAATCCTAAACTATTTGCCGCCCTCCAGATATTACCGTTATATTTGACCAAAGCTTTTAAAACTTCCTGCTGTTCTAACAAAGCTAAAGTAACAATAGGCTGGCTGCTGTCCGTGATATTATCTCGAGCCAACAACTGTGCCGCCAATTTTACTCTTTCAACCTCTTTTCCTTTATTAGTGGAAACGCCATACTTTCGCAGAGCATAACGAATACTAGTTCCCAATTCAGCTTCTGCGCGCGGTATATTACCGCCGAAGATAACAATCGCGCGTAAGATTTCGCTTTTGACTATCTGCGCCAGAGGTACTACAGCAGACTTAGTTATATCTGGAATGACAAAATCATCGCTTATACTTGCCGGCAACGGTCTATTCCTATCTGGCTGGGTTACCTGTTCACCCCTTACCACAATTCTTTTAAATTCAACATCTAACCCCCAAGCATATGGGGATATAAGCTGGCTTTTTATCTTGGAAAAAATTATATTTAACACCCGGGCAAGCCCATCTTCTCGTTCATCAAGTAAATATTCTCGGACAAACTGGCCAATAGGATAAGTAATTTCTTTATCCTTCTGATTGACAATAACAATGCTTAAAACATAACCCTGATAGATTAAGGGTAAAACATGTTCTTTTAGCCTATCAAGTGTGCCGTTCTCTACGCCTGTTGGCGAGCTGGCAGCTGCATTAGCTGATAGCATAAAAAATGGCGGAGCGCGAGTAAGTGGTTGCAGAAAATCGCCTATACCTATATATATAGCAGCTGCGGCAGGCAAAGAGAACCCGTTTGCCACGGGGAGGCGACCTCTTTGTTTGCCCTGCCGCAACCAAATCTCTTTTCTAAACAACGGCGAGCTGGCGCAAGATTTATGGGCTGCGACTTGACCCGACGATAGCATAGTAAGATCCAACTCCCAAAAAATGTATGAAACCAGATTATCATATTGAGGGCTAAAGCAAACTTCTTTATTTTGAACTTTCAACCTAAACCCCGACTCAGAAGGTAGTTTAGTAAAATCTGCGTATCCCCTATATGCCGTGCTGCCATAAAGACGCCTGTAGGCACAGTAAGGAGCAAAGACAACTCTTTTTAACCTGCGGCTTCTGGCGTAATTAATAACTTCGGATAATATTTTTTGCCTCCAATCGCCTATTTTAAGCTTAGTTTCATTATTTAACCGATCCCAGGTCCGCGCGGGAATACCAGAAATATAGGCAGAGTCTCCGACGACGTTAACCACCAAGTTTTCCGTAAAATCTTTCACTCCTCTATAAGTAATAGCAATGTGAACTTCTCCGGCATCACATTCTGTAGGCTTACATTCGGGAAAGATATTTTCCTTTCCTTGAATACCTGGCATAACTGCATTTCTTTCTATATCCTCATCCGCTGCATCGTATTCCAATCGAGCATATTTTTTTCTTAAATCTTGTATCAAAACATCCAAACCCCGCCAAAATTCTTTGGAAAAATCAACACCCCAAGTATTAATAAACAAAGATAATAATTCAATAACCTCTTTTCTTTGGTTTGGTGGGACTTGATTGAAATTAGCTATTACTTTTTCTATTCGGGCTAGTATTGACTTGTCATTTCCAATTTCCCAATTTAAATGCCAAAGTTGGTTTAATGCCCTGTAGTCTTTCGCCTGCAATCCCGCTTCTATCGCCGTCCCGGTAATGAGGCTCATTCTTGTATGGGCATCAGCCCAAATCGTTTCTCCGGCATCATACCATATTTGAGAAATAACCAGTTTGGCTTGATCTTCACTGTAACCGGCACACGTAAGTTTACTCTGAAGAACATTAAAAACAGATGTTGCTGAATCATATTTCTCTACATTACCATAGCCCTCCTGCATCGAATTCTCACCTCCACTGTTATCAAGCGGGCACGGAGAGCTGACCCGGCTAAGTTCTTCAATCCCCCGCTGATTCTTAATCATCAACTCTTGGGATGAGTCGTAACTCTTGCCATGCGTTTCATCAATTAAAGCATCAATGTCATAAATTTTTAAGGCTAAGTCTAAGAGGTAGCCTAGCAGAAACGGATCTTCGGGCGGCATAATACGAAAATGATGGTTTATAAAATCTCTAATCTGTTCTACGTATAGGCATCCCTTCCATACCGCAATGATATTGCCTGAAAAAGTAATGTGCAAAACAGGGCCGGGATATCCATAATAGTGGTCAAATTGCCAGTTACCTGTATACAGGCTTCTGCCCAGCGGGTAATAATGCGTGTGCCCATTAAAATCAAAAGGCATTTCATTAGATTCACCGCGTTTTATTTTTTCCCAGCGCCACAGAATCTCCCTTGTCTTTCTTTCAGCGTCCTCGCGCGGACAGCGTATTAAACGCATTAAACCCACGGTATGCCTAACCCAATAGCGGTTTCTTCTAACCGGCGCAAGTAACGGCTTTATGCCATCAAGGAAATCGGCTAATTGGCGGCTTTGTTTTAAAAAATCCCTTAGCGTTTTCCCGCTAGTTGCTGGAAATGTTTCACCCAGTTCAACACTCGTATACGGCATTGTATCAATGTGCCCTGCAAGTGAATCTACCGAGAGAGGCGAGCCGGCCCTTCGACTCGGCCCTTGGCCTTGCTCAGGACTAGCCCTGTCACCATACGGCACAGGACTGGCGCTCCTGCCATTATCGAGTGACGAGCTGGCGTGAGCATCTTTGTTTATCCTAGGCTGGCCGGCCCGGCGTTGAGAAGCATTGTCTCCTAATCCGGAACCCTTCTCCTTCCCCCCTAACGCTTCCCTGAAGTTTCCGCCGAAATTCTTTCTCCCGCTCTTATAAGCAACATACATACGCACAAAAACTCCGACAATGCTTGCTCCCACTACACGAATAAAGGTGTAGCCGGCAGTGGTGTGGAATAAGCAGGTAGACAGTACCGGAAGCACATTCATATAGATAAAATTAGGCAGAACTACCCACCAGCGCTGGCTCACTCCTTCCAGAGTTTTAATTAGTATTTGTTTTGCACCATGAGTAGCCGCAATGCGAGTAAGATATTCCGCTTCCGGCTTTGCGTCTTTTCTGGCATTGTTCCTTGCTGCCTGGCGTTCAAAATACCAAGGAATAGGTAAGGCATAGAGTAGCGAGGTAAAAATCATCCCTGAAGAAAACATCAGCCAAGCGCGCAAAAGATTGACAAAAGTGCAGAGATTTTCTGTTTGCGGAAAGTAGTAATTCACTCCAACTACTTCCAGGGTGCAACAAAAACCTAAAAGCGGGCCGGATAAAAGTGCCATAGTCAAAAGACGCTTGATAACCAGCCAACCACTGTAAGGCTGGCTTTGGTAAAGTTTTCTGCCATAGTAGTCGCCAATAACACTCACGGAAGTGGTAGTAAGTATCGTAAGTGCTACTTCTGAAGTAAAAGTATAGCTAGCAAAGCCCGCGCCGCATAAGGCTACGGTGATTGCGGAAAGTAAGCCAAGCGCAAACCAAGTAAAAGCTGAATTAAGCTGGATATAAGTTTTTTGCTCGCGTGCCGAGGGCGGAATCTTTTTCTTTGCCGTAAAATTTACGGCAATCCAGAGTATAAAAGAAACCTGGCCTAAAAGAATGAGTAGCTTTAGCTGTCCTAACCATAAAAACAGAAAAGAAATCACAAGCGCGCCAGCTAATCCGATTACAGAAGTGTTGCTCTGTAATGTTTTCCCCGGAGAAGAAGCCTCTGGCTTTTCTACCTCAAACTGGTTATTTTGGGAGGCGATTAAGCCATGAAGTAATCCTTCTGCGGTATCATCCCCTTTCTTCTGCGCCTGGACAAGATACTCGGCAGTCAGGTGAGAACAAAATTCAAGCGAGGCTGTAACCTCCTTAGGTAAATTAATTCCTATGTTTAATCGCATAGCCTCTTGAGCCCCAAAAGCAGTATTAGCAATTTTAATCTTTCTTCCCAGTCCTCTCTTGTTTTTGATTACCCATGCCGCAAGGTTTCTACCTACACCGCAAAGCCGGCTTATTTCTCCAAAATCTTCCATAAAGCCTTGCAAGAATAATCCCGGAGCTAATACATAAAACGGCGCATTCTGCCAGACTGTTAAGAAACTTATGTTTCGATGTTCATCGGTAACTACACGAAGCGAAGATTCTACACCTACAACTTTTAAGCTATCCTTTTTTAAAGCAAGGTATAATTCGCTATAAGATGGCGCCTGGCCAGAGGTTAATGACCCGGCAAACCTGATCATATCATCGACATGCAGATTGAAACGTCTTGATTTATTAAGAAGTATCTTTAAATTTTCTGCATCTTGCTGCCCACCTGTCCGGATGCTGCGTAAAATCTTTTTTAGCCTTTTTGCCTGTTGCCGCCAAGAACTCATACAAACCATAATTTCGCTGTGCCCCGTAGTTAATTCTCCTAAAGAAACAGGCGAAAGAACTTCAGTTCTACTCGTTCCATCACAGAAGAGGCGTTGAACGATAATTTTATCTGCGAAACTACCGGCAAATTGGTCGCGAACCTGCATAGCTTCGGGGCTAAATTTCCTTTCCTCACCTGTGGAATATAACGTATAGGTTTGCGACCTTTCTGGAACCGGCGAGCTAACCTTTCGGCGCGGCCCTTGGCCTTGTGCAGGGTAAGCCCGGCCGTAGCTACCTCGCTTCTTTATGGCTGATGCGTCAATCTCGCCTGCGGCGATGAGCGCGTTAACATTTCTTTGAATGCGCAGATGCTCTGCTCGGCTGTAATTGCTTCCATAAATATACGCGGCAATCACAGGCACAGTGAATTTACTGTTAGCTCTATTGTTACGGACAAATGCCACAATACGTTCTTTTCTTCCGGCAACGACGGTATGTTGTGTTTCAATAATATCAGGATCAAGCCTGTTCACCTTCAATAAGGCTTCTATATCTGTCTGAACGGTCTTTCTTTGTTCATTAGTATAACCTGCACCGTAAATTTGAGCAGCAATATAAGAAACAGTTAGCGTTACATGGCGTGTCTGCGCGCTCCTCACAATTTCTTCTATCTTTTCCTGCTGGGCGGCAATAGCTTCGCTTTCTCTATAATGACGCACGCTCATGCTTACGTCACTAGGCTTTATCACGCCATTTCGCTGTAAAGCACAGATGTCTTCCCAGGCGCGTCTATACTGTTGGGGCGTATGATGGCCACCATATAGATGTTTGACGATATCCGCCATAGCAACTGCGCCGTTATCGCGATGAACAATAACGAAATTCCGTATTTTGCGACGCTGCCCGTAAAAAGCATCTGCACTACGCCTGGTTTTATGCTGAATGCGCAGGTAACCCCGTAAATCATGTAAGGACCGCGTTAAAAATCCTTGCACTCTTTTTAAAGGCATTCCACATGCGGCGGCGACATCTCTCATCGTTTCGGCCCCGTCAACGAATATTGTCTCTAGAATCCGTTGATGCGGCGTAAGCTGTTCATCTTTTGCTTGCGACTGAAATTGAGGTTCTGAAAAAATGATACCATTAGGGAAGAAAGCAACATGCACATTGCCCGGCAGCACGTTTTTAAGTTTTCGCCGCACACAGGCTAAAAGCTCATTCACCTCGCCAGCCCTGACAATGACGCTTTCGCCGCCTTGGCGCTTGATGGCCATAAGCTTTCTAGCTTTGATTTCATCACTCCAACGAATACGCTCATCGAGGCACCACTTAACTATTTCTTGCTCGCGGGAAGTTAAAATATTTGCGGCCTCACCTATTTCCTCCAAAGTAGACCTTTTGAGCCGTGGTGCTAATTTATTCCAAATTTGGCGGCGCAGTCGAAAAAGCTCTTTTGCCGGGTCGATAGAAAAAGAATCAAGACCGATTCTCCTTATCGTATCTTGGTCGCTTAATGCGCTATTGTTTGCTTGCGCATATTTTGATCGCGCATCAAGCTGCAACAACAAGCACTCGATGATATTGAATGTTTTTCTATTGCCAAAAACCGCCGCAAGAATTGCAGGAATACGTTCAGGATCTGCTGCCAAAATATCACTACGGCTAAATTCTTGCTGTTTAGGGTCAAGCCGCTCATAGACAAGCGTTTGAGGATACCTTTTACGTAAACTTAAATTAGTAATTATCTGGCGAACACTCTGTTTTGTGACAGGGTTTCCACGCGCCGCAAGCATATCCGCGATATCTCCTGTGCTAACCTTAAGGTTTCTCGGGTCGTTGGATAGCTCTTCAAGCAATCCAACGATGAGCGATCTCTGTGTGGAGGCATTAGAAACCCCGCGTGAGCGATTCAATTGTGTATTTTTTTCAGGGGAATTAGTAGTTTGCACAACGCGACGTTGGTAACGTTGCGCAGTTGGTGAGCTGGCGGCAGCGGGGCCGTCAGGCTGCGCCGGGGCTTGTGCTTTTTGAGTATCTGCTAACAGCCTTTTTACCGCAACAACTGCTTTGGCCACCTCACCCTCATCTGCGCCTTCAGGCTCTTGCCTGACTGCTGCCTTAACCCATTCTTCAACTATTGCTATCTGCGGAATATCCTTACGGAACTCTGATAAAATTCGAATTGCGGCTTTCCTGCTTTTACTTCTTTTAGGCGCTATAGCTAATTTGCGTAATACCTGGGTTAATCGTTTCGGATTATTTTCCGCTTTTATCTCATCCAAGGCTTTTATCAGCGCTGTTCTAATCGGCGCTTTCGACGGGTCAGCGGAAAGATCCTGTAGCGCTGCCAAATATTTGACGGCATCGAAATTTCCCGAAGACAGGTGTTTCTTCGGGAAAAATCCGGTTGGCTCAAATACACCAAAATTATTAGGAGTTGGCATTTCATCTGTCTTGGGCAAAAATCGCGGAATTGTTATTGCTCTATACTCGTCTTTACCCTTAATATTTTCGATTCTGAATACGATATCATACGTTAATCCTTCTTCCTCATAACTGCGTACCTTGGCATAAACCTTGCCAGCGGCCTCCTTAACATTATCCGAAGATATCCCTTCGCCAAACATCGGCCAGCTCGTCAAATCGCCCCAAGCATCCCATACTGTCGCGCGCCGGTGTATAAACTGGGCATGAAAACTTATGCTGTCATGGCCGGGCATAAGGCCAGTGAAAGAGGCATCGTGCGTTCTACCCAAAACACGTAGAACGCCAAAGATAGCCTCTATTTCATCCGGATGCGATATCTTTTGTGCACCGGATTTAGCGAAAATAAAGTGCTCCGGCGTATAGAAAGTATGCCTTATAAAAAGGCCATAGTCGTCCTCAGCGTAAATTATCCTACAAATATTTCTACTCTTTTTAATCCAGCCGCCTGCGTTAACAGAAGAAAAGTTTACGGATAGCCTCTTGCCGAATTTAGTTTTTAATGGTAATGGCATTTTCGTCCTTTTAATATCTTTTATATGATTTTCTGGATTGTCTCTTAGAAGTGCTTTGTATTTTGATGTTATAAAAGCGCGCAAAACATTAATATTTGATGCGCTCCCCAACGTTTCATCTAAATCAACCATTGGAACCATCGAATCGTAATCGTGAGATTTCTTGCCGTATTTCTTAGCCGAAAAAGGAACATACCGGATGAACGTCCTTGCTTCATCTGCCTGCAATTTTGATGATGCCGGGCTTGAAGATGTTTCGGATTTCGAATCAGGAGTTCTGGGGAATAACGGCAAAGTAATAACAGAGTTTCTCTTGTTTAGTAAAAACGCGGTTAGGTTTGCAATAATTGAACCCAACAACCCAAAGGCAGGAACAGAAAATAATAGTACTTGCAAAGAAGTTATGATTCCTAATCCATAATATAAAATAATGTTATGCAATACAAAAAATCCAAAGAATGCCCCCATTCCAAAGCCGGCAATACTTCTCGGTAAAATTCTTGGGTTTTTTTGGGAACCTTTTAAGTTGGCTAATAACACCCAAAGCATAGACCAAGGCATCTCAAGCATCGAAATCGCCGAAACCATTCCCTGCGAACCCGCGGAACTATTGAGATTGAAATATTGTATTGGCATCCAGATAAGCCAAGATAATAAAATTGCTTTAAGAAAATTTCCCCGCCGCTCTTGCCAAACCTGGGTGATTATTGTAGTAAATTTTCTAAATATTGATTTATTATCTTTCGGGAATTGTCCTGCAAATTTATCGTAAAGCCCGGAGATAAAAAAAGTCCAGAGGATGCTAACGGTAGCTCCTGCGGTTTGGTCGACAAGAACTCTAAAACATTTACCGATTTTGTGCGTATTAGGAATAAGGATTATATATGCCCCATAAAACCAATTCCAAATTACACCAAGGACAAATCCATACAAGAAAACTGCAATGCCTATCTTTTTATAATCAAATTTTTCCTGTTCACCTTTTAAGCGGCTAAAGGTTTGCGATAATACTTCGGCAACGCCAAAATAGAACATTGTGTTCATGTAGTAAGGCGCGAAAGTTAAAACAACCGGAAACAGAAAGTTAACTATAGCTGCAAAACATGCCGTAGAAATAATTGAAAAAACAATAACCGAGTTAACATGTGTTTTTAAAAATACGGTTAGCGGAGAGCTGGCGGTGGGTGGCTTTTGAAGATATGTCTGCATTCTATGCATAGCGCGCGCAGATTTGGCAAGAAGGTCAACTTCGCCTGCCGGGTCTAATGCGCTGGCTAAAAACTGATAAAGTTCCCACTCTCTGTTATTTACCAAAGTATTATAATTTTTTGCAGGCGCGGGTTGGGGATAATCCAAGCTATACACAGCAATACTTCCTCTGACCCGCTCTACTTCTGCCATAAGTCCTTTAATTCTATTTCCAATAGTTGCAACTGTGCCTAACTGATAATCCGAGATTAACGCTTCTAATTGTTCACGCACATAAACAAGAGATTGTTCAACTTGACCATACCAGTTCTCATCTGGCCTATATTTTCCAATTTCTCCCGAAAATGCTTGCCTGTATCTCTCGATATATGATCTGGCAAAGTAAGCGCTACAAAGAAATTCAGACTTTAGCTGGTTAAAATAACCTGCCCATCTCCATTTATTGATTAGCTTAAGTAATGCTGCTACGATTTCGGGGCTTTCTGTTTCGAGTTTTTGCCAGAGGCCGGCATGGTTTAACGCTTCGTAAAGGTCGGCGAAATTACCAAGAACACAACCATAATCTATATCGCCTGGCTCCGGGCTGGTTTTTCTGAGAAAGACGGTAAGCACTTCCTGATACATACCGCTGGTAAATACATTCCGTGTCGACCAAGTATGATTTATTAAAAGACTGCCGGCGCCGGGTAATTTTCCAATCTCGGAAAGTAAACTGAGTGCTGCAAATTGTCTTTTCTTGTCAAACGCGAAAATTCCTTGCCGGATAAAGTCTTCCAATTCATCAATCATTCCCCTTTCTATGCCTAGCCCCAAAATTTCTCCGAAACCATCTACTTGCTCGCAAAAACCATTATTAAGCATTGCTCTATTTACACTAATATACTCCCTTAGCCGGCTGAACCGCGCGAAACAATAATACGCCTTAGCTATACTTTTTAAAACTTCCCGCCAATCTTCCTCTTTCGGAGTTTTACCACCTGTTTTATTCTTTTCTAAAACCAGAACAAGGCCCAATGCATCTTCTTCCAATAATCTAACAGCGCTCGCTATCTCATTGGTGCAGAAAAATATATATTGGTTCTCGTTGATTAAATGATAGGCTGTAATTTTTGCAAAATCTATTCTTAAGCGCCTGATAATATCCCGCAGCCAGTCGGATAATTTAATATCTTCCTTTGCTTGGCTTTCTCGCTCAACCGGCGAACTGGTCTCTTTTTTCTCATCGTTAAGAGCCTGCGAGGAGATATGGCCTCTATTGTCGCTGTTACGTAACTCTTCTCCCGGTGTTTTATTGCGTACCCCATAAAGCTTTGTGAGGCGTTGATTATTTGTGAGATGCCGGGGGTTTAAGGCTTTAATTTGCTCTCTCAATCTAATAGCGGCATCGTAATTACCTGTAAATTCGTACATTCTGGACAATTGATTAAGCGCGCCTATCCTGGCAGGATTTTGTGCCACAAATTCTTCGAGTAATTTAATTGCTGCGGCCTTATTTCTCAAACGATAATGAATTTCCAGAAGGCGTTTGATTATCCAAAATTTTTGACCGTATAATTCTAAAACTTCTCCAAAAAGAACTTTTGCTTCTTCCAGGTCGGGCGGGTAGTATCCTGCCTCGCGAAAGACTTTCTCTGCCCAAAAAGCAACCATCCTTCTGTAACGTCCTTCATCTACTGGTTTAAGGAATCTGTAAAAGCTGTTATGCCCTTCTCCGCTGGGTGTAAAGATACAGCTAAAGGAACTGCTGTCTGCGTCGTTATTTTCTTGCGGTCTTTCCTGTTCTGCAGAATCAGCGGGAGAGGCTAACCATTCATCGGGGATGTCATCTTCCGGATAACTCTGCCTTTGTTGTCTATTGTCTGTAATTCTTTTTGTGGCACAGCTTAATCTTTTCTTACTTTTTTCATTATTCGGCAAAGCTTTATTTATTTGTTGACTACGCAAACTTTCAATTGAACATATCGCTTTATAACCAAATAATATCCTTGCTTCTGTAGGTACATTATGATCAAGCCCTGTCCACCTGAATAAGAAATTTACAAAGGGCGATAAACTTTTTCCTCTCGGCAAAGCATTATGAATACTTTGTCTTGCCTTTTGAATAATTTCCTTAAAATATGGCTTATGCGTAATCGCTGCGTCATTACTTTCCCAACTGTCAAGAATAGCCTTGATTTGGCTTTCGTTGGCACCAGCAACTAATAACCACGGCTTTGCAAACCATTCAATGTAGTAACGTCTATCTTTCCTGGTAACACCACTATGAAAAGCACATACAGCAAGGACGGAATCCGGTGTTACGCTATGCCCTACTATACTGAAGCCGCTCCTTAGACCTTCTGCTACCTCAACGGTATAAGGTTCTACCAAAAATAACTCATCCTCAAGAAACCCCAATTCATGAACGCATCGTAAGAATTTCTGATATAATGCGGCGTCACAGGAATGCCTAAAACCGTGCAATGACTTTGCCGTCTCGTAATCCTTCTCCGGTATATAATATGGGTTGCCTTGGAAATTAACAAAATGGGGGGACAAAAGAATATTTATAATGCTGCGGAGCACAGTGACATCAAAGTTGATTTCATTGGTACCGCTTTGTAAGGCGACCACAAGCGCAGACATATTTTGTGGCGTTAATGCGGTTATTTTTCCTCTGTTGCCCTCATCGTCAATGGGTGAGCTGGCTAGCTCCTTGTTTGTTCTTCTGTTTGCCGGCGGATGACTAATAGGAGAAGGACCATTGTTTTCTCCGTCGGCGTTACGCCTTTCAATACTGAGACAACTTGAGGAACGGCCAAAATAATTAGTCAAAGCGAAAACTTTTTGATTAAAATTACGCAGGAATTTCATAGACCCGATAAAAGCTTCGTCGAATACAAACGGCCTATAAAAATAATGTTCGTACATCCTGATGAATAAGCGCCGTAATTCGATAAATTGGCTGACATCTTCCTGTGTTATCGCTGCCATATTGGTTCGCTTTGAAATCCCACTTCCAATAACAAGCAACTTATGGAGTGATGGTTCAATTGACCGCACAAAGTCGACCCCCTCAACAAGCGTAATCATTAAAGCTAAAGTGCTGATTGCTATTTTAGCGGCACTTAGCGCTTCAAGCGGGATATCGTTATTGCCGTTAAGAAATTTTTCTCTCTGTTCGTTCAATAAATCTATTTCAACAGCAATACGGCCGATGCCCCCATCAGAATAACATTGATTCCAGCCTCGAAGCAGCCTTTGAGTGAAATCTCTATCGGCATACATTCCCCTGTACCACTCGCAACATTCCTGCCACTTACGGTTTAAATCGGAAAATGACGGATCTATCCATAGCGGCAGGGATATTACCGGTATCTGAATTGCATTTATATGGTGCCAATTACACCAGTCATGCTCTAACGTGCCGGTTTTATAACAGGCTACATCAATCCATCCTTCAAGTTCTATGCCGGCATGTATAAGTACCCGCTCAAAATCATAAATTGCCCTTAATGCTTCTTCCGGATATTGCGGTAAATTAAATATCGGACACCAATCATACCGTTCGGGTTTAAAGGAAGGGCGGCTGTAAAAGGTATGGCAATGGACCCCGTTTTTAGTTACAAAATACATCTCTAAGTCAGAATGAGGGTGGGCAATGCCCCACCTAAAACTTCCAGCTACAACAGGTAATATATGCTGTGCGTAATCGTTTGCGTAAAAGTACTCTCTAATAGCAGAGGTTACTCCGTTTGAATACGCGGCATGCGGCATAATGCCTAAGGATTGATTCTGAGCAGCGGCGAAGAAACTATCTTTTAGGCCCTTTATCCTTTCACAAAAAATTTCCCTGTCACTTGCAATTTGAGTATTTGGCACACTAGTATTTGGTAAATGATTGTTGTTGGCGAGGCACCCACGGATTGGTGAGCTGGAGCTGCTTTGCGGTGAAATTCTAAATTCAACCGAAGAGCTGGCAGTTGTATTAGCTGATAGCGTAAAAAATGGCGGGGCACGTAAACCTGCATATAAACTTCCCAGCTTACCTATATATATATTAGCCCGCGCGCGCCTTAATAACCAAAGCCCGCCTCCGGGGTGGCCTTGGTTTGTTTCGGCTTTTGTCCTAGATTCCGCACATCTACCATCTGTAATCTCCAACTTGCTATCTTTTAAAAAAGCTGCAGCAGGCAAAGAGAACCCGTTAGCCACGGGGAGGCGACCTCTTTGTTTACCCTGCCGCAACCAATGATTACGTTGGCCGGATAGACCGATACATTTTGTGTCCGTTTTTAAAAAGCTATGATTTTGTTCTGTCCGTTTCACGATTGCGAGTTGGAATTGGCTGGGAAACTTCAAGCTAACCCTTTCATTTGCTCCATTCTCGAATGGCGAACTGGCAGCATTCATACATCTTGGCAAAGGCAAAGCTTTATTAAGATATTGCAAATAGTATGCGCCTAGACCACCGAAAACAACTTTATTATCACATTGGGATAATGCTTGCACAGCTTTGTCAAAGGCTTCATCTAATTGTTCATAAGCACAATCATCAGCCCATTCGTTTTGTAATGAAACAAAATCAGTACCATGCCTACGATCATATTCTTCTATGGATATCTGGCGATGAGCAAAATTAAGCTCAGCGAACCAGCTTCTTTCATAAAAACGAGCCCAAAAATCACATTCAAAATTATCAGCCCTGCGATAACGTGCAGAATGTTCCAAAGCATCCATCGCACCGGTAAACACTAATTTCATTCGCTCATCGCTCATTAAAACCATTCTGAAATTTCGAAGCGTATCGTAATTGATTGGCCGTTGGTTCTGAAATATATGTATAAATTCATGTGCTAACCTCCATGGAGTTGCGTAGTAAGCAGAAAAAATAATCAGCGGGTGGCAATTACTACCCCAGCCGGTTGGAAAGCTAGAAGTAAGTAACCCTTTAGTAATGGGTTGAGAGGGATTAAACCGGCGCAAACATTCACGATAACTCTCTGCGTTCTCACATATCCAGATTTCAGCATTAGAGCCGGTTAGCTCTGGTATTGTGGATAAATCTTCAAGCCATCTTTCATCGGCTAGCGTTAATAATTCTATGCCTGACATACTTGAAATTACCCTTACATTTTGGCGGGTTAATGCAAACTGTCGAATGCCTTGGCGAGAAACTAAGGAAATCGGCGAGCTGGCGTGGACAGGGTCGGCTGACAGAACCCTTCTCTGAGAGGTTAATTTTATAAATTGAATTTCTCTAGGTTTTAAACCAATGGGTAATCCTTTCTCGAATATGTAAGAAGCTGACAAAGGAGGAAAATCTTCTCCGGTGAGCAAGTTTCTCAAAGTAAAGACCTCGCTATGGCTTCTGACTAAGGGACTAGTTAATCTATCGATATTATAGTGCCCCCAGGCTCTTCCATCGCTGCCGACGATATCCGAAGGATTAACGGCAATGACTAAGAGATCATCTGCGCTCCTGCGACCAAAAGCTTGCATCTTTGACTCGCGCGGCCAAAGCGGCTCATAGGGCCAAACTGATTTTCGCGGCCATGACCACAACTGAGAGGACATAATTTGGATAATTTCTTCAATCATTTCCCTACTCGGAGCCAAATAAGTATCTGGACCAACAGGGGTTTGCTCAGGCACTATCTCTTCCCTCCAGCCCCATCCAGTTACCTGCCTGCAACGATACCCCCCACAAGTTCTGTAACAACTTTCTCGGGTAATCTTTCCTTCCCAACCAATCATTCTTACTGTCCTACCGCTAAGAAGTAATCTGAGTAAGCTTTCTACCTGAGCAATATCTGCTCCGCTAAAATGACTGGCGAGGAAAGGTAATACCTGATGCACAAATTTTACATATGCCTCATTATAGCTTGGCCTCTCTGATTTTAAATTGCCGTATCGCTCCTGCCAGAGGCTAGTTCCCAATAACTCTATGTCACAATATCTTGTCCATCTTACGGTGTGGCCATATACTGTTTTTTCAATATCTCGTAGAAACAATAGGAAATTTAAGTAATACTTCTTTCTTTTTTCTGGGGCGACTTGCGAATCTATATTGTTAAGAGCACTGATAAATCGGTCTATATCATCCCGGGTGTTATATAGTCCCAAACTAATTCTCGCCAAGCCAAATTCAGATGCCTCAACCAATGAAGGCGCACCTGATAATTTCTGTAGCAAAAGATGGGCGCACATATAGCCGCTTCTTATCCCAGTAGCCCATTTATCAGCTAAAGATTCCGCTACCTCAAACGACTTCATTCCTTCTTTGGTAAACGATATAACCCCAATTCTCTGCTTTATATGCCTTGGTCTTGCCAAGCCGTAAACCTTTATTCCTTTAACCCCCGGCAATTTTTTCAAAGCATATGCAGTAAGCTTTGATTCCTGACTTTCGATTACATCCATCCCGATTCTCTTTAATAAAAGCATCGCCTTGCCTAATGCAGCCATGCCCACTACATTAGCGGTTTCTGGATTTTCTTCGTCGGTTATTTGGCGGCCGAGCAAATTCCTTCTTGCGACAATGCCTCCGCTACCAAAAGGTGCATACATCTTATGTCCGGAGAACGCCAAATAGTCTATCTGCCAATCCGCCATTTGTATTGCTTTGTGCGCTGCTAGTTGTGCGGCATCTACAAGAACTTCAGGCGCACAATCGCTACTTTGGCAGCGATGCACCAGCCCGGCAATGGACTTTATATCGTTTAGCGTACCTAATACATTCGATGCACCGCTTAAAGCAACCAAGACAATACGTCTATACCCATGTTGATGTTGCTGATTATACTCCCACAACAATTCTTTTAATTGTCTTGTATTGATAAAGCCTCTTTTGTCTACATCTAATCTTATATGCTCTGCTCCCGGAATAAACCACCAGGGTAATTCATTAGAGTTGTGTTCTAAGAAAGTGCTCACAATCACCGGTTCTATCTCGCCATAATTCCTCATTCTTAGATTATCGGCCACGAGATTAATCCCCTCGGTGGTATTCTGGGTGAAAATTACCTCATAATCATCCGGATGCGCACCAAAGAATTCAATGACAATTCTACTTACTTCCTTTACCAGCGCCGACCTTGCTTCAGGGGGCAGGCACATGGCTAATTTTGCCGCTTCCCAGATAGGTTCAAAAGTAGGTGTCGTAGCAGCGTTGTCAAGATTAAGATACTCTAAATAACCATCCTGCCCCATCATAGCTGGAACTTTTAACCTTGTGCCAATCAGTCTTTTCTTTAACTCTGTTAATAACTCCCTGCCGCTATAGCCAGCCAAATCATCTTTATAAAGAATATCGTCTGGAGTATAAGCCTGGTAGATATTACTGAACAATTCCGGATTTTGTGCTTTTTTTATCATCTGCAATGCTCTTGCTAAGGCGATTGCTCCAATAATATTGGGAGTGCCTGCCTCATATTTATCTGGGGCTTGCTTCCAGTTGACAGAAGTTGAATCAAGTGTTTCCACTGTGCCGCCACCGGTAATTGGCGGAAGGATGCTCCTTGGAGGTAATGAACCTTTATCGACTACCAATACCCCTTCTCCTAAGGGTGGCCCCAAATCATTACTGAATGCTCTAAAACTAATAGGAGAAGGAAAAATAAGCGAGGTCAGTTTCTTCAGGCTTCTTTTACTACCAAAATTAACCACTTTATCCCTGCTAACTTCGTCGAAAAAACCCGAATCAGCCGGTACTATCTCTGAACTATTTAGGGCTATAGCTCGTGCTGACCGATTATAGAGCTCAGTCGTAATTTGGGAATGTTGACCGCTACCTCTGCCCACATTGGAATAACGTTGTAATGCTGCATACATACTATCCTGCAATTCTTTTAAAGCCGGCACTTTATCGCTATCTACCACTGCCGGCGAGCTGGCGGACGATGGCTCGAGCTTCGGCGCGGCCGTGGTCGGCTGCGCGGCGGTGCCATCACCAGACTCTATTGCTCCACGTTTAGCTATGGTTTTTCTTCTAAGCTGAAGCTCTAGGTGCCTGAATTTGCGCACATCGAAACTATCTTCTTTTTTTACATATTTGAAACCCTGATCTACCAATACGCTAAAGATATTAAATCCTCTGAATTTATATTCTACCCTACTAACCCTTTGTTTTGCTTCTTCAGTCGCTGCAGCGACCAGAGTGCTTCTGGCCATTGCGCAATCTACGCCTGGCGAAACAACCATCTCTTCGATCATGGCTAAATCTTTCTCAAGATCGTAGCGCATAAATAGATAACCTTGAATTTCACTCTGCTCATTTAAGTAAACAAATAAACGTTTTTTGCCGCTTGAATCGGAAACAATTTTTCTAAACCAAGAATTCCTATCCCAAATAGTCTCAAACTGACGATGATCTTTTAAGCCACGGAGAAATAAAGATGCGGTGTCTTCATTAACTGCTAGCCTTGCATATCGAGGCGTTCGTTTTCCTTGAGGCCTGGGCGCCTTTACGGACTTTTGGGATTTAAGTTTTTCTCCGGGCACCAATGATTTCCCTTCCGGTTGAAGAAGCATAACTACTCTCTCCCAAAGCGAGCTAATGGTCGATAACGTAAATGAATCATTTTCTGCTCCCCGATTAAGCACAATCTCTACCATAACCTTCGCATCTCTATTAATAAATATGCCATTTTGATTTAAAATTCGGTCCTCACTTAAAATACGTGCGTTCTCTTGGTTTAAATCCACCACAGATATAAATGTATTTGCTCTGGGAAAGCGCACGCCACCGGAAGCACGTTCACCACCGTAATGCGATTCGCAGGGCTCAATCCCTTTAAGATGAAAGTACTTAATAATCGGCTTCAGGGATGAATCATCGGCAACAGTTAAAAAATCCCGATTGAAAAATCCACATGCTTTTTGCAACTTTCGGGCATAAAATTCTTTGGAAAGATTTTTCAGAGCACCCACATCAATACCTGTCCAATAGGATAGGACTTTAACTTGATGCATATCTTTCTGGTTGGCGCGATAAACAGAGGAGGATATACGCAGAGGGCCGCTAAAGCCTGCCCTGGCCAAAAGCGGAGCATCATCTCCTAATCTTCTAAACTCCTCTGCCGGCGCGGCGCTGCCTTCTCCACCCTGCGGCGTAAACCCTGGTTCTTGTCCGTTATCAAGTGGGCCCGGTGAGCTGGCGCCTCTGTTATTATCAAGCGGCGAGCTGATGGATAAATTTTTTGGGCTTTCGGTTTTATCTGCCAACAAACGCCGGTATGCGTAAAGGGTTAATTGGTTAGTCACTGCTTGCGCTTTATCGTATCCCAACGGGAAGTTTGCTACCTCGTTAGTTTCATCGATGACAGAGAGGCTCCTGGCACAATAGAGCCCCGGGAACTCAATGGGTTCTCCCATGCCCTGGCGCAACATCACGAACTCCGCTTCCGGGTTCAACCCTTTCAGAGGGTCGGAAAGGATCCGGTTTAGCTGGCGGTTATACCATTCTCTGTTTTGAGGGGGTTCCGGATAATATTGATATACGCTACCGAAACCGGACAAATCTATTCCACTGGTAAAGGCATCTGCCAAAGATAATGATACACGCGCTTCAACTTCCCTAAAAAGATGAGTAACTATTTTTTTGTCAATTCCGAGCTTTTTGCATATTTCAGCAATTGCTCCGGGAAAATACTCCGCTACTTCCTGATAACAGGCAAAGGTTTCCGCATCCTCTTCCTGGCCGACAACTATATTTCCGTAAACAGCGAATGTGCGCGCAGTATTGCCGTCTCCGCTGCCAAGCACAAATACCGAACCGAGCTGATGAGCCCTCATAAAAGCAAGCACCTTAGGTAAAATTTGACGAGGAGTAACCTGAAATATCCCGTATTTGACGCTTTCATGAATGGCAATGGCGCGTATTATTTTCTGCGTATCAGGCTCTGTAAATGTGATAATCCATCCCTTACGTTGATAAAAATTCTGATACGCCCGAATATATATGGCTGAGAGCAATAGTGCCATTTTATGCTCTTCCGGCGACATGGATAGCGGCGAGCTGGCGCGACTGGCTGCTAGGTAGCCCGTAAAATCTTTTTCCTTCCTGTCCAGGGACGAAGAAGAGCCGTTACCACAGGGCTGGCACTCAGGAAAAAGGAACTGCCATTTACCGCTATAGGTCACCGTGCTTTCAGTAAGTATTCTTCTTTCTAGTTTAGAATCTTGGCCAATTAATGAACGGTTATAGCTAAGCATGGCGAATAGAAGAAAATCAAATATATTGCTCCCAATTCTATCTTGAGAAAACTGTACCAGCCCATTATCATCAAAGCCAGTAAAGAAAAACGGCCATATCGGCTCCCACATCGCTGCGCCAAGACCGCTATATCTATGCATAACGCCCGGTAAATAACCTTTGGAGGCGGCAATTACAACGTCCACGAAAATATCAGGCTTCATGCGTTTAACGTATGCTGCAATGGCCATTACTGTTTTACCAGATGCCAAACTATCAAAAAGGACTAACGGCTGGTCCGGTTTTAGCCTTAAAGCCTCTATTTGCTTTCCTAAAAGGCTATCAAGGAATAACCTTGTCTCTGCGTTTGCATCAATCCAATTATTGATTGCGGCGGCGATGGCTTCTGTCGTCTTTGTAGGTATGTGGTAGAGCTCATCTTTTTGAAAGCAATGCTCTCTGCCAAGTCTCTCCACAATCTTTCCTGCCTCCTTATCTATTACTCCATGTTTTTCCCTGAATTCAGGATGGAAACAATACTTTCCTAAATAGGTAGCATTACTATAGCCGGGATAATATATAGTTTCAGGGGTTAAATCATAATGCTCTCTTCTAAGAAAATAGTATTGTAAGGTAAGCATCAAACCATCCCTGCCTACGGTAATTAAACTATGTTGAGGATAATGCTGGCGCAAGGTTTCTTTTATTGCCGGCGCTATATAGAGGAAAAATGATAGATGTTTATAAAAGGAGTGTGGCGGTGGGGGTGTTTCAAGAAGGTCTCTATGCTTTACTATAAAATTGCTATCGCCTTCATTTCCTAGCTGGGATATGGCTCCTTGTAGGATTGCTTTTATTTCGTTGCGGGAAAAAGGCCTTGCTAAGCTCTCAGGTCCTTTAGGAAAATATTCT
>JALOCC010000001.1 GCA_023227945.1 Candidatus Omnitrophota bacterium
AAAAATCATACATATCCTCCAATTAGTTGATATATTGTAAGACAATATTACAATCTGTCAATGAAGAATTTAAGCGTTGAAATAAACTGCATTTACAATGTAAGCCTGGAAAAAAAGCTATAAACCCTTTGATTCCACGGCCGCAGACGGCGCGATAAACCTGTAACTTGCAGCTTTTAGCATAAAAACTTGCCATAATAGCTTTTGTATGGTATAAATAATTTCAATTAACAGGAGGGAAGATGGGAAGATATAAAGAAAAATTGAAAAAGATTCACAGAAAAAAAATGAGAAAAGCCAAGGAAGCAGTAAGGCTCTATTATAAAAAAGAGCTAGCCTACGAAAAACTAAATGCTTTGGCTAGGAAATTTTTGGCAAAAAGAAAAAGCAAAGAAAAGAAACCTTCCTAAGCACCGAACTTGTAGTGCTTTTTAACTTTTCGTTGGATATTCCACTTACATTTAAGGCCTTTTGGAAAAACAACTAAATCGCCTTTTGCTATTTTCACGCTGCTTTTATCAACAAGCTCTACAGTAACCTCGCCTTCCAGAAAGTAACAGGTTTCTTTTTCATCATAAAACCAGTTAAAACTACTTACCTCTTTTTCCCAGATAGGCCAGGATTTAATACCCAAATCGTTTAATTCTTTTTCGCCGGGTTTTTTAACTTCTATTTTTGTATTCATTTAAACCACTATTTTCATTTCTTTTCCATCAAATCAAGTATTTTATTTATCTTATCCACCAGAGGAATTAAAATATCGCCCTTACGCAGCTTTATTCTCAGAGAGCGTTTTCCTTTTATAACCTCTTCCAATATTTCTTCCATTCGCGAGAGCGCTCCAAAACCTTTATGTAAAACGAATGCCATGCTAATTAAAAGAATCAACAGAATTGCGCCGAAATTAAGCTGAAAAACCATGTAAGCTGCATCTCCGCTGACATCAAAATCTCTCCAGCCTAAGGTTCGTATAGATACGTAAGCGTTAATAAAAAAAGAAATTATAACCATTATCAGAATAATCCGGATGAATTTAAACTGTATGGGGATTCGTAACCGCGGTAGTCTCCTTCTCATGTTAACCTCCTTTTTAATGAGATAGCATTTTTTCAAGCCTGACTGCCGCAAGGCAGGCGTGCCTAAAAAAATGCGTAGCCGAATTTAATATGTTAAAGAAAAAATTTGCTTATAATAATTTGATACTGTCTTTATTGAATTTACGAGTATAACCCCCAAGATAGTGCTTATAACAGTTATTATAACCGTTGCAGCAATTTTTTTATCGCGCGATAACCCTGGGTTAAACCATACCAAGGGCAACATAAGCGGGCCTATGCATAGAAAAGTAATTACCAGAAACGATGTTCCAAAATACCATTTATTTTGCGGCTGTTTAACCAAAAATTCATTGCAGAAACGGCACTTTACAGCTTCATCTTGTATACTTTCTGCGCAATAAGGGCATTTTTTCATTTTATGTTCATTGACAAAAGTATTTACGGGCATTAAGAAAAAAACCTTATTTTTAGGTTATCTGTTTATTTCATTATACTCTGAATCTTCGCTGCGGGACAGTTAATTCTAATTCGCTTTTTGCTCGGTTAGTTCTTTTTGTTCATTGTAGACAGCCTCCGGATAGAGCCCCTTTTCTGCCATTTCTGCCTCTATCATATAAACTTTTTCTGCCTGGAATAAATAATCCGCATATTCAACCGGATTATAATTTGCATTCTTTAACTCTTGCCTCTCTTCCTCATCTAATTTATTACGCTCATCTGTTGTATTAAAATCCAGACGGGCCTGCAGTTTGTCGCTACTTTCGGCATCCCGGAATAACTTATCCTTTATTTCTTCAGGGACATCGCATCTTCCGGAAATCTCACTAATATTAAGGCAGCCCTCCAGTTTCTCCACCATTTGTTTACGAAACTGAATAACTTTTAGCTTCATTTCCTGTTTATGTATCCACATGCTTTCAAGTTTTTTGCGTTCCTCGTAATATATTTTTTTTAGCAATTCAAGATACATAAGCCCTCCTTATATGAATTAAGGTTTATTTTGGTTAAAGTAAATGGCGGCGAGTGGATTTGAACCACCGACGCAACGGGTATGAGCCGTTTGCTCTACCAAGCTGAGCTACACCGCCAAATTAGTTAACTAAAGTAAAATAGCACGAGCGAGTGGATTTTCCGCCTTCGCTAAAGCTTCGGCGGACCCGCCTTTTATTTTATATTAAGGTGGCGGGGAACCACCGACCGAACGGGTATGAGCCGTTTGCTCTACCAAGCTGAGCTATCCCGCCAGTGTGTAGGATTATATCATCGATAAGCAAAAAATCTATCAAAAAGCTGGATAGCTGAAAGCTGACGACTGATGACTGGCAGCTATAGATTTTTATATATCTCAATAAGCGGGACATTGAATTTTCTTGCGGCAATAAGACAATCTTCGTATTCCGGGGCATCTTTTTGGAATGGTTCAGCGGATATCCTAAATCTGATTTTTCCGAATTTAGTTTTTTTTGAAACAAAATTATATTTCAGCTTGTCTCTTGAATATTCGCTGTAACGTATGCCAAAAGTGGTTGTGTGAGAAAAAATTACATCTCTTATTTTTTCAAAATCCTTATGCATGCATAAAACGTTTAAGACAAAAGCCGGCCTGGTTTTTTTCATAATAACCTGCTCGATATATGCTTCTCTTGCACCATTTGCATAAAGCTTTTCAAAAACATTTTCGAACGCTTGCGGATTCATATCGTCGATATTTGTTTCTATCTTAATTATTTTATCTTGCTCTATCTGTGGACTATGGTCTATGGACTGTGGACTTAAATAGGCAACAAGGTAATCGGTTTCTGCGGCAGCACCATAAGCAGTGCTGTATTTTCCCAAATCGAAGCTGCATTCAAGCTGATTCGCATCTTTTAATAATATTGCCGCGGTAGGCGTTATTGATTCGTAGCCAAAGTTTTTGGGATTTATTTTTTTACCTTTAAGAATTTCGAAAGTTGCTCTTGACGGCATACTTAAGGGAAAATTTGAAACGTATATCTCGTTAATTCCGAGGTATTGAAGCCCGATATAAAAACCACAGATTTCTAAAATTGCATCGAGCTTGCCTAAGTGGTGGAATTTAAAATCCGCTGTCTTTGCGCCGTGGATTTTGCGTTCTATTTCGAAAAGTTCTTGATACGCGCGTATAGCTTTCTCTCTAATACCTCTCTCCAGTTTTGATTTAGAAATAAGTTTTAGTATCTTAAGATAAGACAGGTTAAGTTCTCCTTTGAAATCCAAACATTTATTTTTGTGGTGGTTATTTTCTATTTCTTTTAAGGCGATATCGAAATCCACATTCAGTTTTCTAAGTTCTTTTTTTAGATGCGAAACGGGATACCCCAGGCCGATTAAGGAATAAAGCAGCATATCGCCTGCTGCACCGCCGACAAGTTGGAAATATATACTTTTCATAACGCTAATTGACGCGAATCTAACGCAAATAAACGCGAATGAAAAACAAATGCGAATAAAACTATTCGTGAACATTCGCGTTCGATTCGCGAGTATTCGCGTTTATTTGTTAATCAAATGCGCGAAGTATCCTGCTCCAAGCCCGTTGTCTATATTTACGCACACAGACCCAGGCGCACAACTATTAAGCATACCTAAAAGTGCGCTAAGGCCCCGGAAAGACGCTCCATAACCAATGCTTGTAGGAACTCCGATTATGGGTGATGGGCAAATACCTGAAATTATACTTAACAAAGCTGCTTCCATGCCGGCAACAACGATTAAAACATGTGCCTTTCTTATTTTATCCTTGTAAGGTGTAATCCTGTGCACGCCGGCAACGCCTATATCGTAAATCCTTTCCACTTTGTTTCCTAAAATTTCAAGAAACATTGCGGCCTCTTCAGCAACAGGAATGTCTGAAGTGCCTGCTGTAATTATCAGGCAATTTCCACGATTTGCGTTAATTTCTTTTCCCAAAAAAGCGAGCTGGGAAATTTTAAAATATTTTAATTTAGGGTAGGATTTTTTTAATATTTTAAATTGAGGTTGCGTGAGGCGCGATATAAAGATTAAATTGGTATATTTTTTAAATTCCTTAATGATGCCTTTAAGTTGATTAATAGTTTTACCTGGTGCGTAAATTATTTCCGGCAGACCCTTCCTTCTTTCTCTTTCAATATCAAGCTTAACAAATTCAAGGTCAATAAATCCTTTGGGTTTCATTAAACAAAGAGGTCTTTGAAAATCGTCCAAAGCAGCGCAACAATTACGGCAGCAGAAACTATATAGAAATCATTGAAATATAGGAATTCGCGTAAAGCATCCTTAAATTTGTGCTTTTTTTCCGGCAGGTTATATTTATTTTTTATCGTTTCTTTAACTTTAGAAATCTCTTCTTTTCGAAAACGCAGGAATTCTCCCGCTACTTTAAAACTTGGGAGAAGATTTGCATTTGCCAAATCTATAATCTCTTGTTCGCTTAAACCCAAAATTTTTGACACTTCTCTTGTAGTTAATAATCTTTCTTTCATCTTTAAAAGCCTTCAGCTATCAGATGTCAGCCATCAGCTGCCCTTCAAGGGGCACCCCTTGGGGACTGAGAGCTGAAAGCTGATGTCTGAAAGCTATTTTTTCAACGGTGCTGTGTAATCCAATCTTCTACGTTCCTGCGGTCAAAGAATAAATTTTCTCCTTCTTTTTCAACAGGAATTTTACCCTTTCCAACCCATTCCATAATTTTTTCTTCTTCTATAGAGAGGTAATCTGAAAGCTCTGACAGCGATAATCTACTTTGAGGCATTTTACACTTTCCATTAAAAACAGCGCCCTCCTCCATAACTATTTTAGGTGCTTCAATATCTCCGGTAAACTGAGCTGTACCGGTTAGAGTAACCATCCGGCTTGCGATAATCTTTCCGCTGATACGACCGCCTAAAACCATATCTTCTCCAATAATATCTGCGTTTACTATAGCAGCTTCACCAACCATGAGGTTACCTTTTGTGTTTAATGTTCCTTCGAATTTACCATTTATTCGCAAATTAACGGGTTCGGAAAAAACCAGGCTTCCTTGCATTGTAGCATTTATATCCAGTACTTTTTCATCTTCTTTTTTTCTAAGCATTCAAATCACCTCCCTCAATAAAAACCTTAAATTCTAAATTTTTTTTAGAATTTAGGGTTTCGGGTTTAGGATTTATCGGTTTTTTCTGTCACTTCTAATTTTTTCTCTATGTGTTTTAAAAAAGCAAGCGTCGCGAAAGTAACTATGGTAGCGACTACTGCCGCGCTCGTAAAGCCACAGCCAACCGCAAGGCCTATTGCTGAGCTAACCCAGATACTTGCTGCAGTCGTAAGCCCTTTTACGCCCTCGGCGCTAGCCATTATCGTACCCGCACCAAGAAAACCTATGCCGGTAACTACACCAGCGGCAATGCGTGAAGGGTCTACGGGAACTTTTCCCTGATACATTTCAAACACATATAACGAAACAAGCATGATTAAGCTTGAGCCGGTGCAAACCAAAATATGCGTACGTAGCCCGGCATTTCGGCCTTTCTTTTCCCTTTCAAGGCCTATAAGGCCTCCAAGCAAAGCCGCCAAAACTATACGTATAATCGTTATTTTTAAATCTAACATTTTAATTCGCCTGCGCATCCAACATTAAACCGCTTGTTTTACCTTTTTTATTATACAAGTAAAAACCCAATCCTGCAACTATTGCAGCGTTATCTGCAGTATAGCCTATTGGAGGGATTAAAAATCTTATCCCCTGGTTTTCGCTCTCTTTAAGCCGTTTTCGCAAATAACTATTTGCCATAACCCCGCCGCCGCAGGCAACGACCTTTAATTTGTACTGCGCTTGGGCCTCTAAAATTGCTGATACTATCGCTTCTATGCTTGCACCCTGGAAAGAAGAAAGCAGTTTTATCTTAGTATTTTTATCAAGCAAGTTATTTTTTTCAAATTCCATTTTTTTATATATTAAAGCGGTCTTAATGCCGCTAAAACTTAAATTTAGCCTGTTTCTCCCGCATTTAAATTTAAAATAATCTTTATAGCGCGCATCAAAAAGTTTATCAATAGCAGGGCCACCCGGATAGCCAAGAGAGTATGCCTTTGCAATCTTATCAAAAACTTCTCCGCAGGCATCATCCTGTGTTTGGCCGATAAGTTTTATCTTGTCAAAATCCTTAACGTAATAGATTTCGCTGTGGCCTCCGGAAACAACGAGCCCTAATAATGGAAATTTCAATTTTTCTTCGTTATTTAGGAAAGGCGCGAAAATATGCGCATGAAGGTGGTTAACTCCGATAAAGGGTTTTTTAAGAGAGTAGCTTAGAGCTTTTGCAAAATTGACACCAACAACCAGTGAACCTATAAGCCCGGGCTTATAGGTTGCAGCAACCAGCTCAATCTTTCCTAAAGAAATCCCTGCTGTGGCAAGTGCACCCAGAAGAACCTTATCTATACTTTTGAGATGCGCGCGGGTTGCAATCTCAGGAACTACTCCTCCATACTTTCTATGTTCTTTTAAAGAAGAAATAGTGACATTTGAAAGGACTTTATAATCTTTCAAAATTGCGCAGGAAGTTTCATCGCAAGACGTTTCTATGCCGAGTGTATACATATATTAATAGCAAGGAAGGTTTATTAAACAATAAATTTCTACAAATTTCGCGAAGCTAATTTCTATCAATTTCGATTTGAAATTTGTAGAGATTCATAGAAATCAAGAAATTTATTGTTTCTTTCTCTCTACTTTCTACTTTTCTAAAACGAGCATGCCTTTTAGAAAATCTGCGGCTCTGACTATAAGATAATCCTTTTTATAATCGAATTCTGTTTTGGTTTCCAATTTTTCAAAAACATCTTCTTTTCTATCGGTACCCACATCATTGACAACAACTATATCGGGTGTTACACCCTTTTCGTGTATACTTGTACCTAGCGGCGTATAATATCTTGAAGTAGTAAGCCTAAGGGCCGAACCGTCAGAAAGAGGGATTATCGTTTGCACCGAGCCCTTCCCAAAACTGGTTTCTCCCATAACAACAGCTTTTTTATTGTCGCGAAGCGCTGAAGCAAGAATTTCACTTGCGGAAGCACTTCCTTTATTTACCAAAACTACTATCGGCAAAGCGCTGTATTTTTCCCTTAGCGCAACCGACTTATATACATTTTCTTTTTCTGTCCTTGATTTTGTAGAAACAACGACCTTGTCAGTTTCCAGAAACCTGCTCGTTACATCAATCGCCGATTCAAGCAGGCCTCCGGGATTATTCCTGACGTCTATCACTATTGCCTTAAGCCCTTTCTTGTTTAATTCCTGTAAAGCTCGATCCAGGTCTCTTGCGGTATTTTCCCTGAATTCCGCTATCCTTACATAACCTATACCATCCTCGAGTATTTCGGCGTGCTTGATATCCTTTATTTTTATTATTGCCCGCACCAGCGTAACATCCTCAAGCTTTTTGTCTTTTTCTTTAAGTACAGTAAGAGTGACTTTTGTGCCAGGGTCTCCTCTTAGTTTTTTTACGGCTTCGGTTATTGTAATTCCTTTTGTTACCTTTCCATCTATCTTAACAATTATGTCTCCGGGCTTAAGGCCTGCAGTCCAGGCAGGGGTATCTTCCATGGGAGAAACTACCGTAAGCAATGTGTCACGTATGGTAATTTCAACACCCAAACCTCCGAATTTGCCTTCCGTATCTACCAGTAATTCCCGGTATTCATCCGGACTTAAGAATTCGCTATAGGAATCGAGAGAAGCAAGCAGACCGTCCAAAGCCCCGTAAATTAAATCGTGCGGCGGTTTTTCCTCTACATATTTTTTTTCAATTACAGCCAGAGCTTCAGCGAATACATCCAGCTCTTTGTAGAAATTGTCTTCGCGTTCTTTGGCAATTGAAACTTTGTTATAATAAGAAAAAATACCTACACATATAAGTGCGGTTATTATTACACCTAACAAAAATCTTTTTCGCATATTTTTCCCTCCTTTAATAAAATCCTAAACACTAAACTCGAAACACTAAACAAACTACAAACACGAAACTACAAACTCGAAACGTTTAGGGTTTGTAATTTATAGCTTCGAGTTTGTTTAGAGTTTAGGATTTCGGGTTTAGAGTTTATCATTTAATTGCTTTTTCAAGCAGCTCCTTGACCACTTTTGGGTTAGCTTTGCCTTTGGTCTTTTTCATCACACTGCCGACAAGAAACATTATCGCCTGTTCTTTTCCGTCCATATATTCTTTTACGGCTTTCTGGTTTTCTTTTATTGCTTCTTCAACAAGCCCTTTTAACTCAGATTCGTTGGATACCTGGGAAAGCCCTTCTTTTTTAATAATTTCATCTATGTCATTATTATTATTGATGCTAAGAACAAGGACTTTTTTGGCTGCTAAATTATTCAGGAGCCCGGTAGAAAAATACTTCACAATCTTTGAAAAATTTTGCGCGCTCAATTTCACCGATTGAAACCTGTCAGGAAACGTATTTACCTGCTCCAAAAATGGCCCAATAATAAAATTACATATTTTTTTAGGCTCATTAAATTCTTTTACTGCCTCTTCGAAATAATCCGCAATAAATTTCTCTGATATCAGCACATCCGTATCAGACTCCTGTAGCTTGTATATATCAAGAAACCTTTTATATCTATCATGCGGAAGTTCTTTTACAAATGGTTTTTCTTTTTCCATGAATTCTTCCTCAACCAAAAAATCCAAAAGGTCGGGCTCTGGGAAATAACGGTAATCGTGGGCTTCTTCCTTGCTACGCATTACTTCGGTTCTTTGTATGTCTCCATCCCAAAGCCGGGTTTCCTGAAAAATCTTTCCGCCTTCGCCAAGAACTTTAGATTGCCTGGCTATCTCGTATTCTAACGCATCCCTTACCCCTTTAAAAGTATTCATATTTTTTAATTCAACCTTAACCCCAAGCGCTGAGGCGCCTTTATTCTTCAATGATACGTTAGCGTCGCAACGCAGGCTTCCTTTTTCCATGTTGCATTCAGAAGCGCCTATGTATTGAAGAGCTAATTTAAGACAGGTAAGATAGCCAAAGGCTTCTTGGGGGCTGGTTATGTCCGGGTTTGAAACTATTTCTAAAAGAGGCGTGCCGGTTCTGTTTAAGTCAACCAGAGAATAATTTTCTTTATGGATAAGTTTTCCAGCATCTTCCTCAAGGTGAACCCGGGTTATGCCGATTGTCTTTCCTGTCCGTAAACTAAGCTCGCCATTTTCCCCCAAAGGCATTTTATACTGGGATATCTGGTAATTTTTGGGTAAATCAGGATAAAAATAATTTTTTCTCTCAAAATATATTTTTTTATTTATTTTACACTTTAAAGCAAGCGCTACCCTTATGGCAAGCTCGAGAGCGCGCTTGTTAAAAACAGGAAGCACCCCAGGATAGCCGCAACAAACAGGGCAAATATTAGTATTCGGCGGATTTTCAAACTTCGTAGAGCACGAGCAGAAAATCTTAGAAAGAGTGTTAAGCTGTACGTGAACCTCCAAGCCTATTACTGTGTCGAATTCCTGCATAGTTTTTCTTTTTAGGTTACGAAGGTTACGGATGTTACGAAAGTTACGGATGTTACATTAAAACATCGTGATTTATTGTAACCTTCGTAACGTTCGTAACCTTTTATTTCAAATCAGGTATTCTTTTATGATAATCAGTTACACACTGGTAACTGTAACCGGCTCTAATAAGTGTTTCTTCATCGAAATCTTTCGCAATAAGTTGCGCCCCAATAGGTAAATTATTCTTGGTTGAGCCACAGGGGAAAGAAACCGCCGGAAGCCCGGCAAGATTTACGGATATGGTATAAATATCGGAAAGATACATACTTAAAGGGTCGGTGGATTTTTCTCCCATCTTAAAAGCAGGCGTGGGAGAGGTCGGCGTAAGTATTACATCTACTTTTTTAAAAGCTTCATCAAAATCTTTTTTAATTAGCTTACGCACTTTTAATGCCCTTACATAATAGGCGTCATAATATCCGCTGGAAAGGCTATAAGTGCCAAGAAAAATTCTTCGCTTTGACTCATCGCCAAAACCTACGCCGCGGGTTTTTTTGTAAACATCCAAAAGCCCGGAAGCTGGTTCTCTTAAACCATACTTAATGCCGTCGAATCTTTGCAAATTAGAGCTGGCCTCAGAAGAGCCTATAATATAGTAAGTAGCTACTGCATATTCGGTGTGAGGCAAATCAATATCTATTATTGTCGCACCCTTCTCTTTTAAAATCCTGCCCACTTCTAAAATCGCGCTTTTTATTTCTTCGTCAATTCCTTTAGCAAAATACTGGCGAGGCATACCTACTTTAAGCCCTTTTATATCCTCTACCAATGATTTTGAAAAATCTTTCTTCTCAATTGGCGCAGAAGTAGAATCATGTTCATCAAAGCCGCAGATTATGTTAAGAAGATGGGCGCAATCGACAAAATTTGTGGTAAGCGGGCCTATCTGGTCCAGGCTTGAACCAAAAGCTATCAAACCATACCTTGAAACCCTGCCGTAGCTTGGTTTAAACCCTACGATACCGCAAAAAGAGGCTGGCTGGCGTATAGAACCCCCCGTATCAGAGCCTAGAGCAAAAGGTATAAGCCGCGCTGCAACTGCTGCTGCAGAGCCTCCGCTTGAGCCTCCTGGCACCCTTTGTATATCCCAGGGGTTTTTTGCCGGGCCATAACAGGAATTCTCTGTAGATGAACCAAAGGCAAATTCATCCATGTTGGTTGTCCCGATAATCTTAAGGCCTGCGTCTTTTAATCTCTTTATTACGGTAGCATCGTATGCTGATATATGAGAAGAAAGAATTTTTGAAGCGCAAGTAATTCTTTTACCTTTTATACAAATATTGTCTTTAATGGCTATGGGCACACCCTTTAGCGAGGAATTTCCGCCTGCTTCAACCGGCACATCATATGTTTCGACAAAAGCATTGAGATTGGTATTCTTTTTTATACGTTCCTTGAAAAAAGAATATGCCTTTGTTTCGCTTAATTTACCATTTTTGATGTCTTCGGCAATCTGTATGCCGGTTAGGTTTAGTAGGTTATCCATATTAATATGCTCTCAGCTGTCAGCTTCTCACTCGATGACCTTAGGTATTTTAAAATAATTTCCTTCCCTTGAAGGAGCATTTTTCAGGATGTCTTCGCAAACGGCAGAGTCGACAACCTCATCTTTACGGAAAATATTATTTTCCAAATGAAGCCCTCTCATCGGTTCAATGTTGTCTACGTTAAGTTCTTTAAGTTTATCGATGTAGTCCAAAATTTTGGATAGTTGCGAGCTCAGGTATTCGATTTCATCGGCGCTAATGGCAATTCGCGCAAGATTAGCTACGTATTCAACTTGTTTTTTATCAGGCATATCACACCTTGGGCAAGCCGGCTAAGGCAGTTCTTATTTCTTTCAAAGGGTGGGAATAGTTTTTCAATTCTCCATTAAAAAATTTATCATAAGAAGCAAGGTCTAAGAATCCATGGCCGCTAAAATTAAAAACAATACATTTCGCTTTCTTTTCCCTATTGGCAATTTCAATTACGGCTTTTATGGCATGGGCGGTTTCGGGAGCGGGAACAATACCTTCAGTTTTAGCAAATAGCACCGCGGCTTTAAAAACATCTATTTGATTATAAGCCCTGGCTTCAATAATTTTTTTATCATGCAAGGCACTTATCAAGGGAGAGCAACCATGGTAACGTAAACCTCCTGCGTGTATGCCGGCGGGTATAAAAGTATGGCCCAAGGTAAACATTTTTATAAGCGGGGTAAGTGAAGCGGTATCACCGAAATCATATTCGTATTTGCCGCGGGTGAGGCTCGGGCAGGCAAATGGTTCAACCGCTATAATTCTTAATTTATCTTTTTTTAATTTATCTTTGACAAAAGGGTGTATTAATCCTCCAAAATTACTTCCTCCGCCTACGCAGCCGATAAGATAATCCGGCGCTTCACCTGCAAGTGCTAGTTGTTTCTTGGCTTCAAGGCCTATAACTGTCTGATGAAGCAATACGTGGTTTAAAACACTTCCCAAACAATAATTAGTATTTTTGTCTTTTGCAGCATCTTCAACTGCTTCTGATATGGCAATACCCAGGCTTCCCTGGCAATTGGGGCTCGCTTTTAGTATTTTTCTGCCGCTTTCCGTAAGCGTTGAAGGAGAAGCAACAACTTGCGCCTGCCACATGCGCATTAAAGATTTTCTGAAAGGTTTCTGTTCGAAACTTACCTTAACCATATACACGCGGCATTTCAGGCCAAAAATATTGCAGGCAAAACTTAAAGCTGCTCCCCATTGGCCGGCACCGGTTTCTGTAGTCAAGCGTTTTATACCTTCTTTTTTGTTGTAATAGACCTGCGCTATTGCGGTATTGGTTTTATGGCTTCCGGTAGGAGAAACACTTTCGTCTTTATAGTATATCCGGCATTTTGTTTTTAAAGCTCTTTCCAGATGCACTGCTCTTTTGAGCGGGGTAGGCCGCCAGATGCGTAAAATATCCGTTACTTCATCCGGGATTTCTATCCAGCGCTCCCCAGACATTTCCTGTTCGATAAGCGAAATTGGGAAGATTGGACGAAGATCCTCTTTTTTTAAGGGTTTGGCAGTTGCGGGATTAATGGGCGGTGGAAGCTTAAAGGGTAAATCAGCAACTAAATTATACCAATTTTTGGGAATATCCTTTTCGGAAAGGTTTATTTTAAAGTCGGCCATAGAAGAGTATTATAAATGAAAAAGGCGCTATTGCAAACGAAAAACACAGATGAACGCAGATTGGAAATCACAGATGATCGCAGACAAGAAATAAAGATAGAAACACAGTCGAAAAATGCTCGCTTCGCTCGCGATATACAATAGAAACACAATTGTATTTCAACGTATTTCTACTGTATTTCCATTGTATTTCAATTGCATTAAAATTTATCTGTGATCATCTGCTTACAAATCTGTGATTATCTGTGTTTCATGAAGCGTGGTATTTTCCGCGGAATAAAGTAAGCTCCAGGAAAGCCTGTAATCTTCGCGAACGGCTGGGATGCCTTAATTTCTTAAGCGCTTTTGCCTCAATTTGCCGGATACGCTCGCGGGTTACCTTAAAAATCATTCCTACTTCTTCAAGCGTCTTGGGAGTGCCGTCTTCTATGCCAAAACGTAAAATAAGAATCTTTTTTTCCCTCTCGGTTAAACTTTCCATAGCCTGCTGTAATTCTTCTTTAAGCATAGAATAAACTGTTGCATTAGCTGGAGATACGGCTTTTTTGTCTTCGATAAAATCGCCAAAATATGTATCTCCATCATCTCCTATGGGAGTATGTATGGATATTGGCTGCTGGGAGACTTTAACGATGTCTTTTATTTTTGAAATCGGCAGCCTGAGCTCCTTAGAAAGTTCTTCCGAGGTCGGCTCCCGGCCTTTTTCCTGAATAAACAACCGTGAAATACGGATTATCTTATTAATGGTTTCTGTCATATGCACGGGAATTCTTATGGTGCGCGCCTGGTCGGCGATTGCGCGGGTTATTGCCTGGCGTATCCACCAGGTAGCATAAGTTGAAAATTTGTACCCTCGTTCATATTCGAATTTCTCAACTGCTTTTATAAGGCCGATGTTCCCTTCCTGTATCAAATCGAGAAAAGAAAGTCCGCGGTTTACGTATTTTTTCGCGATGCTTACAACCAGACGAAGATTAGCTTCAACCAGAGTCCTTTTAGCTGAATTATAGAGCCGTTGTTTTTCAAAAATTATTCTAAGCTTGGGCTTTATCTCTTCTTCTATAAACCCGAGCCTTCTGATGAATGCTCTTTTGCCCTTGTTTAAATGGCGCTTTTCGCTAGTTGCCCCCCTTCCCTTTACCGTAGCTAATTTTCTATTCAGCCTTTCTATTTCCCGGCCAAGCGAATGCATATTGGTTATTATTTGCTCAATTATTACAATTGTAAAATTGAACCCCTCAAGGATTCTTTTCTGGGTATCTATATTCTTTGTCCTCATCAGCTTTGTATAAAGGACTTTAATTCTCTTAATTTCTCTTTCTTTGTTGGTTATCTCGCCCTTAACAAAATCATCAGGGTTAAGCTCATCTTTGAATAGCTTCTGGGAAATTTCCAGGAATGCTTCTTTGGCTATTACAGTTGAAAATATTTCATCACGCAGTACTTCTTCTTTGCTTTCTATTTCTTTTGCAAGCCTTACTTCTTCCTCGCGGCTAAGTAGCGGGATCTGCCCCATTTGTTTAAGATACATCTTAACGGGGTCATCAACCGGCGATGAAACAACATGAACTTCTTTCTTTTCTTTTTCGCGTTCCCACTCTTCAACTTCGTTAGCCTCAAGCACGCTGATATTTTGATTATCGAGCCGCTCAAAAACAACATCCATTTCTTCGGCGGTTACGACCTCCTCCGAAAGGAAATGGTTGATTTCATCGTAAGTGAGATATCCTTTCTTCTTGCCTAAATCAACCAACTGTTCGATGCTTCTTTCAAGAACCTTTTTCTTATGCATTTTTTACCTCGCTATTCATCTTATCAAATTTACCGATTAAAACTTTTAATTTATCTTTATCTCCTTTTACCTCTGCGTCTTTTATATCCTGCATTAATTTATCCAAAGAAAACCTAGCGCGCTTTTGACGAAGTTTCATAATACTGCTTTTAAAAATCCCGCTGTCGAGCGGGGCGTCCTCTTCCATAAGTATCTTTGAAATAAATCCGCTTATTTCTTTATCCTCAACCGCCCCTAAAATTTTATTACAAGTCATATCAACCGAATCGTTGTAATTTTTAAGAAAGTACGAAACGGTTTTTCTTGCAAGGGGATATGAAAAATCTTCCTCCCTGAGGTTTTTCCTTATCAGAGGAAAAGCTTTTTTGTTAGAAAACATAAATTTAAGAAGGACCTTTTCCGTTATAGGAAATGACTCTTTCGATTGCGGATTAGATGCTGGTTGCGTTTTTATTTCCGTTTTAGAAAAAATTTTTTTAAATTCGGCGATAAGTATTTCTTCTTTAACCCTTAAAATGAAAGAAAGCTTTTTTATGTATTCGTATTTTTCTATCTCGCTGTTTAATTTATTTAAAGTAGAAAATATTTCCTGCGCGATTTTAGATTTACCTTCTATGCTTTCTGCATCATATGTTTTGCTTAAGATTTCCACTTTATAATCAAAGAAATCTTTTTTAGCGCTGAATATCCGTATCGCCTCTTCTTTGGGCTTTGCCCTTACCAGCGAATCCGGGTCAAAACCGCTGGGCAGGCCTACTATTTTTACTTTTAAATCGCTCTCAAGCAATAAATCAAGTGCCCTTAACGTTGCCAACTGGCCGGCTTTATCTGAATCATACACAAGAGTAACATTATTGGTATATCTTCTGATAAGCCGTATCTGCTCAAGCGTTAAGGCCGTGCCGAGGGACGCAACGATATTCTTTATTCCTGAAACATATGGCATAATCATATCGAGGTAGCCTTCAACAATTATTGCGCAATCAGCTTTAGCAATATCTTCTTTGGAAAAATTAAAGCCAAAAAGATGGTCGCGTTTACTATAAACCTGGCTTTCTATCGAATTTATGTATTTTGGCGCTGTATCACCATCTTTCCATGTCCTTGCACCAAAACCTATAACGCGGGAGCGTATATCAAATATCGGAAACATCACCCGCTCGCGGAATAAATCTCTGTAGCCCTGGCCCTCGTGCGATATAGCAAGAGATGCCCTTTCAAGTATTTCCAGGGTAAAATTTTTCTTACGCATATATTCTATCAGGCTATTTCTGCCCAGAGAATAACCGATGCGGAATTTTTTAATAGTTTCGCTGTTTATTCCTCTTTTATTAAGGTAGGTAACGACCGGCTTAGCCGCCGGGTCTTCAAAAAGAGCCTTGTGGTAAAACAAAGATGCTTCATCCAGGCAATTATAAAGAATGCTTTTAAGCCTGTCTTTATCCGAACTCTGGTGCGGTATTTCAATGCCTAAGCGTTTTGCAAGGATTTCTACCGCTTCAACAAAAGTCATCTTCTCGTGCATCATAAGAAACTGGATAACGCCCCCTCCTTCTCCGCAGCCGAAACAATGAAAAATCTGTTTCTGGGGGCTGATCATAAAAGAAGGGGTTTTTTCTCCGTGGAAAGGGCAATTTGCCTTAAAATTCCTGCCTGCCCTTTTTAAAGGGATATAGTTGGAGATTACCTCTACTATATCAGTTCTGGTTTGTATGTCGTCGATAAAGGATTGGGGTATCATATTTTTTTACACAGATGATCACAGATTGAAAATCGCAGATGATCACAGATAAATCTGTGCCTATCTGTGCGCTTTATGTGAAAATCTACGGAATCCGGCGAATTCGTATATTTTGAATTTTTCTTTACCCGTAAGATGGTCGAGCATAATGTTTACGCCTAAATTGTCAGAAGCAATGTGCGGGGCAACAACCACGTTTATGTTGTGCTCTTTACATTTCTTGAAATGCTCTTCTGACTGGTGCATCGCGATTATCGTGTCCACTCCGCAGGAAGATAGTTTATCGTAAATGCCGGAAGGGCCTTCGGTTCCTCCGGTAAACTCAATATGTATCCTGCGGCAGCGGCTATTACGGTTACCTATTTCTATCATCATGCTATTATTATTTTTTGCCGATTCTTTATATTCCGGAATTTCATTCAGCAAGTCCACGATTTTCCCAATTGTCGAGGGGGCTTCTTTATCCATTAATTTTTTTATATACTGATAAGCGAGGTTATCGCAAGGAGTATGCATGCATAAAAGGTTTATCTTAAGCCATCTTGCCACATCAACCACCTTTTGATGGTTTGCCGCATGGATTCTGCGCTCAATTTCTGCTTTTCTTTCTGCTAAAAGATTTTCCGAAGCGCTCAAAGATATGCCTTCGTTGTTATAAGCAAAAATCTGTAAGTCCATTACGTCGTAAAGGCTGGCGAGAGCTTTTCCTGTCGGGTGGTGGCTGATTGCAAGGTCTATCGCGGTTTTCTTTTCACGAAGGCGGTCTACAAGAAGCAATTCTGCTTCATTTACATCTACCCCCACAATAACTGATTTTATGTCGCTTTCAAGTTCGCCGCAAAGTATACGCGTATCGGCGAACGGGTTTGTCAGCGAATCTAAATCGAAAACTTCTTTTTGCGATTTTTCTAATTTATCGTACGCTGCTTTTTTTTCTTTGAAATAATTATCGATTTCTTTTTTGCCGCGGAGATCCGCTTCAATTCCCGTTTTTATTATTTCCTGATAAATCGTTTTCAGTTTCATCCCGTTAGACCTCCTTTTAACCGATTTTTGATATAACGTTTACCCATTCCGGTTTTTAGATATCTCTCACTACGAAAAGCATCGTTTTTATTTAGACAAGCTTCAAAATAAATAAGCTTAAATGGCCCTTTATTTTTAGTAGAAAAAACTTTATCGCTATTATGTTCTAATAACCTATTTTCAAGATTATTTGTGGCACCCGTGTAAGACTGACCTGTTTTTTCGCTTTTTAAAACGTATGTATAGTACCATGGAACGGGATTCATCCCGTTAGAACCTTTTCCATGGTTATTTTTTAAAATATTAATCTCATTATTATCCCGCATATATATCTAGCTTAAATTAGTTTTTATATTAATTCCACGATTAGCTATGCATACAAAAGGTCTAACGGGATTCATAGACCTTTTTTACCTCCGTGTTAACTGCCAGGCCCGGGATAAACTTACCATACACGCCTGCGGTCATTAAATATACTTTCGGGGCTACATTTTTAAATATTCGGCAAGTGTAACCGCGTAAGAATTGCGGCGAGGCTGGAAAAAGATAAAGAAGAAAAACTATCATACTCGCCAAGAAAGCCAGCCTTAAAAATCCAAAAATAACCGCCAGCAGCTTTTCAGAAGAAAGGATTTCTTTTCTTTTAAACAGCGCGTCGATTATTTTAATCAAAAGCCCGAATATAATTCCGATTATGAAAAAGAGCAAAATGGCTGTTATAGCCTTAACAAAATCTTTGCTTAAAAACGATATTTTGCTTGAAAATTTTTCGGCTATAAAAGGATAAAATTGAAAAGTAAAAATAGAATTGATAAACAGCGCGAGAAGCTTTAAAATCTCGACGAAGATTCCTTTTGATACTGCTTCGTAAGTTATTCGTAAACAAAGGATTAGGAAAATTAGATCGATGAGGCCGAATCCTTCAAATATACCCATTTATCAAAATTTATTTAGATATAACATATTAAGACATAAAAGTCAAGAAAACGTTTACAGTTCACTAATTAGTGGAATGATTGTACTGTTTACCATACTATTTTTGCGGCAAGGAGCCCGTTTTTTTTCTTATCGAATACTCACTATAACCGGCAAGAATTTCCTGCACTTTTGAAGGCAGTGCAGTCACAAAATAGGTTGAAATAGCCGCGTGCGCCATTTCATGGGCAAGCATACCGGCAGTTGTATCTTTAAAAGAAATGTAAATTGTGTTATGGCTTGGTATGTAAAGTGATGGCAAGTTTGCTTCTATTATCTGGGAATTGCTGTAAATAGTTTTACTTACTTCTACGCTATCGGGATAAACGACAATGCTTCCGCGGTAACCTTTAAGAGTGACATCCAACGCGTCGCAAACTTCAAGAAATAATGAATCTATGCCTTCTTTGATTACGGAACGTATATCTGAGCTTTTGCCCGATAAAGCATCAAGCCTGAATAGCTTTGTTGCATTTATTTTTTCGGCAAAAGAAGATAAACTGCAGCCTTCGCATAAAGATACGGTAAAATACTTGGTTTCAATTTTCTCGGCATATGCGCATAGGGTATAACACATAGCGCATAGCGTAAAAATTAAACATAAAAATACAGAGATTTTCCGAAGCCCTGGGCGCTTTGCGCTTTGCGCTTTGCGCTTTGCTTTTTTTATCATATACCCTTAAAAGTATTTAGCACCGACTCTATACGTTTTACTTTATCTTCCACTTGTTTTTTGTTTTCAAAGTAAATTCCATCAAGTACTTTTCTTAAGTTTTCAGTTTCTGCTTTAATTCCAGCTATTTTATCCCTCAATGAATCAGACATTGAAGTAAGCGAACTGGATAACTCTTTTAACTGGTCAGTTGTTCTTATCTGAAAAATTGCGCCGAAATTTGCATCTCCAAGCTTGTCTATTTCTCTTTTCAATCTATAAAGAGGCCCTGCAATCTTATGAGACACGAAAAGTGTAAGTAAAATAACTGATAGGGCAGAAAATATTGTTACTACAATAATCGTCTGTAGTATAAACGGCAAAATAAAATCTGCGGTGGTCTTTACTGTAACCTTGGTATTTTCAATGGCAACAGTAGTTGAATTTATTGACAGAAGAAAAAGAGAAATTCCTATAGCGATAGCCGCCAATATTACAATAAGGCTAAACTTTAATATGAACTGTGTCTGAAACTTTTTGTCGATAAAATAATTTTTCCTTTGATTATGCATATTTAACCTCCTTATTGTAGAAGCGGATTGCCGCGGATATTGACGCGGATTTACGCATAGTAATTCGCTGGCGTTTATCCGCGTTTAGATCCGCGGGTATCTGCTTCTATTTATCTATCCCCAGAGCCTTATAATTTATTTTTATATTCGCCTGCTTTTTGAGTGACTCCATCCAGTTTTCAACTGATTTTTTCTGTTTTTCCTTAAAAAGCACCAGGCGTATTTCCGGATAAACATCTTCAAGTGTTTTTCCGGAGAATTTATCTTTATTCGTGTTATAAAAATCCCCTATTTCTTCATCGTCGATTTTTATAGTCAAAAATAATTCTTTTGCTTTTTTGTCTACGGCGCTTTTTAAAAGCGATTGCTCCCAGAAATCCTGAACACCCTCAAGAAAACTTTTTTCTTTATCTAACCCTCTGGCCTCAGCTTCTTTAAGTATAAGTTTTCGATTTATAAGGTTATCCAAAAACTCCTGGCGTGCCTCTTTGGTGTCAGGCTTTGACCAATTAAATTTCGCAAAGTCTCTTTCAAATTCAGCTTTTGTGATTTTTATTGGGCCAATTGTAATTACAGCTTCTTCTTTAGGCGCACAGCTTGCCCCCAATAAAATTATAATTAAAAACGATAAAAACTTTAACTTACGCATGTTTACCTCCTTTAAAAAATTATTTCCCCTGGAAGTTTTGAAAATAATCTTTATTTTAGATAATCCTAACTTATTGCAATTTAAGAAGTTATGTACTTGAGCCCTCAGGGTGTTTTCTTGCTGGAGAGCTCATCCTGAACAGTTGAAGCATAAAAACTCCCCGACTGTTCATTATAATACTTAATCGGAAAAAATCCATAAAAAAACCCTGCTTGTATAAAAGCAGGGTTAAGTTTTAGCTGTTAAACAATAATTATAAATTTACACTTAAATTTTTCTTTTTCAATTCTTCGCTCTCTTCGTAATAAGGATAGAGTTTATTTTTGTCTTTAAGATTGAGGTTATTTTCGATAAAATCATATGCTCCGATATCCAAATTGATCCCGTCAAACGCTGTATAGTCTGTCGGGGTTAAAGGATGATAGCCATAAAATTCCGGGACTGGTGTATAGCTGGTAAATCTTACAGGGCTTAGAATTTCATAATACCCTGGGCCTCTCTTAAGAAGCTCCTCAAGAATACCTGACGGAACAGTGCGAAGAGGAGGATATTCCGGCCAAATCTGCAGTGGCCCGCGGCTATCAACTGCCGTGCCGTAAAGCGCAGAAAGCGGCGGCAGGCAATTATCGACGTTATCATCATAGAATACATATCCAGGAGGATTTAAAGGGCTTGTGCTGGTATTGTCAAGCGCTGGTGTTGGAGAATCTCCATTAACTGAAGTAACACCGGGCCGTACAATACCTACAATTGCTCCGCTTACTCCCAAAGGACCGTTAGGACCGTCATAGACACCCGGAGCGCTGCTTCCACCTATGTTAAGAGTCAAGCCTGCCGCAGGTGTAAAACCTGTTGGGACTGCCCATTTTTCCGGAGCTGTATCTATAACCTGAATATTTACCAATAAAGGATTATACCAATTAGCAGCTGTCACGGGTACGCCGCCAATGCCGATTCCGATTGTGCCATTCGGCGCTGAAAAATATGAGTAGCTTCCGGCAATAACATTCGGGCCGCCTAATACGGGATTAATCATAATCGGTGCAAAATAGTTGACTCCCCCTGATATCTGCCATTCGGTTCCGGAAAGATCCATATATAGAGGTGTGCCATATGGGCCGTAAACCTGAGGGCCGGGAACCGCTGGGCACCATCCATTACCGGCATAGATAGAACCTGTGGTGCTTTCAAGATATACTCCACCACGCGGGGCAACAACTGAATTTACAGTCATATCGCCAGCGCTGACAACATGGATAATACCATTATTGGCTGCAAGCGAGAACCCTAAAGTATTTCCGAAGAGCAAATAACCAAGTTGAATATCATTCGCTTCGTTTATGTAAATATTGCCGGTACCCCAAGAATATCCGGCTACGTAATCTAAATCGGTATTAATTGGCGAAGCGGCAGTTCCTATATTATTTTGTGCAAGAAAATAACCATATTCTGAGCGAATTAACGAAGTTGAATCCGCAAGGATAGAGCCGTTCCAGGCAAGCAGGATAGCTCCTGAATTGCCTGTCCCATTGACTAATGCGCTGATAGTACTGTTTTCTAAAGTAATATCATTTTGCGCAGAAATTACATCAAATGCATATCCGTTACCAGACACATTGGAAGTAATTAAACTATCGGTAATTGTGACCGGGCCATACAAGCTTACTACGCCAACAATGGCATTACCATTTCCATTAACATAAGCACCTATCACGCTCGGGTCGATATTTACATCAAGGGCAGCGCCGGTAAAAACAATGGCATTACCGTCGAGGTTTACAGTTGAAGCTATCGTGCTATCTGCTATGTTTAGCGATCCGTCAGCCGCAAATACCAACGTAAGTGTATTGCCGTTTCCGCCCACATATGAATTAATAAGGCTTCTTTCGATATTGATATTATTTCCGGCAACAATACCTGTTGCCGCCCAACCATCGTTAGCAGTATAGGCAATCAAACCACTATCAAGAATATAAATATTGTTTCCGGCTAAAAGTACATTTGCAGCAATTCCATCGTTTAAAACTACTGCTGCCAATAAACTGTCATTAACGAACATATCTCGGCCGATCAAGGCGTTGGCGGCGATACCTGAGCCGGCTACTGCGTTGATAAATGATTCGTTGACCATGAGATTGTTGTTGGCATAAAGGACGTTAGCGGCAAGGCCGTAATATGCGTTGGCATTGAGTATGCTCTTGTTAACCATCATTGAACCATTGGCGGCGATTAAGACGTTAGCTGCTGCGCCAAGGTCAGAGCCGAATTCAACGGCGTTAAGCATGCTTTCGTTAACCATAAGGTTATCGCCGGCATAGACGATGTTAAGCGCGGCGATGCCGTCAAAAGCCATGGCGTTAAGCATAGAGCTGTTTATAAAGACGTTGCCATTAGCGCCGATTAAAGCGTTGGCGGCGATACCTGAGCCGGCTACTGCGTTGATAAATGATTCGTTGACCATGAGATTGTTGTTGGCATAAAGCACGTTAGCGGCAAGGCCGTAATCTACGTAAGCGTTGAACATGCTGTCGTTGACGAACATGCTGTTGCCGGCATAGACGATGTTAAGCGCGGCGATGCCGTCAAAAGCCATGGCGTTAAGCATAGAGCTGTTTATAAAGACGTTTCCGTTAGCGCCGATAATGGCGTTTGCGGCGATACCTGAGCCGGCTACTGCGTTGATAAATGACTGATTGATATAAATATTGTCGTTAGCATAAAGTATGTTGGCAGCCAAGCCATTATTTACATAAGCACTCAAAATGCTATTGTTTACGGCTATAACCCCACCGGAAATCAAAGCATTACCAGCCAAGCCGGTTCCGCCAGTGACAGAAGTTAATATAGAAGTTTCTACTTTTATATCGCCATTTTGCGAGTAAGCAACGATTGCAGCAACACCATCATTGGTAACAATTGTGGTAAGAAAACTTTGGTCAATAGTTATATTATTTACGGCGGTTACAATTATCGCGGCAATGCCGTTTGGAATCGTAGCAGTTATATAGGTAGGATCAATTAATACATTGTCAGCTGCGGATATTATAACAAGCGATAATCCTGACGGCGGACCTGTGGTTGTAATTGTGCTGTTGGCAATAGTAACATTTCCTATATTCGCAGCAATATATACATACGCTCCATCGGTTGAGTTTACAAGATTAGCTGAAGAAGCCTGGATTGTGCTCTCCTGAACCTGAACATTATTACCGGAAATAACCACCCCGGCAGCTCCGGATTGCGTATTCGCTGCAAGATCAGAATGGGTAATAACTATATTTCCGTTAGATGAATTTATATTTATCACCGCATAACCATTTATCGCTGATGCGGTCAAAAGGCTTCTAACTGCCGTTGTACTGTTATCTGAAATTGTAATGTTACCGTTGGCAGATATTTGTATCAAGGCAGCGCCATCGCCAGTTGTAACGCTGGCAGTTAAAACACTACCGGTAATTGTAATGCTGTCGCCGGTTATACTGATAATTGCGCCGCCGGTATTGGCTGTGGCAGTTAAAACACTATCAGCAATTGAAATAGCGCCATTAGAAGTTATGTTTATAGTAGCAAGTCCTGTACCTACCGTAGCGGTAATTGTTGTTGGGTCAATAACAACTCCGGCATCGCCGTTTAAACTAATGGTGCTGGCGCCGGTGCCGGAAACCGTTGCTCCGATAACACCGTTAGTAATAGTCAAGCTTCCATCTGCGTCTATAATTATAGTGGCAAGACCGTCACCCGTAATAGTAGCTAAAATCGAGTGCGTAGCTGGAGCGGCGTTAGCAATAGTTATGGAACCGCCTGCAGTAATGGTAATGGCTGCGGATGCAGTATCACTGGCTGCGGCGCTAATATCGCTGTTACGTATGCTGACATTACCGTTAATTGCGGTTATTACAATAGCTACGCTGCTTATATTGTTACCGAGCGCTGAAATATTTGAATTATTTAAAACAGATACGTTCTGATTTCCGGTAATATTGATATTTACATCTGAAACGCTATCGGCCATAGCGCTAATTATGCTGTTATTTATACGGACATCTCCATTCGCTGTGATGGTAATGTCTACCGAGCTGACGGTATTAGCGCTTGCGCTGACATTCGAACCGTTAATAATACGTACGTTTTGTCCGGCCGCAATATTAATGTCTACGTCTGAAACATTATTAGCTGTAGCATTGACTGAACTGCTGTCAATGCGAACGTTACCGTTAGCTGCATTGATAGTAATGGTAACTGCGCTTGTATTATTGGCAATCGCGTTAACGACAGCGTTGTTTAGAATACGTACGTTTTCTCCGGCCGTAATATTAATATCTACGTCTGAAACATTGTTAGCTGTGGCAGTAACGTTGCTATTGTCTATTTTAACGTTACCGTTAGTCGCAGTAACGTTAATGCTTACGGAATCAATATTGTTTGCGCTTGCGCTGACATTCGAACCGTTAATAATACGTACGTTTTGTCCGGCGTTTATATTCACTGCGGCGGTTGCAGGAACAGGAAATATGATGATAACAACGCCATCTGCTACTGAGGCGCTAACATCGCTATGATTTATAACCACATTGCCGTTAGTTGCGCTAATGCTAACAGTTGCTGTATCGCGGTCATTAGCAACTGCGGCTATATTGGAACTATTTCTAATAATTACATTCTGATTGGCGTTGATTATAATTTGCGCAAGGCTGTTGTTTCCGCTTCCGGTAACCAGCGCGCTGATGTTGCTGGCATCAATGCTTATGCTGCCGCCCGCAAAAAGAGTAATTGCTGCTGTTCCATTTACGACAGAAGCAATAATATTGGTAGGATCAATACTAATTGAATCTGTTGCATTCATATTCACAGAGGCTGTGCCGTTACGCGTAACGGAAGCAGCGATATTGCTTGCGTTAACATTGATATTTCCGCCGGCAATACTTGCCCCTTTATTGGCAGCCAATGTAATGCTAGCTGTGCCGTCTCTAGCTACGTTAGCATTAATGTTGCTTGTGTTGATTACGTTAATATCACCATTGTTGGCGGTTATTAAAATCGTGGTATTACCATTACGCGCGACAGAAGCTAAAACATCTGTATTATTAAGACTTATATCAGTACCTGCGGCCATAAAGACATTTGCGGTATTGGTAGCTGTGCCGCTCGTAATTGCATCTATTTCTGAGTTGGTAAGTAAAATACTGCCGGTAGTTGCATTGATATTAACCTGCGCTGTGCCGTTGCTTGTGACTAAGGCTTTAACTAAGCTGCCTAGAATGTTAATGTTGCCGCTAAACGCGGTAAGGTTAACGGATGCCGTGCCGTTTACTACTGTAGCGATAATATTAGTAGGATCTATGCTGATACCGGAACCTGCGGATATATTGACGTTAGCTATATTGCCTGTGTTTGAACCAGTTACTTCGGCGGTAACATTACTGTCGTTAATGGTAACTGTTCCGTTATTTGCGGTGATATTGACTAGTGCTGTGCCCCTTACTAACGAAGCGCGAATGGTTGTCAAAGCTATTGGATCTTCTATTAAAACATTGCCATTAGCGTAAAGATTAACTGTTGCCGAACCTGAAGCTGTGCCGGTAACCAGAGCTTCTATGGTTGAGTCATCAATAGCTAGATCTGTTGTATTTGCGGAGATATCGACCAAGGACGAACCGTTGCCGTTAACCTTAGCCTGAATTGTGCTGTTTGAGATTTCGATATTGGCAGCGTCCATATCTACTGTTGCGGAAGATGTGCCTGTAGCCGTAACTTCCGCCTTCACGATGCTGCCGTTTAGAACTTGGAGGTTATTAGCTGCGGAAATAACAATTGAAGCTATACCGTTGACGGTTCCCGGAGGTCCGGTTGTCATAATAGAACTACCGTCAATTAAAACATTGCCTGTTGCTGCATCAATCAATACATAAGCTCCGCCTGTGGGCACGGTAAATTTGGAGCTAGCCTCTATTAAACTTAGATTTGTAATACTTACGTTATTCTGCGCAGTAATTGCCACTCGCGCCTCTCCATTTTCGGCAGTAGCTTTAACGTCAGAGTGGTTGATATAAATACTTCCGTTCGTAGAGTTAACGTTAATTGTAGCCGGGCCATTTGTATTTATGGCTTCCATAAGAGAATTCGTTATTGTGATATTGTTAACTGCGCTTAAGCCAATTAGCGCGCCAGCAGGAGCCGGATCTGTTGCCTGAATTGTGCTATCGGTAATTGAAATTGCGTTTCCAGCATTCATCATTATCCTTGCATTCCCTGCGCCTATGACTTTGGCAAGCAATGTTGACAAATTTGAAATATTGATACTGCCAAGAGTAGCTTTTATATCTATGGTAGCATTTCCGTTACCGTCAACTTCGGAAGTAATGTTGCTTGAGTCAATATTAATATCTACTGCGGAGTCTAAATCAACAAGCGCGGCGCCATCATTACCAACGTAAGATTCGATAAAGCTTCTTAGAATATTAAGCCCGGCTGTGTAATAGCCGCGAGCGTTCATAACTATCGAAGCATTGCCATCAGCAAGCACGGAAGATAAAACCGTGCTGTCTTCAATTGTAATCGCCCGACCGTTAATATTAACTGTTGCGGTGCCTGAACCAACAATTGATTTTATAAGGCTGCCATTTCTAATTGTGATATTATTATGCAGGTATGCGCCGCTCCAGTAACCATACTGTTCGGTAACTAAATTAACAAGCGCGCTGCCATCCCCTGCTACCGAAGCAATAATATCGCTATTATCGATTAAAAGGTCGCCAGGAAGGCTATCAGTGCCATCCCCAAGAGGCCTGATTAAAATTTCCGCAGAACCCGAACCAGCTATAGTGGCATTGATTATGCTGTCAATGACAGAAATATTTCCGACTGCACCACCCCAGCTTCCATTTCCGTAAATGCGGACGAACGCATTACTACCAACTGCTGCCGCATCTGTAGATAAGGCTTTGATGGTGCTGGAGAGGATATCTACACTGTCTCCATAAAGGTAAACATATGCGGTGCCTGAGCTAACACTAGCCCTGACAAGGCTATTATTGCGGATAGTTATCTCACCATGTGCATATGGCCAAACCGCAGAAATAAAATTTACATATGCGCTTCCTTGGCCGATTAAATCCGCTGCAACCGTGCTTGCGTCTACTATAGCCCCCCCAGATAAAACATTTACCTGCGCAGTATTTGAACCGTCACTGTTTCCTACTGTCGCTAGAACCTGACTACCATCGACAATATTAATACTTCCAGTGGAGCGAAAATAGTTATAGGAGGTAATAAGATTGATGGAAGTTCCTGCAAACAAATTAACATAAGCATCACCATAAGTTTCGACGTTTGCCTTAATTATGCTTGAAGATAAACCAATATTAAGGCCAACGATATTAATTGTAGCAGCAGAGCCACTGCCGATATTTGCCAGGATTAAGCTGTTGTTGTCAATATTGATGTTGCCTAAGCCACTGTAAACGGCATCGAGATACTCGCTATAATAAGGAGAACCATAACCATAAAAATAATCAGAAACATATAGAGTTTCTATCAAGTTACCTGCGAGCATATTAACTGTGGCGCTGCCATTACCAATAACTCCTGCTTTCACTAAGCTTGAGTGCACATTAATATTGGCAGCCATCATATCTACCGTAGCGCTGCCGCTTCCTGCCTGCGCAAGAACTGAACTGTTGTCTGAAATATTTATCGTGCCTACGCCGGTAAAAGTATCTATGTAATAATAAGATCTATCCCACCAAGTTACTCCGTCACCATCCCAATTGTTAATAATCATTCCGCTGCTGCTGGATACTCCGGCAAGCATATTCACGCTGGCCGAACCATCGCCCTCTACGATTGCCTTAACCGTGCTACCACCTAAAACATTAATGTCGCCGTTTAATGCAATAAGGTTAACTTCGGCGTTGCCGTCGCTAAGTTGATGGGCATAAACGGTAGATGAATTCTGAATAAATAAATTGCCGCTTGTAACCAAGAGGTTAATTATCGCGTCGTCTAATGTGCCGTTACCCTGCGCATAAACATAATAAGCGTAGGTGTTTCCACCGGTAATGATATCAACCATTGAGCCAAGCGCCTGAATATTCCAGAGATTTACGCCGTCAAGTTCGTTTATTAAAACATTGCCATGGCTGGCGATTGCCGTCCAAATATCGCTGACATCAGTATCGATCCTATCGCCGCTTACGCCGATATTGCCATAAGCGTTCATATATAAATTCGGGGTGGTAAGATTTATATCATTACCGTTTGTATCTACTATGTCACCTGCGGTAGTATTAAGATGAATGCTGTTGCCTGCATCAATTACGCCAAGAGAAATATTATTTACGGCATCGATGAAAACATCATTACCGGCATGTATGGAAGAATTGGAAACCCAAACTTCTCCTCTGGCGTCAATATCTACGTCGTGGTCGGCGTTAATTTCGGTAAAATCATACATCAAGACATCCGTAGCGGTAATATTCACGTCACCATGAGACTGGATCTTGGAACGATGTGCCATTGTAACGTCATCACCACTGTCTATATCTACCAAATTATTTGCCTGGATAATACTTGAATCAAACATCGACACACTTTCAGTTGTGTCTATATCCACCGTATCTGTTCCTTCGATGATGCTGGAATTATGCATAATCAGATTAACCGCATTTACATCAACATACTTGCCGTGAACTATAGAATTAAGATTTGTCATTATGTCTTTTGCGGCGGTCAAGGTAACATCGCCTAAATTGCTGGTTACGTTGGCGTTAATGGTTATATCGCCATCTGCAGCGCCGTTTGCAGTTAAAGTAATGTTGCCGTTGGCAATTACATCTGCATTAACAGTGATAGGCGAAGCAGTGCTTATATTGATATTTCCTGAACCGAAGTTCTTTACTGAATAACCCCATCCCGCAAGGTCATTTAGGGCTAAAGCGCCGGTATTAACAATAACAATATCTCCGGTTGCGTCAGGAGCTGCCGTTCTTGCACTTAACTCGTTAACCTGAGTTTTAAGATTTATTCCGTCTGCGGCGTTCAAAATTGCGGTGTCAGCAATAAGATTAGGCCCGCCGACGTTATTTCCGATAATATTTCCCGGAAATACAGGGAAACCGTTCCATCTCCAGGTTTCTAAAATTGCATCGTGGCAGGTTAAAACATTAAGGTTAAGGTCGCCGATTTCAATGATGTGCGCTAAACCGCCGACATAGCCTTCAATTGAATCAGTAAAGGTTTCAACACCGTTTGTAATGGTGCCGACGTTGCCTGCTACATCTAAGATAAGCTGACCGACGGTAATATCCGGGGAAGGAGAAGGACTGCCTGCTTGCCTAAATAGGTTTGCGCCGGTAACAAGCTTAATTGCTCTGCCTGCCTGATTAAGGCCGTTTACGGTAATATTTCCGGCATCATGAGAACCGATAGTAATTAAAGCGGCATTATAAATATTATTAAGCTCATCGTTGGAAAGCTTAAAATGTCCGGTTGCGCTGGCTAAAGCAATAGTCTGGTCATAAGATGGCGCAAGTGTGACGTTTCCTCCTCCGGCATCAATTTCACCGTTAAGATTTACGTCATCTGCGGTTATTATAACTTCTCCGCCGGATGTGCTTATATTTGTGCCGAAGAATTGATTAAAGAAACCGCTGTAATCCTGGTCGCTATCTGCATGCGCGGCAAAATTTCCGCCGCCGGTTAAAATATTATAAGCATTAATACCGTTTCCTAATATAATTGAGCCGGTGGCGCTTAAAGTAATATCTCCGCCATGGCTATTCATATCTGCGTATATATATAGGTTGGGATCGTCAACTACGGCTATATAAATGATACCGCCGTCAGTAATAATTGCCCCTTCAATCCATAAATCACCGGAATTAATAAGACGGAAACTCTGCCCGTTAAAGCCGGCAAAGTGTAATGCTCCGGCGTGATACATAGCTATGTTTTGGGCAATTACTGATAAATTGCTGGAGCGAAGTTCTAACGGCCCGTATACTCCCATACCGATATCTCCACCCGCATCAAGATTAATAGTCTTAGCTGAGATATCATAAAGGGCATCTCCGGAAATTTTATCGATTCCAGTGGAACCAGTCCGGTCATAAGCATCATTAATATCACCACCGGCAGTAACTGTAACTATTCCATTTAAAGGAATATTTGAGCCGGTAAAAGGATGGCCCGATAAACCATCGGTTGAAACCTTCTGGACATTCACGTCGCCGGTAGCAAATAAGGTGATATTTCCTCCATTAGTAACTACCCGGCCGTCATCGGCTATACTTAATGAATATATTCCGTTATTATATGTTCCTAAAATAATGTTTCCACCGGCGTTATACACGCCTACTGTTGAACCTATAGTAATTATGTTTAAATTGCCGGTGTTTAATATGTCTATTTTTCCTGAACCGGAATTATAAGCTGCTAAATTGGCTACTTGTGTTTCTAAAGTAGTATTCCAGTAAGAATCACTGGTAGCTATTCCGTTTACGGTCTTAAGTTCTAATTTGTCGGCGATAATATCGTCGTAGCCAGAATGCCTATCAAAGAGTGCCCCGTTAATATCAAGGCTTACAGTATGAAGAGCGGAGATTGAATCTTCAAGAATAAGGTTAGAGCCGCTGGTTAAATTTACGTCTCCGGCGGCTGATGTAACCTTTGAGGCTATGGTTAAAGAGCCGGTGGTATCAATATTGATATTTGCTGTACCGCTATAACCCCAGCTATCCACGCCTTCTAATCCGAAATTCTTTACTGAATAACCCCACGTACCCGGGTCGATAAGAGTTAAATTGCCCTGATTTTTAATATTAATGTTGTAACTGTTAACTGAAGTGTCGCTCACTCTTGCGGCAAGTTGGGAAACCTGGGTTTCCAAAGCATCTTCGCCCCATAAAGGATGCGAGCCAATTCCTAATGCTGAATCAAGAATTAATTTATTCGCCACTACATTCATTGCCGCGGCGTTATTATCAACGATTCTCCTATATTTACTGATAAGGGTGGCTGTGCCGGTTCCGGCATTAACATATCCAAGGCGTATATCGCCCCAGGCAGTTAAATTAACGTCTCCGTTATTGGTTAAAATCTGCGCGCTACCGGATTGAACTATATTGCCATAAGCGTCTAAATCATTATAACCGCCTAATAAGGTTATGGTTTTGCCGGCGAGAAGAGTTTGAATAGTTGTGCCGGTATTCTGAACGATGTCGTCTCCGGCGCTAAGAGTAATGTTTCCGTTGTTTGAGGTAATATTCGCATTGATGGTTAACCTATCCGCCAATGCAGGATAATCAGCAGTTTCTCCGGCGCTAAGGTTAATATCGCCGCTGGCAATCACATTAGCATTCACAGTTAATGGTGAAGCCGTTGAAATATTTACTGCGCCGTTTAAAGCATGAATCGCATAACCCCACGCAGCAGGATCAACAAGACTCAAATCGCCCGTATTATTAATTTCTATATTTCCGTTTGTGGTTTGTGCGGATAAGTTGGAAACTTCTGTTTCAAGGGGATTACCTGTACCGATGCCATCTTGAGCGGAAAGAATAAGACTGGTAGCAGTGATATTAAGGTTGACAACGGGTGGTCCTGTTGTATCATTGCCGTCAAAAATTGCTCCTGTAGCCCTTAAATCCACCAAAGCGCTTGTTCCTGTCGCGCTGATATTACCAATATATAAATCTCCGCCTGTAACGTCTACAAAAATATCTCCGTTATTGTTTGAACCGTTAAAATTTAAAGACGAATTACCGTTCTGGTTGAAATTAATATTTCCGTTTGTGGTGTTTGCGGTTGTATTTACCGGAAGGCCATTGCTTGTCGTGTTGTCTACATTAATATCTCCGCCGGCATTATTTAAAGTAATATCGTTTGCGATGGTTTCAATTGCATTGCCTGCGCCGATACCGCTAAGTGCGTTAAGAATAACATTAGCAGCGCTAATATTGTTTAAACCCCCGTTTAAATCGATAATTGCACCAGCACTAGTAATTAATTTAACTGTGCCGATAGAATCAACCAGGCCAACAGAAATATCTCCTGTAGCGTCTACCTCTATATTGCCCGCAGAATTAGTGATTAAGCCCGGGCTGTAAACTGTATTGGCAACAATCTTAAGGTCGCCTGAAGAAGTAGTAATTGTACCGTAATTGTTCAAGTTATTGAGTAGATCAAGTACGTTGCCGTTTAAATCCAGGGTCTTGCCTGTTATCACATCTACATTATAAAAAGTTGTGGTGCCATAAAGATTAGAAGTACCTGTGCCGCCAAAAACAATTGTGCTATGTTTGGGGTCAAACGTGCCGTTGTTGGTCCAGTTACCAGTCACGGTTATAATTTCCCCATCTAACGTTGTCAGGGAACTGCCTGGAGTTATAACAATATTATTAAAAGTAAGGTCATCGCCGGAAGCGCCGCTTGCTATGCTGTTGCCGTTAAAAGTAACCGTACCGCCGTTGGCATTGAAGGTGGTGCCGTAGCCGTTTAATTGGAAGATGCCGGCGATATTCATATTGCCGGCAGGGGCATTAAGAGCATGGCCAATGGCAATGTATAAATTATTAAATGATGGCTCGATAGAACCACTAATAGTGCTAGTGGTGCCGTCACCGTAGAATCTAACGCTTGCATTATTATGGTTAAAAGTACCGTTTTGAATCCAGTTTCCGGATACCTTTATTTCATTGACAGGGGCAGTAAGGCTGGTGCCCGCACCGATAGTCAAGTCACCGGTGATATCTAAAGTAATTGTGCTGCCGCCTACACTTAAAGCGCTAGTGCCGGCAGTAATAAGATTATGGAAAGCTTGCGTATAAGGCGTGCCGTTAATCTGCTGACTGCCCGCACCGTTAAAAATAACCGTACCGCCGTTGGGATTAAAGGTGCCGCCGTTATTGGTCCAGTTACCTGAAATATTAGTATTTGCACCTGCGCTAAAGGTAGCTCCGCTCTCAATAATTAAACTCTTAGCAGTTACATCATCTCCCGGAGTAAAAGTTTTCCCTGCCCAAATCAACAGGTCGCCGTTTACATTCAAGGGACTGGAAACGCTATAAATTATATCCGGGTCGGTTAATCCGCCTTTAGCAGCGGCTAAGATTGCGTTGGTAATCGCTCCGGCAGCTTCATGCCTTAAAATTAAAGTTCCGCCATAAATATTTAAACCAATTATATCCGCTGCTACGCCGGTAAGAGTTACGGTAGTTCCATGCACAACATTGCCGTCTATATAAACTAAAATAACAGAGCCATCAGCATAATTTACATTGGCAAAGCTATAATTACCGTTTGTGGTAATAACAGGACTGCCGATAACGTTTCCGTTTATAACAAGAATTATATTTGCGCCATCCGTAATCCGTGTTATGCCCTGGTCAAGATAAACAATACCGGAAATAGCGAAACCAGTTGGCACCGGAATCTGCCAAATAAAGCAAGGATAGCCATTATTTATGCTGGCATTAATCCCCCAAGTGTTAGTGAAATCCCATCCGGCGTTAGTAAACGTTGATTGGGTTTTCATGTCTGCGGTAGATTTTCCAGTCATGCCTGATGGATCGCTAGAACCATTACCAGCGCCTCTGGATATACCAGAAACGTCTTTATCCCAGAAATTTGCTGTATAATGAGCGCCGATATCGTTATATCCAACTAAACCGCCAAAATATATTGCGGGGTGACTGGAACTGCCTGATGTACTGGCCGTAGCGCTTATATTACCAGCAAAATAAGATTTTTCGATAGTACCATAATTTTGCCCTACTAAACCACCAATATACACGGTGGCATCGCTATCACTACCAGTTGTTGATGCTGTGCCAGACACATTTCCTCTAGCGTAACAGTTAGAAATAGTACTGGAAGAGCTGACCTGGCCAACTAAACCACCAACGATAACGGTAACGGGATTATCATGCCCTGTCCTTGCCCACGTGCCAGTCACATTGGTAGTGGAATAGGATTTAGATATACTGCTTGAATGGCTGATATAACCAGCTAGACTTCCAACATAATTTCTACCTGTTATACTTCCGCCCTCTAAACCGACATTTTGGATTTGAGCACCATAGAGATAGCCAAAAAGACCAACATAGTCTGAAGAGCGGTTTATATAAAGACCTGTAATTTTGTGATAATCGCCGTCGAGACTGCCGGTAAAATTATTGGAACTGCTGCCTACCGACTCAAAGCCTTTGTTGCTATCCCAAGTAGAGGTTCCGGAAGCATCTATGTCTTTCGCGAGCTTAAAGTATGACGAAAGGTGGCATTTCATTGCCTGTAGACCATAGATATCATATATAAGGTATGGGGTAGCTGAACTGCCAGTTCCGGTAAAGCGGTTAAAAGTGCCACCCGGCAGAGTAAAACTGTTGGATACGCTAAAAACAATGGTTGGGTCAGACTGGAAAGTCCCGCTGTTTAAGATAAAATTAGCTACGCTAATCGCGTTATTCTGTACAAATGTCGGATTTGAACCGGAATCAGACTCTCTTAAAGTAAGCGTTGCCACTCCGCTTATGGTGCGCAGCATGCAATTTTTTGGGCTCCCCGAAGAAAGCGCAGAGCTTCTTATGGTAAGATTATTGTTATTCCCAATAATAGAAGAACCAGGCCCCATGCTAAAAACACCCCAGCCGCCGGTATTATGATCTGCCCAGAAAGTAAGATCGCCGGTCATATTTATAACGGCATTGTCCGCGATATTAATGTCATCGTCATCATACCAGGGGCCGCTATAATTTCCGCTACCCCAGGTTATTGCATTGTCAAGATTATCTAGATATGCAGATTCGACTTCAGCTGTTCCGCTAACATAAAATGACGCGCCGTGCTCTAAAAGGGTCTTTGCCCTTAAAATGCCTGTGGCTTCAATGGGCCCCTGGGCTTCAAGAGTAACGGTTCCACTTGATAGAATTGTTCCGGTTATATTTATGCCTTGATTACTGGTTAAAGAAATGTTTTGAGCGGAAATTTCACCTGCGATTATGATGGTATAAGTGCTGGTAAGAGCAGGGTCGTACGGTAGGGTGGTCGCGAACACAACATTTGCAGCGTTGTAAGACGGTGGTGCGCGGCCGTTTAAGACGCCGTAAAAACCTAATTGATTAAAAGCATTTATTTCAAATGAACCAGCATCACCTTGTATACTACCGGCTGATACATCAATTACCGCTCCGCTTAATACGTCTGTACCGCCGTTTGTTGACTTAACCAATATCTGGCCGCCGTTACCCACGGTAAACGGGCAAGCTGCACTGGTTACACTATTTGAACCTAAAACAGTTGAGCTCTGGGAAATAAGTTCGACTGACCCGGCTGTTCCACCTTCATATGCGTTTGCTGAAATTAAGCCATTCTGGAAGAGCATCGCGCTCAATAACGCAACTTGCCCTCCGTCAACTGCTGTGCTCGTTCCATCCGCGGTAATTGAACCGCTATTTATTAAAACTCCATTATCGGCAGTAACAGCGATAGTTGCCTCGCCTGAAACAGGGTTGCTTACACTAATAGTTCCTTCATTTATAATATTGCTTGTTGCATTAACAATCTTTATTTCTTTGCTTGCCTCTATAATGCCGGTTGCGGTATTTATAATCGGTGCGCCGCTGGCGGCAAGCTCGATAACTCCGTCGTGCTCGTTTAATGCTTTTGCCTGGATTACGCCTGAATTATTTATCGCGTAGTCAAAAACCTCATTTAAGACTTTAGCTGTTAGAATAATTTTTCCGCCGTTTGCAGAAATGGTGCCGCTATTTTTAATTGCGCTATCCATTCTCTGGCCGTCGGGTCCGATGATTTCTGACTGAACGGCTTCATCTATGACTACGGAAATTAAACTATTGTTGTCTAAGCCAACGGTAATTTTTTCACCGGCAGCCAAAGCAATCGTTCCTAAATTAGCTAAGGCATAAATTTCGCCCTGATTTTCTACTGCCTGGGAAAGAAGACAAATGTATCCTCCGGCTTTGTTGGTTGAAAGCATTCCGTTGTTGATGACGTAAGCGTTCTTGCCGGCGACTTTAAAAAATTCATAGTTGCCTTTCATAAAATTTTCGTTGGTGATATCAAGAGTTGAGGCAACTAACCCCGCGGCATTAACGTGGCTTCCTGAACCAAATAAAATTCCGTTTGGATTTACTAAAAAGATTTGCCCGTTTGGTGCGTTGATTGTCCCGAAGATACTGGAAGGGTCGGCTCCGGTTACGCGGTTTAAAGAAATAAAAGACGAATCGCGGTTATAGTTAACTGTCTTACCTGCGGCAACGTTATAACTGTTCCAATCAATAATGGATTTGTCGCTGCCAATATTTATGTCTACTGTGTTGGGGTTGGTATTGATTATGGCAGCAGAACCGTCTACGACTGTGCCGCCTTCGGGAAGACTTTGCGAAAAGCAATTCAAAGAGAGTGAAAAAAGAAAAATAGCCAGAAAGGCTATTTTGTAAATACTGATTTTTTTGCTAAATTTTTTAAACGACTCCATTCTACCCCGTGGATTTCGTGGATTTACTGATATTGTAACCGTTTTCAAATGTTCTTAAGATATAGCATTTTAATCAAAGAATGTCAAGTCGAAAATTTAAGATTTTTGTAACTTACTAAGGTGCAGTAACTTATGAAGTAGGAATTTATGTGCGTTTAATTCAAAGGCTCTTTACCCCTTGCGCCCAGATATCGTGTGAATTTTCTCGGCCTGCGGCCAGGAAAATTCACACGAAGCGCTGCGGGGTTAATTCACACTATTATTTTTTCGGTGTGCACGCCGAAAAAATAATGTGCTCATTAAAACCGCCAGCTGAACTCAACCCAAGGATGCGCACGGTTGCCATCCGAAGGAAGCTTGCCGAGCGGATAACCCATTTCAAATTTCAAAGATAAATCTTTTACGTTAAATCTTACGCCGTATCCCCAACCGCGAAGAGTGTCGCTCTTTTCTTCTCCGGCCTGAGGGTTGTTAAGGCGGCTGTTCGCCCAGTCATAAAAACAGACCAGCCTTACGGCATCATAAAGCCGGCTTCCGGTTGTAGGCACCATTATGCCTTTAGGCAAACCATACACGGGAAACGACCACTCCGCAGAAGAATATATTCCCTTATCTCCCGCAAATTCACCCGGGCCGTAACCACGCACGCTTTGCGCGCCGCCGATTTGAAACTGCTCTGCCGCGGCTAAATTATAATTGGAAAGCTGCGCGGAATTTTTTAATAAAAGGGATGAAGAAAAAGGCATTGGCTGCAACCTGTAGAAGTTAAAAACTCCTTTAACGAACTGGCCGCCGGCACCAACGCGCGATGCCTTGGAGTCTTTCGCGGTTAAGCCGCCCCACATACGCGGTATGCCTACGTCTATTTCAGGAGTAATAATCGTTCTGCCAAACTTATCCGTAATATCAATGTCCAGGCCATTTTTGATAACCCGCATTTCGTCACGGGAAGATTCTGCGCCGGAAAGATAGTTTTTAATATCTTTATAATCAAAGCCGAAATTATATCGTAAATCAAGTATCCTGTTTTCAAATACGGCCCGGTTTACGAATATACCGGCGATATTGGCCTTGCCTACGGCACTTAAAGCGCGAAATTCCTTTCCCAGCACCAAACGGCTATAAGAATAATAACCGCCGATTTCTGTTTTTTCGTTTACCGGATAGATATATCTTACGTTTTTTAAGCTATAAAGGCTTTTTTGCGACATTTGATATTTAAGGTACAACTTGTCATCAAATCCCAATAAATTATTATTTTCATAAACAAATGCCCATCGGTTTTTTTCCATATAGCGGGAACCGAAATTATCATAGTCAAAACCTATATGTATGGGGAGCCTATCCTTTACCTCTATTACTATGTCGGTTGTGCCGGGCTCAACACCGGGGACTAAAATGGCTTTCGCCATTCTGTCGGGGTTTTCATTTATATAGGTAAGAGAATTTTGGAGGATATCGTAATCGAAGTAATCTTTCGGTTTAAGTTTAATTTTTTTTTCCAACAAAGATGTGCGGAAGTAGCGGTTTCCTTTAATATCGATTTTACCCACTTTGCCTTCAATAATTTTTATTGTCAGAATACCGTCTTTAATGGTCTGCGGCGGAAGATAGGCGCGGGAAGTGGTATAACCTTTCTTTCTATAGCTTTCGGTTATTTTATCGGCAATCTTCTGCATTTCAGAAAGAGCCAGGTCTTTGCCTTCATATCCGGAAACTATACCTTTTAACTCCTTCTCTGAAAGCAAGGTAGCGCCTTCAACGACTATTTTCTTTATCTGGACTTTTTTGGTATCTGCAGGCAGAGGCGCTTCCTTAACGGGTTCTTCTTTAATTTCCGGCTTTTTCTTTTTCGTTTGAATTTGCTGCTCGATTGCCTTTTGCTCTTCAAGGGCTCTGTCACGCTGTTCAGTAGCTCCTATTGTCTGCGACGGCGGCACTGTTTGGGCAAATGCGCCAAAAGATAAGATAATTATAGCAGTAAAAATTGAAGCGATTTTTAAGTTCATTTTCCCTCTCCTTTCTTATGCTGAGCTTTATTTTATGATTGGGCTTATTCTATAGTCAGGCAAAGACAATGTCAATATAATTTTTCCCTGCTCCTGAAAACTATTCCGTACACCGCAAAAGCGCAAAATGGCCGCAAGAACGCAAAACGCATGCTAAAAATTACCTGCTACAAGAAAAATATTGACTATTGCATCGCTCTGCTTTATTGTAAATACAATGGAAGAAAAATTTGCCATAGCGTCCAGCGAAAAGAGAGGCGAAGAAGCTGCCAAAGAGCTTTCTTTAAAAATAAAGTCCGTTTTTCCTAAGGCCGTCAAGGACATATTTTTATTTTTTACGCCTCAATATAACCCGCACGAAGCCTTAAAAACTATAAATTTTACTTTAAAGCCCCGGAAGATAATTGGCCTGCAAAGCCCGTTTCTTAATTTTGAAGACCGGATACTGGAAGAAGGCATGGTTGCTTTTGCCATAAATAAAGAGAATACAGAGTTTACGGAAGTTTTTATAAAAGAAGATTCGACGCAAAAAATAGAATCAGAGCTTCGGATGTTTTTGAAAAAATATTCCCATGAAAAAGAAGTTATTTTTTCTTTCTTATCGCATAATTTTAATTATCGTAATTACCTGCGCGGGCTGGAGCTTGCAATAGGAAAATCTTTTAACGTCTTTGGGGGAGGCTACATTAGAAAATATGCCACGAAGAATTATCAGATAGTAAATAATACGGTAACCGAAGGCCTGGTTAACATAATCGGCGGCGGCATACAAGAAACATCGTTAAGCATCGCCGGGTTTATCCCTTTGGGCAAGCCTTTTACAATCACAAAAGTTATGGCGCAAGAAAGCATAATAATGGAAATAAACGGCAGGCCGGCCATAAATATATACAGGGATTATCTGGAAGATAAATTCAATACTTTCATAAAAAATTATCTTTTCTCGCTATATCCGCTTGGCGTCTATTATAATGACGATATACATTTAATAAACGTTATCGAATGTTTAAAAGACGGCTCTCTCGCCTGCATTGGGAATCTTAAGGAAGGCGTAAAGGGGCATATAATGTTTTTCCATCCACAAGCCCTGCTTGATGAGCTTAAGAAAAAACTTGGATTCATAAAGAGCCATGGAGAAGGTTTGGTATTTATGGTAAACTCTATGTTGAGAAAGCGGGTATTGCGGGAATACGCATACGAAGAGAGCCGCGTTATCAAGCAGCTGCTCGGGGATAAATTCAAAATAATAGGCATATATGCTGATTACTCTTTTTTCTCTGAAGCAGAGAGAAGAGAAATAAACCTTGAAGCCGGAAACATATTAATGACGTTATGGAAATGAACACAACATTATCCTCTATGGGGCCCATTATAGGTTCGGCGATTTTTCTATGTTTCGTGATAGTTTTTCTTGTTATTTATATTATAAATAAGCTGCAATTTATAAATATCCTCAAAAGAAATATCGAACACCTTAATAAAACAATCCGGGAGCTTGATTATCAGGCAAAACTAATAATCAAGGGCGATATGGAGCTGAAGCTCTACCAGGAAGAAGTGGAAGATAAACTCAACAAGCTTACTCTTCTTAAAAATCTCATAATATCTTCACTGCACATTCTGGATAAAGAAAACCTTTTTTCGCAAGTAGACGATAAAACGATAAATGACCTGGGTTTTAAAAAGGGCCTGATACTCACAATGGAAGGCGAGGTAAAATTAAGTGTCGGCTTTGAACCCAAGGAAATAGATGCACTAAAAGATTTCGTAAAATATAAAAAGAACTTCATCCAGGCCATACCATTAATTTCATCCGATACCGAAGCCGGTGCGGAATTGATAACTACCCTTCAAACAAAAGATTTTCTAATCGCTCCGATAAAAGCGCGGGAGAAAATATATGCCGTGTTTGTTTTGGCCAACCTGGTTATGCCAACGGATGTCAGGCGCGCGGAAAAAGAAATTTTTTCAATTATCTGTATGTATCTTGGCCAGTGCCTCGACAACATTCAGCTTTTTGAAGAAATCTATAATGCAAAAGATGAGCTTGAGAAGAAAGTAAAAGAAAGAACCAATGAATTAGTTAAGAGCTTACGCGAGATAGAAGCAATTAGCCGGGCAAAATCGGATTTTATCTCCGGCGTATCGCATGAATTGCGCACCCCTCTTACTTCAGTAAAAGGTTTCTCTTCGCTCTTGGTTGCTGAAAAATTCGGAAAGCTCCCTGAAGAAGCCAAGAAGCGCCTTGAGACAATAGATGAAAATGTTGATAAGCTTGTAAATATGGTCAATACTCTTTTGGACATCGCGCGTATCGAATCGGGGAAAACAGAAGTAAAAATAGCTCCTGCCGATATCGCAAAATCAATCAGGGATGCGGGCGAATTCCTCTCCCCTCAAATGCAGGCAAAAGCAATAAAATTAGTTTTGGATACACCGGAGACACTTTTGGTCTACATGGATAAAAACCTTATTGACCAGGTATTTATAAACCTGCTTGGAAATGCCATTAAATTCACGCCCAACGGCGGGCAGATAAAAATAAGTGTTAAGGCAACCGGCAATCAAGCTGTTGTTGCCGTAGCAGATACAGGCTATGGAATAGAGAAAGAAAATTTGGAAAAGATTTTTCAGGAATTCTTTAGGGCAGATAATGCAGTAAATGCTATGGCAAAAGGAACGGGGCTTGGCCTATCTCTTGTAAAAAGAATTATCGAAATACACAAAGAAAAAATATGGGTCGAATCAGAAATTGGAAAAGGCAGCACCTTTTATTTCACGCTTAAATTGGCGAAGGAAAAGAACATTTAAAATGGAAAAGGTTAAGGTTGAGGTTAAGCTATAATATACTCTTGACCTCAACCTTAACCTGAGTTTATATTATGGTTAAATTAAAAATAATGGTCGTTGACGACGACCCTGATATTTTGGAACTTCTCAAGGCAACCCTGGAAGAAGAATACGAAGTTATCAGTGCCGCCCTTGGCAACGAAGCTATAGAAAAATTAAAAAGCCAGGTGCCTGACCTATTGGTTTTAGATTATATGCTTCCTGACATTCAGGGGCCGCAAATATGTAATATTTTAAGAAAAGACCCGCTGCTTGTGCATTTGCCCGTGCTGATGCTGACCGGCAAAGGAGAAATCGAAGATAAGGTAAAAGGGCTTGAGTCAGGTGTTGATGATTATATGGTAAAGCCTTTTTCACCGCAGGAGCTTACTGCGAGAGTGCGAATGCTTATACGGCGGTCGAATATCAATTTAGACGCAAACCCTTTAACGCGGCTTCCCGGAAACGTTTCAATAAACCGCGAACTGGATGAAAAGATAAAAAGCAAAGAAAAGTTTGCCGCGCTTTATATCGATTTGGATAACTTCAAAGCGGTAAATGACTACTACGGCTTTGAAAGAGGCGACGAGGTAATAAAAGAAACCGCCCGCATTTTAATCGATGCCATTTCAAAAGAAGGCACCACAAAAGATTTCATCGGCCATATCGGCGGAGATGATTTCTTTATCATAACCTCTCCGGAAAAGGGCGAAGAAATAGCAAAAAAAATAATAAGTGATTTCGATAAAGTATCTCCCAAATTTTTTGATGAAAAAGACAGGATAAAAGGCTTTATCGAAACAAAGGGGCGTGACAACGAAATACATAAATTCGGATTTATTACTATCTCTGTGGGAATAATAACCAACTTATACAGAGAGTTCACGCATACCGCACAAATAAGCTCGCTCGGAGCAGAAGTTAAGGGGTTTGCCAAAAAATTCGCTCAAAGTAAATATATTTTCGACAAAAGAACCGAGCAGAAATACTGAATACGAATTACCACGAATTTGAAACGAATTGCCACTAATTAAAACCTATTTAAATAGTTCCAAAAAATAAATATAGTTGTCAGAGTAACGGTTGTATGATATATATAATCTTCCTAAAAATAAACATAGTATGCCAAAATTAGAAGTTAACGATAATTTTTTCAAAAATTGGTCACCAGATATGGCTTATGTTTTAGGTTTGATTACCGCTGATGGATGCCTCATAAAACATAAAAATGGCCATAGGAGTTTGGATATTACTTTAAAAGATAAAAGATTACTGGAAGATATTAAAAAACTATTAAATTCCGAGCACAAAATAGGTAAAAAAACCAGAGGATACCGTCTACAAATTAAAAACAAAACTTTGTATAATGATCTTTATAGCTTAGGGCTAACTCCAAGAAAATCTAAAACTATTAGGTTCCCTGCCGTACCTCCGAAATATCTTTCTGATTTTGTACGAGGTTATTTTGACGGTGATGGCAGCGTTTGCGTATGGAAAGAAAAACGCTGGAAAAATAGTTTACAAATCAGAACAACTTTTGTTTGCGGGAGCTTACCTTTTTTAAAATCATTAAAAACCAATCTCTCTGAATATGGCGAACTAGATAAAGGTAAAATATGGGGAGGAAACAAAAACAACAGAGCGGCTTATGAGCTTCATTACGGGATAAATGATAGCTTAAGATTGTTTAATTTTATATATAAACCTCAAAGCTTTCCCTATTTAAACCGAAAAAAACAAAAGTTTGAGTTCTTTATAAAATCAAAAAATAATTTTCCATCTGCGAGAGTGGCGGTCAACAACCTTTGCCAAAGGCAAAGCTTCTTTAATGTTGTTGCCCGCATAAGCTATTAAACTAAATAAATTTCTTGTAGAAGCAAAAAGTTTTTGACCAAACTGAAAACTATGTAGCGAGAGTGGCGGAATTGGCAGACGCATTAGCTTGAGGGGCTAACGGTAGCAATACTGTAGGGGTTCAACTCCCCTCTCTCGCATGTTTTATTTATTAACGTTTAGCGGGTAACGTATAGTATTGAATTACTAAACGCTCTACGCTAAACGTTAATAAAATGGTTAAATAGTTTTCCTCGGTACTACTGCAAGTTTACTCTTTCCAAAAGCTTCAATCTATAGGTAAGATAAGTTAGCTGGCAAGAAAAATCCACATCCTTAAGGATAATGTCTTGCGGCAAAGCAAGTTTTACCGGTGCAAAATTTAAAATGGCGCGTATTCCGCATCGATATAAATTATCTGAAATTTCTTTTGCATTTTCTTTTGGTACCGTTATTATCGCAATTCGGATATTTTCTTTCTTTATTATATTCTGAAGCTTCTCAAGGCCGTAAATTTTTATTCCGTTATAAGTTTTGTTTTGTTTATTTTTATCAACATCAAAGGCAGCCTTTATGCATATACCCTGGTCGCGAAAACCTTTATAAAAGGAAAGGGCTCTGCCTAAATTGCCGAAACCCACAACGCAAACATTCCACTGCTGATTTAAACCGAGTATCTCTTTTATCCGGTCAATAAGCTCAAGGCAGGAATATCCCACGCCCTTTTTGCCGAAATGCCCGAAATAGGAAAGGTCTTTTCTTAATTGATGATGGCTTATTTTAAGAAAATCGGCGAGCTGGCGGCTTGATACTACTTTTTTCTTTTCTTCAAGAAAATAAATAAGGGCGCGCAGGTAATAAGATAGGCGTATGATGGTTTCTTCGGGAATTTTTTTGTCCATTGATTTATTAAATAACCAATAACCAAGATACAAGATACAAACAATATTCAAATTCCAATAACCAATGACCGAACGGAAACATTGATTTTTGTTTGATTATTGAGATTTGGTTATTGGTCATTGTTTGGTTATTGTATCTTGGAGCTTGGTTATTTCTCCAGCTATTTTAATTATTTATGGGTTGTTAGCATATGCGGGGCAAGTTAAACGAGTGTGAGAAATCAAGGATTCGCTCTCCTCCGGAAACTGTTTCAAGCACGACACCTTTTACGTTATCATCTATCTCTCCTATTATTGATGCGGATTTGGAGGTTTTCTTTAAAAAATTTAAAACTTTCCTTGAAATTTTATCCGGCACAATAAGAACCGCTCTTCCTTCGCAGGCAAGATAATAAGGGTCTATTCCTAATATTTCGCAGGCAGCTTTCACGTCGCGCCGAACCGGTATATTTTCTTCGAAAATTCTTATTCCTTTTTTGCTTCCTAAATAGATTTCATTTAAAACGCTCGCGATTCCTCCCCGCGTTGGGTCACGCATAAAATTAATTTGCGGGAATTTCATCCATAGTGAAGTAACCAGCTTTTTTAAACTCTGACAATCGCTTTTTATGTTAAATTCGAAAATCTTTTTACGGCTGAGCATAACGCTTATTCCGTGCTCGCCGATTGAACCTGTAACAATTATCTTATCTTTATTTTTTATATTTTTAAAAGAGGGGTTGGCATTCTGTATTTTTTCCCCTATGCCTGATGTGCTTATAAAAATTTTGTCTGCTTTTCCACGTTCAACCACTTTAAAGTCTCCGCTTACTATATCAACCTTAGATATGCGGGAGGCCAGATTTATTGAATTTACTATTCTTATAAGGTCGGATTTTAAAAACCCCTCTTCGACAATCATGGCTAAACTTAAATATTTAGGGATTCCTCCACTAACACAAATATCGTTTACTGTGCCGAAGACGGAAAGTTTACCTATGTCGGAACCGGGGAAAAATATAGGGTCTACAGTAAAAGAGTCACAGCTATAAACAAATTTTCCTATGGTTGCTGCATCTGTTAACTGCGCAAGGATAGGATTAGAAAGTTTCTTTAGGAAAACTTCTCTAATTAAATTGTAGCTCGCTTTCGTGCCTTCGCCGTGTTTTAGGGTTATAATTTCTTCGTTCATAATATTTATAAGTAGAAGGAGCAACTAATTGATCCTAGATGCCAGATGCTGGATGCTCGTTGTCCTTGTTTTTTACGAGTATCAAGCATCTAGCATCAAGCATCTATATTTAAACCTCTCTTCCTTTTACTCTTTTAAGGGCCTCCACAGAAACCCCTATATCCGCCACATATATTTTACCACAAAGCTTTGGCCCATCATTTAACAAAAATCCTTTTTTCGGGGCGATAAAAGTGATTGTATAGTCTGCTTTTACTGCCTCTCCTAATATAACTCCGCTATCCGGGGACAACCCCGAAGGAATATCGCAGGAAATTATTTTCTTTCCGCTTTTATTTATATCGCGGATTATTTTTTTAAGGAAAGTAGAAAGCTCGCCCTTTGTACCTATTCCCAATATACCGTCTAAAATAAAATCAGAGGCTTTGAGGTATTTTTTAAATTCTTCTACGTTAGCCGGGTCAATTACGTATACAGGGATTTTTATTTTATCTAAAAGTTCTTTCTGAAATTTTACCTCCGCATTAAAATCTTTTTCTTTCAAAACTACAGCGTAAACTTCGTAATTTTTGGCGGCGAGCTTTCTTGCACAGGCAAGCGTATCCGCGCCATTATTTCCTCTACCCGCAACCACACATACGCTTTTACCCAGCTTCAAATTATCTATTATAGCCGCTAGATTGCTGGAAGCATTTTCGATAAGAAGCCTTTCGTTAAGGCCAATCTTTTTGGCAGCTTCTTCCAAATGCCTTATTTTTTTTACAGAAAGCCCTTCCATTATTTATCGCGGGTTCTAAGTTAAAAATGGCGGTTAAATTTTCTCTATTTGTAATTTTGGTTATTGTAAATTGTTTGTGGTTTGGAATTTGTGATTTGTAATTTTTTAATGAGATTCTTCTTTTCTATCTTTCTTCTTGAAGAGGTCAAGGAACTTATCTTCATATTCTGTATAAACATTCCAATGGTCAAGCTCGTCTTTAAGCTTTGTGGCTTTGGTTATATCTTTTTGCGATTCCTTGAAAAGCCCCTCTATTTTTTCTCTGGCAGACTGCGGAAGCTTACTGTAAGCAGCTAAATCTTTTTTAAGTTTTTCTATATCCTCTTCGCTTAAAGGAGTTGAAGTCGGCTCAGGGACTTCTCCCTTAAGGTAACTTATCAGTTTATCTATTTCTGTTTCGATAAATTTTGCTCTGTCAGTTAAAGGCAAAAGGCTTAAGTTTAAACCAAGATAGTCATTTATAATTTTTAAAATGCTTGCGCTGGCTTTTGGATTTTCTATCTGCACGGTATAAAAAGGAATTTCCCCCAAAAGACAAGCACCGCGAAGGCCGCGGCCTTTTGCAACGCCAAGGATAAGCCCGTTAAGCCCGCTGATTTGGCCTTCTTTCAGGGGCTTGACGCCAAATTTAGCAAATTCTTTTAATATTTCGTCATGTGTTGCCACAATTCTTACCGAAGACGGCGTTTTGTGGTCTATAGCTTCAGGCTTTGCGGCGAAAGTAAGTATAAATTTAGCTTTATATTTTTTGACAAAATCAATTATAGCGCAAGACAATTCTTCTGCGCGTTCAAGGGGCGGCTGCACTTCCCCCATGAAAAGAATTATGTCCGGTGATTTTTTACCTTTTACGTAATAGAAAAATCCGGCAGGCATTGAAGGCAATTCCAGTATCCCCTTTTCAACAACCACCGCGGCGGGCTTAAAGAATTCTCCGGATTCAAGCTTAGCAAACATCTTAAAACCCATTACTTCACGAAGAAATAATACGCTTCTGTAGGCTACCTCTCCCATCCCAGGCCAGGCAGCAATAAAAATTGGGTTCTTTAATTTTGGAGTTGCTACTTCTTTAATCATTTTTGTTGCACAGATTAGCACAGATTTTGAAGCGGATGATCACAGATATTAATCTGTTATCTGTGTTGTATAATCTATCATAAACTACTCAAAAAACAAGGACGATTTACTTCAGGCTGATAGCTGACGACTGACAGCTATTTGTTCCTGCGTAAACTCTCCAGAAATTCCTTTAATTTCTTTTCTTCGCCTACATCCTTAGGGAAATAATATTTAGCTTTTGCTCCATAATCTTGCTCAACGAAACCGCCAAAGGAATGAGGGTATTTGTAATCTTTGGAGTGTGTTTTGATGTGCTTCGGCACCTCTTTTGTTTCCTCAGAATCAATATCTTTTTTCGCACTATCTATCGCGAGATAAGCTGAATTTGATTTTGGGGAGCACGCGAGATAAATTGTCGCCTGGGCTAAAATTAAATCTGACTCAGGCTTACCTATAAATTCAACGGCTTTAAAAGCGCTGGTCGCTAAAACGAGCGCAAAGGGGTTTGCATTGCCGATATCTTCCGAAGCTAAAATTACAATCCGCCTGGCGATAAAACGCGGGTCTTCCCCGGATTTAATCATTTTCGCAAGCCAGTAAAGCGCGGAGTCAACATCGCTTCCTCTTACTGATTTTATAAATGCGGAAATAGTATCGTAATGGTACGAATCTTTTTTATCATAAAATATATTTTTCTGGATACTTTCACGAGCGGTATTTAAATCGAAATTTATCTTTCCCGATGAATCTTCCTTTGTGCTGAGTATTCCTATTTCTAAAGAGCCAAGTGCCTTTCGTGCATCTCCTGCCGACAGTACGGCTATATGCTCAAGAGCTTCTTCGCTGCAGGTAATATTCATATTTCCTAAACCGTTTTCCTTATCGGAAATTGCGCGTTTAAGAATTATCATGATATCTTCTTTGGTTAGAGGCTTAAATTCAGCGACAATCGCCCGCGAGATAAGCGATGGTATAAGGTAATAATAAGGGTTATATATGGTTGCGCCGATAAGGTTAATATTCGCGCTTTCGGTATCCGGCACGAGAGATTCCTGCTGTAATTTATTAAACCGGTGGATTTCATCTATAAAGAGAATGGTTTTTCTACCCTTATCTGCCAATGTTTTTTTCGCATTAAGGATGATTTTCCTGACCTCAACCGAAGAAGTAAAAGAGGCATTCAGATATATAAAATCAGCCTCTATACTTTGAGCAACAATAAGGCCAAGGGTAGTTTTTCCGCATCCGGCAGGCCCGTGAAAGATAAGCGAAGGAAGCCTTTTGGCGATAATTGAGCGTTTTAAGAGCTTTCCTTCTCCTAAAATGTGTTTTTGGCCGATAAATTCTTCAAGGGTTTTGGGACGTAATCGCAGAGCAAGAGGTGCATCATTTTGAGACATATATTCACCACGGATTGATTTGCTATTTGAATCGATCTTTTATTGCGGGAGAAATAAAATAAATAAACAAGAATAGACCAAATAAAAACGGTATCAACATTGGGCACATATTTTCCGGCCAGCTTCCAGTTTTGATTGTAAATTTAATTTTTTCAATATTATTAAATCCTAAAAGATAAAAATAGCGGATGGGTTGAAAAATGCAATAAAATGGTACTAATATAAATAAAGTTAGATTTCTAGCCCAGGATTTTAATTTTTTCAAACCTATTCCAACAATAAGCAAAAATAAACTATAAGGCAGTCCGGCAAGCAAACTAACTAGAATGTCCACACCCATTGGATACGGGCCTTTACGGCCTCCATAATGGATGGTAATCATACTTTCAAAATAACCAAGAACCGCGGATAAAATTCCCCAAATAATTAAAAGCCATCCGAATATTATTGCTCTTTTTAATTTTTTTTCAGCCATAAAATTTACATTATTTTATTTAAATCCAATAACAAACCCTCTGTAATATATTATCACAGAGGGTTAAAAAGGCAAAGTGGGGTGTTGGAAATTGGTTGGTGAAGTTAATTACCCCTCGCGCCTGAATATCGTATAAATTTTCCACGCTTGTTTCACAAGCAGGAAAATTTATACGAAGCGCTTCGGGGGTGTTTTTTTGCTGCCCGAAGGACAGCAAAAAAACACCCTGCCATCAGTCCGTCTCAGGCTTGCTGCATACAGTCCGTTTCTCATACAAGTGGGTGCTTCATCCTATTCGCCTCAGCGAAAGGAAATTCAGCTCCCGTGTATTAGGTGTTGGCTGTAGCACTTTAACCTGTTGACGCAACAGGCAGGGTTAATTTTCCCTTTCTTCCACCTTAGTATAACATTCGCTTAACCCTATTTCAAGGCAATCAGCCAATCTTTGTGAAAACGCTTACACAATTGCGAGCATTGCGCAATCAAAGAGCTACCAGATTCCTTCTTCAACCATAAAACAGGCGTTTGAGGTAACTTCGATACCGTAATTTTTAGCTTTCTCTATGGCTATACTTGACTCTGAACCCGGCTGCATCCAAATTTCTTTAATGCCCAGCTCATTACATTCATCAACTATACGCTCAGTAACGCGCGCGGGCACAACTGTAATTACCAAATCTATCTTAGTATTGATTTCTTTTAGGCTCCGGTAGATTTTTCTTCCGGCAATTTCTCCATCGGTTGGATTTATGCCTACGACATTAAAACCGTTTTGCACAAGGTCATTGAATATTCTAAATCCAAATTTATTTTCTTTGTGCGAAACTCCTACTACGGCCATTATTTTTTTCTTTATATCCTGCATTACTTTTCTATTTTCTTAAACACCGCTCCAGCAGAAATTTCTACTTATAGCGATATGGTTATCCACATAATTAACTTTTAACAAATTTTTCTATTGCTTTGACTGCAAGTTCAATCACCGCATTCAAATCATCTGTGCAAAAAACACCCGTAGGGGAATGCGCATAGCGGCTGGGCACACTTAATACTCCGGCAGGAATACCTTCTCTGTTCATATTAATCATTGCTCCGTCGGTCATTCCTCCCTCAACTACATCAAGCTGGTATTTTATTTTATTTGTTTTGGCTGTCTCGATAAAAAGATTTTTTATTTTTTCGCTGACAATAATCCCTCTTCCCGCAGCTTCAATCATGGTAATGCAGGCACCATACCCAAGCTTAAGATTTGATTCATTTTCCTTTATCATCGGGGTATCCCCGGCGCTGGTTGTATCTATCGCGATTGCGAAATCCGGATTTATCTTAAAAGAAGAGGTGCGTGCCCCCTTTAAGCCAACTTCTTCCTGCACCGTGCTAACTGCATAAATTTGCGCATTGATTTTTAACCTTTCCAAAATTTTTATCAAAGCAAAGCAGCCTACCCTGTCATCTATGGCTTTTCCGTAAATGAGGTTTCCGGAAAGTAAGCCTGCGTTTGGTTCAAAAATAACTGAGTCAGCTATGGAAACTCTTTTCTCTGCCTCCTCTTTTGTCCTTGCTCCGATATCGATAAACATATCAGTATATTTTATCGGATTTTTCCTTTCTTCTTCTTTGACGAGGTGCGGCGGTTTCATTCCGATAATCCCGAAAGCATCTCCTTTTTTTGATTTTACAACAACACGCTGGCCAACAAGCACTCTGTCATCTATCCCGCCGATTTTAATAAAATTAAGGTACCCATCTTTGGTTATATATTTCACAAGAAGGCCTATTTCATCCATATGCGCGGCAACCATAATTTTTTTTACGCCTTTTCCTTTACGTGCTATCACATTCCCGAAACCGTCGATTTCTACTTCTTTTGTAATTTTCTTGAACTCATCATACATTATTTTTGTAATCTCGCTTTCATACCCTGAAACGCCTGCGGCATTGATTACTTTTTTAAGTAATGGGTCCATTTTGCCTCCTTATTGATTTGCGATAACGTCTCTCGGTTACGGTTACGATGCCCGTTTCGTCTTACGGTTACGTTTTACGTTTCAATTAAAATAACCAATAACCAAGGTACAAGATACAAACAATATCCAAATTCCAATTACCAATAACCAAACAAAAACGTTTGGTTATTGAATTTTGGTTATTGCTCATTGTTTGGTTATTGTTTCTTGTATCTTGGTTATTTATTTCCATAGGCGTTACCGCTAAACGTAACCGAAACGGGCTTCGTTGCCGTTACCATAGCCGCTATCAAAATTTTCATTTTTTAGCCATATTCAAATTAGCATGCGCAAGCCACTGCCAGCCTTTTTCTGTTTTAATCCATACGCTAAGCCTGGGTGTAGGCGTATCCGATAACTGCGTACCGCCAACGGTTTCTTTGGATATCTGCGCTAAATAAGTAACTACTATGGTATCTGCCTGCCTGGTAACATCGAATTTACTTAACTTATAATCGCCCAAACCTAAATCTTTTATCAACTTAATTTCCTGGCCTCTGCCGCGCATCCCGTCTTCGTGAATTGATTGAAATGCATCGGCTATTTTTGGTTCATACATTTCGGTTTTACCTGTTTTCATGTCTTCCCACATCTGCCTTTCGAGCATTTCCCCAACACTCATATCGCTCTCGGCATAAATACCGGCAGAGAAAATTATGGATATGGCAATAACAACTATTGTGACGATTATATTTTTTTTCATACCATCTCCTTTTCAATGAGCACAGCATTTTTTCGAGCCGCCCTGGCGAAGAAAAAATGTTGGCTTCATTTACGTTCTATCTCGTATATATTTATAAGTTGCTTCCTGGTAACCTCAAGCCTCTGGGTAAACACGCCGGCAAGGCGCTTAAGCAGTTCGTAGCCTAAATCGTGATTTTCTTCGCATTTATTTCTTAAACATTTTCCATCCAAAATAATTGCGCGAGTTTCTTCAATCGCGCGGCAGGTAAATCGGTAAAAATGAGGCGGTATGAGCCATGACCAGCCAAGTATATCGCCGCCTGCGACTGTTTGAACTGTAATTGGCTCGTGTTGTGGAATATTTATTTCCAAGGCAACTTTTCCTTCGCGCACAAGAAAGAATTTATCTGCTGCGTCTCCTTCCCGAAGAATTATTTCTCCTTCCTTAAAACGCACGTTCGAAGCGCAGCCTACTATAAAATTGAGATATTCTGCTTTTAGCCCTTTAAAAAACGGGTGTTCTTCCAAAACCGGTTTAAGGTCATGCATTTTAAACCTCCTCTATTATAGAAACGGATATACACGGGAATCTGTTTCTATCTTACTGCTAGATAATAACTTTTTCAATAAGTTACGGTTTTGTAACCTTAACTTCTTATTCAACTAAACGTATATTCGTAATGCGCGAGATTAAAGACCCTTTCTTGGAACCTTCACCAAGAGATAAATCACTGACAATTACCCGGTTTACAACCCGGCTGATATTTTCTGAACCACTCATTTGGCCATAACCGTGTGTTTCATGAATTACATATGGAGTATTTTTATGCATACCTATATATAAAACTATATGCCCTTTCATTTGTAAAATTGTCGCGCCGGGAATTGCTTCTTGTTTAATTATTTTTAATTTTTCCTCTGTTTCGCTTCCAGCCTTAACCAAAGGTATACCGATTTTAGCTTGAGCCGAAGAGTTGCGTGGTAAAGTTATTCCTACAGTCATAAATATTTCCTGTATATAGCTTGAACAATCTTGTTCGCCATCCATACCACCCCAACCATAAGGGCTGTTTAACAATTTAAATGCCTGCTCAATAATATTTCTTGCGGTATAAGGTAAATATCCTATGTTTGCATCCTGTTTTTTAATATAAGCTTTTTGCGCAGAAAATTTTCCATCTTTCGCCCTTAAAGGAATTGTAATTTCAAAGGCTCGGGGGTTACCTGTTTCGTTGAACGTGAATTTAGCACCCATTCTTACGTAATCGTAATACTTAGTTAAGCTTTCATCCAAAAAAATATCTGCTTTGGCAGATGTAATTACAACGAAATTTTCCTCCGACAATAAATCCTTAAGCTCAGAAGGCTCACAAAAGGCTACTCTTTCCTTTTTAAACCAACCGCTGCTTGAAGGAGCATCTGCATATATCCAAAGGCCGTCTTTGCTTTCATGTAAAATAACAAGTGGCGTTCCTACGTCTAAAGAGCTATTTTGCAATTCATCGAACTCCAAATCACCCGGCTCTTTAGTCAATAATTCATCCGTTGGGATAAGCCGCTGGTTGTCATAATGCGCTAAAAATCCATAACCGACATTAAACTTATCGGGCATTTGGGATAAATTCATATTCTGTTTGATAGGCGCATAGAAAGTTTCATCGGCTAACTTTCCGTCTGCAGTGTAAAGTTTTTGTTTAGAAAAATTTTCTATTTCCTTTTGCAAATCGCTTTTTAATCTTTTTCCGTTGTAGCGCAAAGATTCCTTCAAGGGATTGATTATCAAATTTAATTCTTTTTCTATTTTCGTATTTAATTCATCAATGCCTTTCGCATCGAGAATAACTTTGTCGGGATTTTCTATTTTGGCTATCCAGAAACCCGCGGTCTTCATTTCTCTTATGGTGTCAGGAATGCTTACGGGGGCTGGAAGGCTAGTTCTTTGTTGCACGTTGCAGCAGCCAGAGCTAAACAATAAACAAAAAATTAATATGTAATAAGAGTTTTTCATTATGCAAACAAACGGCATAACTGTCCTGTTATGATTCCAAGATAAGTACCTACAATATTTCCCAGTATCGCAAGCAATAACCCGACTGAAGCAAGCCCCGGCTCATAAATTGCGGCAACGATCGGCGCTGAAGCAACTCCGCCGATATTTGCCTGGCTGGCAACTGCGACTAAAAACATAGGCGCCTTCATGAGGCGCGAGGCAAAAAGAAGCACAATTGCATGCAGAATAACTATGAGAAAACCGGCGGCAATAAGAATAAGGGTAGCGTTGATATGCGAAATATTCGACCGCGCGCCTATTGAAGTTAAAACGAAATATAATATGAAATAACCTATTTTTTCCGAGCCGAAATTTTCAAGTTTTTTAAGCGGCGTTAGCGAAAAAGAAATTCCTAAAAGAGAAATAATTATAATTGCCCAGGTATAATTTGAGATAACATTTTTTATTGCCGGTAATTTATTGGCAATATAGATTGAAACAATGCCTGCTACAACAGCAATAATAAATATAAGGCATATTTTTTGTAAGCTAAAATGTTTTTCTTTGCTGCAATTGACGCCTGAAACATGGCAGCTTAATGTGTTAATAATTTCTCTATTTGAACGGTTCCACTTGTCATATATTGGCTGTAAAGTTACGGCTGCAACCAGTATTCCCATCCAGGCATAAGGAACGATTGTATCAACGATAACCATGGGAGTAAAAACGGCGTCAGGCGTGCCTAAGGCTTCTTTTGCCGCAATCATATTGCTGCTTCCGCCTGTCCAGGAAGCTGACAAAGCCCCAAAACCTGACCACATTTGAACGCCAACCCACTGTTTAACAAGATAAAACACAAAAGGTGTAGCTATCATAATGCCAAGGCTTCCTGCGAGCATCATTATAAGAGCTTGTTTCTCAAGCTTTAAAATCGCTCTAATGTCTGAGCTGAGTAACAAAAGTACAAGCGCTGACGGAAGCAGATAAAAAGAGATGGTTTGGAAAATTGGGCTTTTTGAATCAATTAAACCAAAACTTGAGGAAAGCATCGGCAGGAAATATATCCAAAACACTGCCGGGATAAATTTAAAATATTTTTTAAATTTTGGGTGGCTTGATACAGAAAGCACCAAAGTTTCAATTGCCAGAAGAAAAACAATTATCGCAAAGCTGTTGGTTATCATTTAGGATTAATACCTATGCCTGCTTTTACCTTTGTTAAATCATAAATGCCGCGTGAATTTAAATAAGGATTTTTTACGCCTTCTTTTAGAAAAAATGGCGTATCAAGGTCTACATACTTAAAACAGCCAAGCCCTGCTGCAAAGTGCGCTGAAGCTGTCATAGCCAAAGAACTTTCAAGCATTCCTCCAATCATTAAATTAAGCCCTGCTTGATGCGCAAGGCGTGCTATTTCCCTTGCCTGTATCAAGCCTGATTTCATAAGTTTTATGTTTACAGCGGAAACTGCTTTTTCTTTTATCGCCTTTATGCAATCATTAACGGTGCTTACGCTTTCATCAGCGCAAACAGGCACCTTTGAATCTCTTGTAACTTTACCTAAACCTTGCCAATCATCTTTTTTGACCGGTTGTTCGATTAAATCAGGAATTATGTTTACTTTTTTGAGCAAGTTTAAAAAATAAAGTGTTTCTTTCGCGTTATAACCCTGATTTGCATCAAGATAAATCCTGGAATTTTTTGCAATCTTTTTAACGATACACACTCTTCTAAAATCAAGGCCCATATTTTTACCGATTTTAACCTTAAAAGCACGAAAGCCCTTTTGATAAAAATTTTTTATTGATTTTTCTGTTTCTGCCAAATCAGAAATCACAATCGTAATATCTGTTGAAAGTTTTTTTGCTGAATTTCCGAAAAAATTCCATAGAGGAATTTTCATTTTTTTGGTTAAGGCATCAAGCAGCGCCATTTCAATAGCAGCTACAGCGCTTTTATTGCGGGGCAAGCTATTGTTGAGTTCTGCGGAGATAAAAAGATAGTCACAAATGCTTTTCCCTATTAGGCTATTACCTGCAACCTTTAAATTTTTTGAAGTCTCCTCTATAGTTTCTCCTGTAATATGCGTGGCTATACCTGCTTCGCCGTAACCTTCTATCCCGTTTTCTAATTTAAGCGTGAATAAAATATTTTCTAAGTTCTTATGCTCGCCCAAAGAGGTGCGGAAAGGACAAATCAGCCCTTTTTTCAAAATACTTACTGAAAAGCTTGAAATGCGCAGACTTTTATCGGACATAACAGAAATTATGTTACCGCTTCGGCTTTAGATTTGCAACGAGAAAGTATCACGTATCAGGTAACACGCAACAGGCCTTTAAAAACGTGATACGTCCACTCCAAGTGGACTCGCCTAAATGTTTTTATATGGTGGCGAGGTTACGTGCGACGTGATACCTAATTTATAATCTGCGCAATAACACAAGCGTTTCAAGGTGAGGAGTGTGCGGAAAGAAATCAAATGGCTCAATGAATTCCGGCTTGTAGGCGACGGACAATTCTTTAAGGTTTGCAAAAAGCGTATCGGGGTTACAGGAAGAATAGAATATGGTTTTAGGATTCAGCCGTAAAACCGCTCTTATTATTTTGTTGGATAAACCGGGGCGCGGAGGGTTAATGATTAAAACATCTATATCCTTATAAAAAGTGCCTTGGGTGTTTAAAAAAGCTCTCGCGTCAGCGGTAAAGAAAGAAATATTTTCGATATTGTTTTCTTTGGCATTCTGCCAGGCGCAGTCAATTATCGCCTGTGAAACCTCTACTCCCCAGACGAACTTTGCCATACCGGCAAGAAAGATGCCTATCGAGCCGCCGCCGCAAAAAAGGTCCAAAACTTTTTCTTCTTTGCTAAGCTTAGCGTAATCTCTTATTTTTCCATAAAGATTTCTTATCGCCAGCGGATTGACCTGGAAGAATGAGTCAATTGCGATTTTGAATTTGAATTCATCCAGTTTTTCTTCGATGAAAGGTTCTCCAAAGAGTAACTCCTTCTTTTCGAATATAACTGCATCAGAAATAGAATCATTAACGATACGATAAACTGATTTTAGGGTTGAATTGAGGTTTAACCTTTTAAGCATACTAGTAAAACCATCTTTATCCAATTCTTCGCTGCTTGTCGTAACCAAGCCAAGCATCAGTTCATTTGTGAATTTGGTTTCCCGCATAACGAGGTTTCTTAAGAAACCTTTATGTGAAAACTTGTTATAAACGGAATTCCCTTTCATTGTAAAGAAATCTTTGACTGCTTTTAGCACGATTCCGGCATCCTTTGAAAAAATAAGGCATTCGGAAACATCAATCAATTCTCCATGGCTTCCTTTTTTATATAAACCACAAGTAATCCCTTCGTTTCTCCCGAAGCTAAATTCCATTTTATTGCGGTAGAACCATTCTTTATACGAATTAATCGGTTTTAATTCACAGTTAATTCCATATGCCAACATTAACTCTCTTATGCTTTCCTCTTTACAAAGCATTTGCACAGAATAGGAAATATCCTGAAAACTGCATCCACCGCATTGCCCAAAATGTTTGCATATGCCTGTTCTCATTGCTGAAATACCCCTTCAATTATGAATAACTACCTTTTATATTCCTCTTATTCGTGCGAATAAGAGGAATATCTCTACATTAAATTACTAAACTGTTTATATTTTTTCTTCTGCCTTTTATGGAATAGGTGATTGGTTTACCTATAGCTATCACTGATTCCAATTGTAAATTTTTGGGGAGATTAAAAAGTTTATGGATATCTTTGCGTTTATTTAAAATTTCACCGAGCCAGCAGGCACCGAGTTTAAGCGAGTGAATACATAAAAGCATATTTTGAATACAGGCGCCGAGCGCCATTAAATCTTTCTCTAAGTTATAAGAAGAATTTTTATCTAAAAAAACCAGGATAATCTTATCTGCGCCTTTTATTATATAGCTATAATGCGTAAATTTTGCTAGTGCGTCTTTGCTCTCTCCTTCCAAAACCATAAACCGCCAAGGCTGGTTGTTTAATCCTGACGGTGCCCATCGGCCTGCTTCTAAAATTTTTTCTATGATTTTAGAAGGAATGTTGACTTTTTTAAATTTTCGAATTGAACGGCGGGATTTGATTAAATCTAATACGCTCATAAGACGGAATAATTTTTGCTATGTAAGCCAGTAACCGAGTTCTTGGAGTATCCTTGGTTTATCCTGCCAATCCCTTAAGACTGTTACCCAGATATCCAGAAAAACTTTTTTATTGAAAATTGCTTCTATTTCCTTGCGTGCTTCTCTGCCAATTTCTTTTAAAAGTTCTCCCTTGGCACCGATTACTATCTTTTTCTGCGAGGGGCGGTTTACATAAATATTTACCCTTACATGAACGAACCCGGTTTTTGCAAGGCCTTGCGGAACGCTTAATGCAGAAAGCAAAGAATCTTCGCTTTCTTCAATTCCTTCAGCTTCAATCTCTTCTTCCTCAGGCGCTTCCTGCAGGTCATCTTCTATTTCTTCTTCTATTCCCACCTCTCCGCCAGCTTCATATGTTTCTTCTGTCTCTTCAATCTTGCCGCCTTGAGGCATATCCTTAATTGCCCTAACTTCAACAGCTAACGAGTGTGGTAATTCTTTCGCTAACACAAGAAATAATTTTTCCCTTACGATATCGGCTATACGGAATTTAAGCGGGAAATCAGTCAATGTTTTATTGTCGTAAAAAGGCACTTGCCCTGGAAGATTCTCTACAATCACGTCGCGAAGAACATCGATATTTTTATTTAATTTTGCCGAAATAGGCAGGTAATAAACCAAGGGGTCGTCTTTTATGCCTTTGTTGCTTATTATTTTTCTCCAGCAGTCTATATATTCATTTAGAGCCTTCGTTCCCAAATCAAGCTTATTTAACACCATTATGGTTTTTATGTTCTGCTGGGTAAGAAAATTCACTATCTCGAGTTCCTCTTTTCCGAAAACGCGCGAGATATCAACTACGTACAAAATCAAATCGCAGCCTTCAATTGACTGCTTGGCAATTGTATTTAGCTGGGTGGCAAGATTATCCTTAAATGAGTGTATACCGGGAGTATCGACAAAAACAACTTGCGCGGCTTTTAAATTCAAAATGCCTTTTATTTGGTGACGGGTAGTTTGGGGGATAGGCGAAACAATGCTTATTTTCGTTTTCAATAACGCATTAAGCATTGTGGATTTACCGACATTGGGCCGGCCCATAATTGCTACGAAACCTGACTTAAAGTTTTCGTTGATCATAATTTTTTTGCACAGATAAAGGTTGCGTTAATCGGTTGCGGTTACGCTACTCGTTACGTCCATCGTCAATCGGTTGCGTTTGGAAGACGATAGACGATTAACGCAGCCGAAACTAGTGGCGCAACCGCAAGACGTATGACGATATGCTGAATCTATGATCATCTGCTATCTTACCTGCGATCATCTGTTTCTAAAATATTCATCCAGCCCTCTAACATACTCTTCCAAAACTTTTATGCCTTTATCCAGATTAGCTATTTTAACTGATTCATTTTTTGCGTGGGCGTTTCCTTTTGAGCCGAAACCGAAAGCAAAAGATTCAATCCCGATATCTTTTAAGAAGGTTATTACAGTTGCGCCAAAACTTGGGGCTATTTTTCCTTCTATATTATTTTTTTTAAGAACGCTGCGCAATATCTTAATCACCGGAATATTTTTATCTATCTCAAGCGGGCTTTGATGAGCCAATATTTTTATTTTATATTTTATTTTCTGCTTCTTTATTATTTTTTCTATATTCTTTATAATCTCTTTCTCCTTCATTTTCGGCAGGTATCTTATATCTATATCGAAAAAAGCGTAGCCGGCAACTATATTTACTTTATCTCCTCCGACGAACCTTCCTATATTTAAAGTGGGTTTCTTTAATAAAGTATGCGTAGCAAACGGAAACTTTCTTTTTAAAATCTCATTTAGTATAAATACTCCTTTCTCTACTGCATTTATTCCTCTCTCCGGATATGCTCCGTGCGCCTCGCGTCCAGTGAGTTCAACTCTCAGATGCAGGAGCCCTTTTTGTGCAACAACAATATCAAACTCGTCAGCATCTAACACAATTGCATAGTCCGCTCCTTTTAGATGTTTCACAAGCGGAATTATACCGTTGTGGCTGCCGGTTTCTTCATCGCCGGTAAAGGCAAAAACCAAATCGATGTTTTTGAGAGTTGTTTTTTCTTCTTTTAGTTTTTTTATGAGATAAAGCGCAGCTGCCACATTAATTTTACAATCAGTTGCGCCTCTGCCATACATTCTTCCTTTATATATTTTTGCAGAAAGCGGAGGCACGTGCCATTTACCGTTTGCCGGCACTGTATCAACGTGAGGAGTAAACAGAATCTTTTTCTTTGGATTTTTTGAAGTTAATTTACAGACTAAATTGAGCCTGTCTTTTTTAAATTCATAAATTTTAGAAGCAATACCCAAGCTTTTAAGATAGTTACGGATGAAATAAATTATCTTTCTTTCGTTACCCGGGGGGTTTTGTGAATCTATCTTAATTAGTTTTTGAAGCAAATTTATCGGGCTCTGTTTCATATGTTTCCTTTAAAGATAAGCTTAAGAATTCTCCTTTTAGAGGATTATACCCTAAATAAGCAATAAGAAAATAGGCTGAAGAAGAAAGGGAACCAGTTTTGTCTCCGCCTGGAGTGCGCCAGCCATGGCCGGTATCAACCTGCGCGCTCGATGCGTAAGGCAGGCACGGGTCTTCCACCCCTATTTTTGAGGCAGAGGTAATAAGCATCTTCTGCAACTCGTTGGAATAGAAAACAGATTTATTTAAGTAATCCCTAGATTTACCGGGATCCTTCAATTTATAGTAGTCTGCCATTATTTCGAAAGAAAGAATCATCTGCGCGGTCCACTCGCAAGATATAATTCCTCCGCGCGCGCAGTTCCTGAATTTAGCGAAGTCGAAACCCCTTACAAAAATTTCTCCTTCTTTGCGTTTAAAGTTTGCGGCTACCTCGCAATTTTCAACTGCAAATTCAAGTATCCTTTCTGGGTTCATCTTTAAAGATATAAGTTCATCCACGCCAAAAGCCGTAACCGACCAAGCATAGGTGTCAGTTGCTATCGTGCTATCACCCTTGCCTCTATTAACCGGCGGGCCGTAGCTGGTATATGCATATTTAGAAATCCATTTTTTTATTTTCCCGGCAGCATCACGGTATTTATTATTTTTGGTTATTTTGTAAAAAGAATCAAAAAAAGCAAAAGCATCGAGATTGTGTTCCGTAGAATACCACTCAACTTCCGGGCCGCCCCTTATGCCACCTTCACGATCCATCATTTCCAAAAGAAAATCAGAAACTTTTTCAGCAATGGGAAGGTATTTTGCATTCTTGGTTTCTTTATAATAATTGAGGACAGCTATGCCTATCCAGGCATTCGGCCCGCTATGGACAACATATTCTGCGCAATCACCCTGGGTATAATACGCATTGAATATGTTTTCCCTTTTATTTATTTTGTTTAAATAAAAATCAAAAATCTTTTCTGCCCGGGGCTTGTCGTTTAAAATGACAAAGGTAATTGCGGCAAGTGCCTGGTCATAGGTAAAACTTATCTTTTTAAGGCTTTCGTCGCCTTCGTAGCTTAAGACAAGGCCGCTTACCAGGTCCTGGCGGTTTTTTATCCAGGAATATATGCCTTTAATTACTTTATCTTTTGCGTATATTTTTTCACGCTCTAAATCTTTGAATTCTCTTTTTAGGCCAATAGCTGCTTCGTTATATTCTTTTTGTTTTACCTTTAAAAAATCGCTTTCTTTGCGTAAAATCTCGATTTCTTTCTGCGTAGAATTTATTTTCTCGCTGAATAAACCTGAACCGTTATTTTCTTCTTTGGTATATTCTTTGAGCTGAGCTTCCAATAGAGTTATTTTTTCGTTTAAATCTTTCTGGCTTTCACCGAAAGAAGCGTTTTTAGTTTTTTCGTTGTCAATAAATTCCTTGAGGCCGCTGCTACGGTTTAAGATATTAACGTAATTTTTAACCAGGGACCTGTTTTCAACGGTAAGTATATGGGATTTCAAAAAGAAGGCTGACGCAAAAAGAAAAAGCGCAACCATTGCGCCGGTTGCGGCCAATGGGGTAAGTTTATGGAATAGTGCATAATAAAATAATTTTTTGGCGTCTTCGTCTTTTGCAAATAATTGAAGGCCTATTACATATCTATAGAAATCTTTTTGTCTCTCCTGGCAAGTCCAGGCTACTTTTGCGGATGATTCTATGGTTTGTTTTTTAAATGGTATGTTTATGTGCAGCAATAATTTGGCATCTCTGGTTTTAAGCTTATCCCAGAAACCCCACCAGAGGTCATTTATCAAAAGGCACAAGCCACCCCTGCCGATGTCATGGGTAAACCCCTGCAGCCAGGGAGTTATTCGTTTATTCTCTTCGTCAATAATGCAAAATTCAATCGGTACAACAGTTGAAATCCTTATGTATTTTCTTCTATTATCCATATTTTAAACACGAATCACCACGAATTTGGAACGAATTGCCACGTCCCGCCCTTTAATATTTTTATTAGCGTGACGTGGCAATTCGTGTCCTAAGCTTTATATAACAGATTTTTTGCGAATATGCAAACTTACCCGCGAATCAGTCCCGAGGTAACGTCGTGACGGTTCAGCCACCAAACCAGACCGAAGGTCGATTTAGGGCTGCCCTGAACCGAATTTATTCTGGTTTAGGGCGGGGTTACGTCCATTACTACCAAGCAATAGAGCTTCATATCTGGCTGGATGACTTAAGTTTTTTAAGTTTACTTAGAAACGCGGTGAATTTCTGGTGCTTTCTTAAGTTTTCAAGGTCCGGGTCTTCAAGTATGTAAGAAAGGTCGTCATAGCCGAAAAGAATTGCCTTCTTGAGCTCTTTGAATGCTTCCTCTATTTCTCCCATCAAAGAAAGGCTGCAGGCAAAATTATAGCGGGCAACAGGGTCTTCTGGCTTTAAGCTGACTAACTTTCTATCAACCTCAAGGCCTTCTTCGTAAAAGCCTTTTCTGGTATAGGCGTCGCCGAGGGTAGCAAGTGCGTGGAAAAAGTTAGGGTTTTTTGAAAGCAGGCCTTCGTAAAATCTGATTTCGAAATCTTTTCTTTTCCTTTTTGCCATGTCGCCTCACTCCATTACACAGATTACACAGATGTTTTATAAAATAATCAATAACCAAGATACAAGATACAAACAAATCTCAATATCCAATAACCAAACGAAGATGTTGGTCATTGTTTGGTTATTGAGATTTGATTATTGGTCATTGTTTGGTTATTGTATCTTGGAGCTTGGTTATTTCTCCAGCTATCGCTAATAACTATTTGTGATTATCTGTGTTTTTTCCAAAATCGCTTCTTCCTTTAAAAGATAAAATATTTCTTCCATATTCTTCTTAAATTCTTTATATTCAGCCGGCTCGATGAACCTTTTAATTACATCAAACTCCCTGTATATATCTATTGAATTTTCATTTTGACTGCATACGGATTTGAACTTAAACCATGGGGTATTGATTTCTTTGCTTGTAGGAAGAAATTTTACCTGTAAATTCTCCGGCAGGTTTATTTTTATTTTTGATGCTTTTTTAAATATACCTTCAAACTCTATCGGGAAATTCCTTTGTTCTTTACCGGCGTAGGAAGTATCTATGTCTATATCGTCAAAAAAAGGAAGTATTCTTAAGCCATTCGCAGGGTTTAAAACTTTTTTGGCACTGAATGAATACTGTAAAGATGCGTCTTTATCAAAATCATCCACGTTACCCGCATTATATTTTATGAGTTTGGAAAACGGGCTTATCTGAACCATTCTTTTTTGTATGTCGTCTTTCAGGACGTCCGGATGCGTGTACTTTAAATAGTAACGCTGAATGCTCGCAAAAAAGCCCGTAGCTGTTATTTTTCTGTTAATTATGGCGTCTTCATTCCTGTCGATATCTATTTGCATCTCATAAAATACCTTGTTTTCTTCCAATACCGGCGTTGTCGTAATTTCATATTTGTTGTCTAAAATCACAAAGACATTTCTCTCCTGGTCCGAAAGCGGAATGTCCGAAAAACTAACAGTTGAAGCTGTCGCATCCATAAAAATCATTTTTCCTTCGTATAAAAGAACAGCTATTGCATGGTTAAAATTAACGCAGGGGAAATCTTTTTGCATTTGATAAATTTCTCTTGTCGAAATAAGAACCGGGTAAGCCTTAAGGCCAGATTCTTTCATCATCGCAACTAAAAGTATGGCTTTATCTTTACAATCGCCGTAACGGTTTACGAAAATATCATTTGCATAATGCGGCTCGTAACCGCTTTCACCGTATTCAACGGCAACATAGCGCACATTACGGGAACAAAAATCATAGATTCTTTTTGCTTTTTCTAGGTCATCCTTTGCATCTTTTATGAGGTTTGCCGTAAATTTTTTTACTTCTTTATTCAAGACTATTTTGTCTTTATAAAGGCTGTGCCACCATTTATAAATTTCTTCCCAACTTGAAAAGTTAGATATGCCTATTGCCGGGTTAATAATGGAAATCGAAGGCATTGGCTCTTCCGGGATAATCGGCTCAAGCTCTTTGAATTTCCACGAATAGATAATAGATTTTTCTGTTTCTTCTTTTACCGGCTTTAAATTTATTCCTTTAGCATACGCTTCGTTGAAGAACTTTAATTCTACCTTGTTTTTCCTGGGCACGGTAAGCTTAAAATTAGCTTTTGCCAAAGGATATGCTTCCCGCAGGCGGTATATAAAACTGAACTTGCCGTCAGTGATTAACTTTGACGAATAAATTTTGAATTTATATTCTATTATAGAACCAATATCAACCGAAGGCATGGAAATTATAAGAGCCCTGGCATTGCTATAAAGAGGAAAATTAAGGTATTTGGTGACATCCCTTGTATTCTCATCTCCGGCATAAATTACTCGTCCGCTAGGGGTAATTGTCCGGGCATATTCAAGCTCAACTCTTTCGTAAGTTGAATCATAGCCGATTTCTACCTCTGCCAGGTCTTTCCCTTTTTCTTTTAAAACTTTCTGCGCCACATAAACGTTCGCTACAGAAGTATTATCATCTTTTATCTGGTGGTCTTCATCTACGAACAAAACCACTGCCTCTTCTTTGTCGATACTTGAAATAAATTTTTGCTCCTCCTGAAGAAGCGCCTTTAAAGATTGCGGCATTCCCTCTTCTACTTTAAGCCCTATTTTTGAAATACGCTTTTTTGCTTGCGGCTCAAATTCACCTTTAACCTTGCTGTAAATTGCAATCGCCTTTGGATAAAGATTCTTCGATTCAAGGGTTGCCGCGTACAAATACATATACTCGCTGTCAACGGTTTCTCCAACCTGGTCAAAGATATCTAAGGCGTTGGAATATTCTTTGAGGCTTGCGTATGCCTTGGCAAGCATGATTTTTGCTTTTACATCAGTTTCGTTTTTAAGCAACACAACCACCTTTTCAAAATCTTTGAAATCGTAATAAATTTGTGCTAATTTTATACGCAAGCTCAAATCCTTCGGGTTTTTGCTGATAAGTTCTTCATAATATCGAGTCTCTTTTTTATAAATTTCGTGCAGTGTCCCGGGCTCATATTTACAGCCGCAAAGAAAGATAAATAAAGATAGCCATAAAAATAGGCCTTGGGTTGGAACAGACGTTTTTTTTGTTATTACTTTCATATCTTTTTGTTTGAGGATTCTTCGAAAAATCGAAACTCTGAATCAGGCGATTTTTCCTAGAACATCCTTTACTGGCTGGCCTTTTTTAATGCCTAATCTCGCTGCGGCAGAAGTACAGGAATGAACGCTTGCACATAGAGCGTCGTTTATGGTTCTAACCCCTACTATTTTTACGGCAACGTCATTAAATTTCTCGGCAACTTTTAAATTAAGGTACCCGCACATTACATAACCGCGCCTGCCATGCAGAACAATTAAGTTTTTCGTCTTAAGCGGCATAAGTAGCGCGGTAATGTATTTTTTCCCAACCCTAATCTTTTTGAAGAGAGCACGCATAAGTTATAATTTCTTCAGGAAACGTTCTATTCTTATTATTGCTTCTCTAAGATTATCCAGCGTATTGGCGTAAGAAATCCTGACATATGAGTCGTATTCTTTGCCAAAAGCTGTGCCCGGCACCAAAGCGACTTTCTCTTCAAAAAGCAAACGCTTTGCAAGCTCAAGTGAACTTATCTTAAACTTTTTTACTGAAGGGAAACAATAGAATGCCCCCTCAGGCATAGGCATATTCATCCCTAACCTGTTTAATTCCTTAACGATAAAGTTTCTGCGCCGCTTATACTCATTGCGCATCTCTAAAACATCTTTCTGCGCTTTTAAAGCCTCAACCGCGGCAACTTGCGAAATAATCGGCGCACACATCATCGCGAAAGAATGAATCTTCGTCATCGCCTCAATGATTTGTTTGTTTGCGCAGGCATAACCCAACCTAAAACCCGTCATAGCATAAGCTTTTGAAAAGCCGTTTAAAAGTATTGTTCGCTCTCTGGCTCCTTCGTCAAGCGAGGGAAAAGATTTTGTTTTACCTTCATAGATAAGCTCATCGTAAACTTCATCGCTAATGACGATTGTGTCCTTGCTTTTAATCTGTTCCCAAATTCTATAAAGTTCTTTCGCATCATAAGCAGCGCCTGTCGGGTTAGAAGGATTATTCAGAATAATCGCTTTAGGGTTCGTTTTAAGCGCTGCTTTTAATTTCTTAATGTCTATTTTAAAATTATTTTCCTGCGTGGTTGGGACATAAATCACGCTGCCCCCGGCAATTTCTACCAGCGCCGGATAAGCGACAAAATGCGGGCTAATAACAATAACTTTGTCGCCTTTAGAAATAATAGAGCGGATAGCTAAATCAAGGCCCTCGCTCACCCCTACGGTAATTAAAACTTCTTCTTCCGGGTTATATTTTAAGGAGTGCCTTTTTTCCATAAAATTAGAAACCGCTTCCCTTAAAACAAAAAGGCCTTTGTTGGAGGTATAAGAAGTCATTCCCTCTTCAAGCGCGGTGATAGCTCTTTCTCTTATGCGCCAGGGCGTAACAAAGTCTGGCTCGCCCACGCCTAAAGATATAACTTCGGGCATGCCGAGCACTAAATCAAAAAACTGCCTTATTCCTGAAGGCGCCAGGTTTTTAATGTGTTTTGAAATCATGGTTTAGTTTTTAGTTCTAAGTTCTAGGTTCTAAGTTCTAGGTTTTAAGTTGTGGGTTATAAGTTTTTCCCAAATTTGTTAGCGTTGGGTTTACCTTAGAACTTACAACTTATCACTTAGAACTAATATGTTATTGCCAACCGTTCGTTTTTCTCTTTTTTTGTCAGGATTACTCCGTCTTCCTTATATTTCTTAAGCATAAAGTGGGTAACTGCTCCTTTTACCGAACTTAAGGGAGCAAGCTTCTCGGAAACAAAACTTGCTACTGTATGGATGTCTTTACCCTCAACTGTTAAAAGCAAATCATAGGTTCCTGAAAGAAGATAGCAGTTTTTTACTTCCGGAAACTTGAATATCCTTTCCGCTACCGCGTCAAAACCTACATCTTTTTGCGGCGTTATTCTTACCTCGATTAAAGCGACTACACCGTTTGCACCTTTAAGTTTTTCTTTATTTATTACCGCTTTATATTTTACTATTATTCCTTTTTTCTCGTAATCCTTTATCGCCCTTTCAATTTCTTTTTTGCTTTTACCGGTAAGTTTTACTAAATCTTCCAAAGGAACACGTGCGTTAGTTTCCAATATTTCTAATATCTCATCCATATTAACCTCCGTTTTTGCACAGATAATCACAGGTACGAAACAGATGATCACAGATTGTTTAAAAAGTAGCACGTATTAAGTAACAGGTATCACGTTTTAAAAAACCTGTTACCTGTTACTTGCTACGTTTTACATAATCTGTGTATAATTGTATCAAATTACGCGCCATATTCATAGTAAATTCTACAAGTGCCCTCAAAAGATACCATGCAAGGACCAAGAGGGTTATCCACTGTGCAGCGTTTTTTAAATTGCGGGCACTCGGATGGGCTTATCTTTCCTTTTACTACATCCACACAGCGGCAATTGATATTTTTTATTTTTCCATGGGCTAACGGTTTATCTATTAGTTTTTCTGCGTCAAAATTCTTGTATCTTTCATTTATAAACAGGCCGCTTTTTTTTATCACGCCAAAACCGCGCCAAGCAGCATCTTTAATATCAAATACCTCGTTTATTAATTTCATAGCAGAAATATTGCCGCCTGGCTTAACTACTCTGTTATATTCATTTTCCAATTTATATTTTCCTTCGCTTATTTGAGAACAGATTTTATAGATGGATAAAACCATATCCAGCGGCTCAAAACCGCAAATTACGCAAGGGATGTTGTATTTTTTTACAATTTCTCTATATGGCACTTCACCTATAATTACCGAAACATGCCCCGGGCAGAGAAAACCATCTACTTTTATTTCGCTGTCTTCACAAAGCAAGTTAAGAGCGGGGGGGATAACCCGGTGCGCAGAAAGTACAAAAAGATTATTAAGTTCATTTTTTTGGGCTTCTTTTAATATGGAAGCTGTAAGCGGGGCTGTTGTCTCAAAACCCACAGCCAAAAAAATTATTCTTTTTTGCGGATTTATTTTCGCAAGCTCTAAAACCTCGCTTGGGGAGTATATTACCGATATATTTGCGCCATATGCATGGGCTTCTTCTAAGCTCGATACCGTACCTTTTACTTTTATAAGATCGCCGAAAGTAGCTATGATATTTTGCTTATCTTTACACAGAAAAAGCGCCTTATCTATAAAGCTATCTTCGGTTATACAAACCGGGCATCCTGGCCCAGAAATTAAATTTATATTATCGGGAAGCAGTTTCTTTAGCCCGAATCTGAAAAAAGTATAAGTATGCGTTCCGCATACTTCCATTATGTTTATCTTTTTTTTCAATCCCAGGCTTTGGATTGCGCGGATAATTCTTCGTATTACTTTTTTATTTCTTAGAAGATTTTCGGTAAGCACTTTTATACTCCTTAAAACCATCAAGTATATCTTTAACCTTGCTTGAGTCGAATTTCTCTATGGCAAAACCTGCATGAACCATTACAAAATCTCCCTTTTGGGCATTTTTAAGAAATTCGATATTAACATCCCTTTTAATTCCTTCGGCTTCAACGGACGCGTGAGTGCCTTTTATTTCAATTATTTTCATCGGATACGCTAAGCACATATTTACTCCTAATGAGCACATCATTTTTCCAAGCTGCCTGTCCAGACAGGCGCGCAGAAAAAATGATAGTGCGAATTATCCCGAAGTGCTCTCAAAAAATATCGAACGAGTACTTGCGTAGAGAGATTTTTTGAGTATACAGGCACTTCGGGATTTTTCATATCCCCAACAAAAATTCTTAACCTTAACCTGTTTTTTCATTCGCAACAACGGCTTGCCCCACAGATACTCCCGAATCGTTGGTTGGGATTCGTTTATGATAATGGACACAGAACCCTTTTTCTTTAAGTAACTTAACCGTTAAGTCTAAAAGCAGTATGTTCTGAAATACTCCACCGGAAAATGCTACATCATTTATGCCGTAGTCGCTTCTTAAACGAATGGACATTCCCCTTATAATCTTTGCGCAGGTAAAATGAAATTTATACGCGATAGATTCTTTATTTTTTCTTGCTTTTAAATCCCTGATAATTCCCGAAAAAATATCCTGCCAGTTTATTATATAAACACCCTGTTCCTTATTGATTGAAAAATCAAAACAACTATCACTTGGCTTTGATTTACCTGCTGCCATTTCCAAAGAAACAGCTGCTTCTGCCTCATAACTAATTGAGTGTTTTATATCTAAAATGCTTGCAACGGCATCAAACAGCCGGCCTGCTGATGAGGTCATAATAGTTTCTTTGTTTTTTATGAGCCTGCAAAAAATATTTTTCTCTATTTTTTTAAAATAATTTACGCAAGCAAGGTTTAGTTTAAATAAATTTTCACCGTATATATCATAGAGCGTATAAAATGCTACTCTTGCCGGGGTAACAGCCGCCTTATCTACTCCGAGCAAACCAAAGTATTTAAAATGCCCGGCGCGCTTAAAACTACATTTATCTGTCACAAAAAATTCTCCTCCCCAAATAGCATTATCAAGCCCCAAGCCTGCTCCATCGAAGCAAACCCCGATTGCCTTTTTCTCCACATTATTTTCCAAAAGGCAGCCTGCCAAATGCGCATGATGATGCTGCACAGCTATTTTTTGAACCCGCTTCAACGAAAGCGCATACTGGGTTGAAAGATAATCCGGGTGCAGGTCGTGGGCAACAACTTCGGGTTTAAAATTCAATATTTTCTCGTAATGCGAAAGTGTTTTAAGGTACGCTGCGTAATTTGCGTAATTTTTCAAATCGCCAAGATAAGGCGAACTTACGATACGACCGCGCGCTGCCAATGAAAATGTATTTTTCAGCTCTGCTCCGCAGGCAAGAATTTCTTTTTTATGCGTGAAATTTATAAAATCAGGGGTGTAACCCCTTGCTTTTCTTATGATAATTTCTTTATTTTGAAACACTCTTGCTATAGAATCGTCACATTTTATTTGTATGATTCTATTATGCACAAGAAAATAATCTGCATATTTTTCAATTTGGCAAAGTTCCTTTTCAGAAGCGACCAAAGGAAAATCACCCTTATTAGCAGATGTCATAACCAGCGCAGGAAACCTTTGAAACTTTTTAAGGTAATGAAAAAGAAGATAATGCAAGGGCGCATAACAAAGCATTACTCCTAGAAAATTTTGCGAAGGCGCAGCTTCGGCAATCCAGGAAGTATTTTTCTTTATCTCTAAGAGAGTTATTGGCCTGGCGAGGCTTTCGATAAGCTTTTTTTCGCTGCTTGCGATAGCGCAAATTTCGGATACTGCCCTTAAATCTTCAACCATTATTGCGAAAGGCTTTGCAGGCCGGCTTTTAAGGCGCCGTAGGCGCCTTACAGCGCTAATGTTTTTTGCATCGCAGGCTAAATGGTAGCCGCCAATCCCCTTTACAGCAATGATTTTTCCGCCTGCTATCAGCCTTGCTGTTTTTCCCAATATTTCCTGCACGTTTGAAGAAAAAACTTTTTCTTTTTTTATTTCTTTCAGGCTTTTAAAAAGTTTTATCTGCGGGCCGCAGGAAAAACACGCATTCGGTTCAGCATGAAACCTGCGATCTGCCGGATTAGTGTATTCCTTAGAACACAATTGGCACATTTTAAAATGTTTCATCGTTGAATTTTTCCTGTCATACGGAATATCTTCGATTATGCTAAATCGCGGCCCGCAATTAGTGCAGTTTATAAAAGGGTAAAGGTAGCGGCGGCAATTTTCGTCAAAGAGTTCGCGGAGACAGTCTTTACATATTGCGATATCTGCGGGGAAAGAAGCAATTCTATTTTCTTTACAACGGCTTTCTATTATGTTGAATTTTTCTTCTCCGGCTAAAGGAATCTGTTCCTTCCTTATTTTATTTATGCTGCTAATTGCCGGCGCGGTTATTCTAAGCTCATCTATAAAATCTTTTATTCGGCTACTTTCTCCCTCAAGCTCAACAGTCACACCCCTTGAATCATTAAATACACACCCGCCGAGCTTAAATTTCCTGGAAAGCCTAAACACGTGCGGCCGGAAACCCACCCCCTGGACAATCCCTCTTATGTGAAGTTTTATTCGTTGCTTCATTTTGCTTTTTTATTACGCAGATGATCGCAGATGCAAAACAGATGATCGCAGATAAGAAGATAGAAATACAATTGTATATCTACTGTATTTCCACCGTATTTCTATCGTATATCAATTACAGTGAAATTTATCTGTGAACATCTGTGTTATCAAACGATTTCCACATCAAGAATGCGGTTTAAGCTAATGCGGATATTTTTACCCTGTTTACTTTCATACCACAGAAAAAAACTTTTGTTTTCCTGGGAAAGATTAAGCGGCTTTATCACATCGCTTTCCATCATATTTTGATGAGAAAGATACCTTGCTTTTAGAGACAATTTCCCTTCAATCGCTTTTTTAACCAGATGGAGTTTTGGCTCTTCTTTAATTCTAAAGATTTCGTTGTTCAAGCCATAAAGCGATATAAAATCTTCCAAATTGTCCAGGCTACTTTCTTTTAATATGTCTCTTAGCTTAAAAAATGCTTTTGAGGCGACATAAGCATCGTCCATAGCGCGATGCAATTTACCTGGACATTCTATATTAAAGTATGAAACAATTTCGCTTAAGTTGTATCTAGGTAAACGCAAAGTCTTTCTTGCCATGCAAAGTATGTCTATGGCAGGAAGCTCCAGCGGCTGCTTGTTCATCTGCTTTAATCTGTAATTTATAAATCCCAGGTCAAAATCAATATTGTATGCCAGGATTATTGAATCTTTCAAAAAATCAACGAATTTGTCCGCGATATCTTCGAAATAAGGTGCGCCCTTTAAGTCTTCATCGCAAATCTGATGTATTCTGAAAGCTGTCTCAGGCATGCTTTTTTTGGGATTTACAAGGCTGTGAAATTTATCTATAGCCTCGCGGCCTTTTATTTTAAGAGCACCTATCTCGCAAATAGAGTCTCCGGCAAGCACATCAAGCCCGGTTGTTTCTAAATCGAAAAATACAAGATTAAAATCTTCTATGTTCTTCTTTAAATCCATATTCTTTGCTGGCTAATTTATAATCTTTACCACTATTTCTCGTTCGCGTGGACGCGTATCAAAATCTATTAAAACAACCTGCTGCCAGGTGCCTAAATCAAGCTTTCCATCGGTTACCGAAATAAAAAAGTTTGTTTTAACCAATGAGCTGCGCAGGTGCGAATGGCCGTTGGCATCATTCCAGGTAAGGTTATGCGCATAATTTTTATTAAAGGGTATGGTTTTTTCAAAAATTTCTTTTAGATCCCTTACCAACCCAGGCTCATATTCCATAGTAGTTATTGCCGCGGTTGAACCAATAACCGAAAGAAACATTACTGCGTCTTCTAAGCCTTCTTCCTCACGAATTTTTTCCAGCTGTTGCGTGATATCAATTATGTCGGTGTTTCCCTTGGTGCTTATCCTTATATATTTAGTCAGCATAGGCATTATTTTATGAAACTGCCCGGAGAAACCTCCCTGTCTGCCGTAAGGATTACTATTTTATCCTCTGAGTGTGCAGCAAGAAGCATTCCGTTTGATTCAACTCCTCTTAGTACCTTCGGCTCTAAATTTACAACAATTATGACTAATTTGCCGATTAGCTCTTCCTTGGTGTAGTAATTTTTTATTCCGGCAACAAGCTGAACTTGCGTTGCGCCTAAATCCACCTTTAAAACATAAAGCCTGTCAGCATTGGGATGGTCGTTTGCCTCTAAAACCTTGCCAACTTTTAACTCCAACTTCGAAAAATCCTCATAAGTTATCATTTTTACCTCCTCTTGTTAGTCCACAGTCCATAGAGAGCGAAGCCTCCCCGCAGGGGACCATAGTCCATAGTTTTAAATCTGTGGGCTATCGACTGTCGACTATGGACTATTTTTAGAATAGGCAATATTTTAACAACAGTGGGGTTTAAAGTAAATAGAATTATTTTGTGGCTTTGGAATCAACTGTCCCTGTTTTTAATATGACTTGCTATGGCTTAAAATGTTATAAAAATTAGTAAAGATGAGTTTTTAGGTCTCGCGGGTTTTTTATTTGCCCCTCGCAGGGCAACAGCCCTTTCCATCATTTGCCTGCAGGCATAGCCTCATCCGCCGGAAGCGGGCAGGGAATTCTGACAAAGAAGTTAAAACTCTTTTATAAAGTCTATTTTTTCAATATTCTGCAATGGTTGTATTCTTATTCTAAGTTCATCAAGGTAAATATCTGTATTTCTTGGGTCTATTTTAAATTCATAAACATCCAATTCCCCTGTAGACTGTAATTTTTGAAAGCGGGCGAAAAGAACTTCGTTTTTGTACAATAGGACTTGTCTGTTTTCTGATTTTTGCAGGTAAACTCTTAAAGTTAAAGGAAAGCTGCTATGGCCGAAACCATACTTTTTAAAATCGAATACTGGCCCTTCCCCCTCTGTCTGAAAAAGCAATCCAGTTCCCCATAAAGAAAAATTAATATGATTTTTGATGTCTTCCTTTAACCTAACCATGACATTCCACCCTCCTAAATTTTTTCCGTAATAAAGAGCTAAAAGCATATTAACAAAAGCTTTTTTATCATCATTGTTCATCAAATAATATTTAGAAAGATATATGTAATTACGGTAATAAACAGGGAAAAGACTGATTGCTTTTTCAATTTCATCTTCAGCTCTTTTATCCTTCGTCTGCGCATAAAACCAGCCAAGTTTTAAATGATATTCAAAATCTATTGGGTTTAGTTTTATTGCTTTTATGTATAACTTTTCAATATCCTCTTTATCGCCGAATAATGTTTCTTTAAAGTTTTCATTGAATGCACATGAAAGCAAATCTGCTTTTAAAACTAAATATTCGGCATTAGCTTTATTTAAATTTATTGCTTTTGAAATTAAATTTAAAGAGTCCATATAATAGTTAATTTCCCCTACTTTTGTTGATGGAAATTTAGTTTTTAATATTTTTTCGTAAAGTATATCTGCTATTAAATTAAAGGACAGAAATATTATAACCATAAATATGCTTATTGTTGCAAAAAGCAAAAATTTGCTACTGATATTTTTTTCTTGCATGTGGATAATTAACTATTTCTCATCTGCGGGATTTCCGGAATGAAAATGTGTATATGCACATTTATATATTAAACCTAAAAGCAACCAAAACAAAAAAGTTACTGCTGGGATATGGAAATTGAAATCAATAAAGCTATGTATTACCGTGCCGGCTATGCCGCAAAAACCGCCGATAACTATATTTTTAACAAAAGGATCGTGCCGGTTGCTTGTTTCGTTTAAAATAGCTTTAAATAAACTAAAGAAAAAAACCAATAACAAAACTGCGCTAATTAAACCGGCCTCAAAAAGAAACTGGAGATAGTCATTATGTAAATAATCGTAATAAGCTACGAACTTACTTCTTTGATATAGAGTAAATATATCACTAAAGTTACCTAACCCGACACCAAAAATGGGAAAGTTTTTAAAAATTGTAAATGCATCAGCAACAATTGTCCATCTATCCATTAAGCTATTCCACACGAAACTCATTCTGTTACTAAGGGGGCCAAAGCCTGATATGGAGACAAGTACCAAAGCAAAGATAATCACCCCCATAATTATCCAATGTTGGTTTGTTTGCACTTTTTCTTTGGCTAACAAACAAGACATCATAATTAGTGCTATTATCAAACTGATCGATCCTCCTCTGGACAGCGAAAGAAAAACGCTTGCGCAGATTATAGCTGCTATAAAGCTAAAAATAATTTTCTTATATTTGTTCTTACAGTATAGGGCATAGGCGACGGAAACGTTTGAAATCATTATCATATATGCGGCAAAATGGTTTTTATTCCCAAAGGTGCTGAAGGAATAGGAACTTTGCCTTTGGAGAACGAAATATTTCTTTACAACTCCGTAAAGTGCCAGAGATAATCCAATAAAGATAAGAATCAATAGCATCCGCTCAAATTGTTTTTTTGTTGTAAAAATATTCAATACACAGATAAAAATAAGGAAAAAAGATACAAATTTTACTAGCTCCTCCAGCGTCACAATAGAATAGAACGATAATTGGCTAAAATTAGTAAAATAACCTCCGTATTGCTGTTTTAAAAGATAAGTGTTTGGGGAAATTATTTTTAAGAAAAAGACAGGAAAATATATTATTTGCAGGAACGTAATAGATAGAAAGATTATAAAAAGATTTATCTTGGCAGGATAAATTAATTTTTGATTATATTTTTTTGTTAGAAAAAGCAGGAACAAAAATATAAATAATGCAACCACCTCAATTACAAAAAGAGGTATTTTTTCAACTGACCCGTAAAAAAATGGACTGAGGATTGTAAGGAAAATTAAAAATAACTCTAAGGCTTTCACGCTATTTCTCTGTTGGATAATAATGGTAGTAATAGTAGCGGTCTTGCCCTATCTTCGCGTCATTTAAAACTGTGCCTATTATCTTTACACGTGTATCAATGACCTTTTTAGCCTCCAGGATATACCCTATTTGTGTATGCCCTGATCTTATAACAAATATTATGCCATCACATTTATCTCCCAAAATTAAAGCTTCTGATACATTCAATATTGGCGTTGAGTCTATGATTATTCTCTGAAATTTTTTTTCTAATTCTCGCAAAATCGTAGGTAATTTTTCAGAACTGAGCAATTCAGTGGGGTTAGGAGTATATGGGCCGGCTGGCAGCATAGATAGGTTAGGTATAGAAGTAGGGGTTATAGCTTCATCGATGGAACACATTCCGGCCAGTAAATTGCTTAACCCATTCTTTGGTTTTATTCCGAAACTTTGGTGTAGATTTCCTTTACGCATATCAGCATCAATTAACAAAGTTGGCTCTTTTGTTTGAGCAAATATTATGGAAAGGTTTGAAGAAACAAAACTTTTGCCTTCTTGAGGCACAGAACTAGTAACAACAACTGTCCGCAAAGGTTTATCCTGCGGAAAAGAAAAAAGCAACGAAACTTTAAGGTTTCTAAAAACTTCAGCCAGTCTTGAACGAGGTTCGTTGAAAGAAAATAGAAAATTGTTGTCGTTCTTTTTCTTCGATTCTCTTCTTAGGGAAGGTATGTAACCTAAAAATGGTAATTTTACAAAAAATTCAACCTCATCGGAAGTCTTTAAAGTTGAGTCTAATCTCTCTATCAGAAAAGCTACAGACACACTTAACAAAAAACCTAAGATAATGGCAATTGGGATATCTTTCTGTGGACTAGGTCTTATGGGGCTTTTTGGTTCTTCTGCCGGATCAAGCAACCTTATGTTTGAAAGTGTTAATTCCTTAGAAACATCCAATTCTTTTGCTCTTTTTAAAAAATCATCATAGAGAGAATTATAGGTGGTAACTTTTCTTTTAAGAATACCATATTCGGCCATTTTTTCCTGTAGAGCAAGCCTTTTATTTATTTCCTCGCTTAATTTTTCATCAACCGTTCTTAGCTTGGTAACAAGAGAAATCATCTCAGGATGTTTCTCTTTATATCTCTGCGATGCCTCAGCAACTTCCTTTTCTAATTGTGCCTTTTGTTCTTTTAAACTTTCTATCAATGCTTCTGATTTTGTTTCAATATCTGGGATAGCAACTATCCGATTATCTTTTATGAAAACATTTAACGCTTTTTCTGCTTCACTTAAGCTTTTAAGTGTGTCGTTTAACTGGCTTTCTAAAAAAGTTATGCCATACTTGGCAGTTCCTACTTTTCGTTCAATATCCTGATATATAAATTCCCGCACCCATGCATTTGCAATTGCCGTAATCTTTATAGGATCTTTTCCCGTAACCGAAATTGTTGCAGTAGAGCCCTGACGTGCAGGTTCAATTTTTACCATAGAAAGAAGCTGGCCTGATGGGTCCTTTGAGTTGATGAATTCTGGATCTTTATCTAAACCTAAATTTTTAATAATCCGCTCTGCCAGAGAACGCGACATAGCAATATTGATTTGGGTTTGATAATACTCTTTTTCTGTGGTTTTTTGTTCATAAACATCTTCGATTTTACCTGCAATTTTTGTCTTTTCTACCTCTAAAACAATTGAAGCCTGAGCACGGTATATTTTTGGAGAAGAAAAATCATAAAATATAACAGTTCCTGTTATAACTATTAAAACTGTAGATATAAATAAAGTATGTTTTTTCAACAAGTCAAAATAATCTTTTATTGTTAATTCTTTTACTTCCGCTGGAGGTATCATATTTTTTAATTATCTAAAATTATAGCAAGCAATCTCAAGCTTTGGTTGTTAAAACCCTTAAAAGAAAGACTCTGGAACAGAGATTATATCATTTTCTTTTAATTCCACATCCCTTGATTTATCACCGCTTTTAAGAATATGCGCAATAGGCACATTAAATGTTTCTTTTTTGTCTTGGCCAGGTGCTCTTCTTATCACTTTAACTGCATTCTGATCTGCAATGTCAGTGAACCCCCCAGCTAAAGCTATGGCTTCAATGGCCGTCAAACCTTTACTATACTTGTAACTCCCAGGCTTTCGTACCTGGCCTAAGACTGCTATGTCACCATATCCTTTCACAATTATTCTATCCAAGGGTTGTAATAAAAAATCTCTACCATGTTTGTTAAAATCTACTATATATTCTTTCTCTTCATTGCCAACTTTACGTATAATCTTTATGTTTGTCAAATTGGCATTTTGCTTTGCGCCATCGGCAAGCGCTAAGGCTTCCAAAAGAGATAAGTTGCCTATTAATTCATAGCTGCCTTCGCTGTTTATTGCTCCGATAATAAAAAATTTAGCATATTCTTTTATAAAAATATTTACTTGCGGATTAACAAAATAATCTTTCTTGAGAAGATTTTCTATTTTAGCAGTTGCCTCTTTTGTGGTTAAATTTCCAATAATAATCTCTCCTATAAATGGATAAATTATCTTTCCTTCCTCGGACACCTTAACCGTTTTAGTCAAATTGGGCTCTCCGTATACTGAAATTTCGATGGTATCCCCAGGCTTTATACGATAAACATAATTACCATCTTCCGAGGCAACAGCCTGCTTATCAACTTCTTTATTTGCCTGAGGATAAGCCATAAAAATGATAATAGAAAAAGTTATTAATAGAAATATTTTTTTTATCATCAAAACTCCGAATTTACGCTTAAGCTAATTGTGTTACCTTTAAATTCCTGCAGTTTTGTTTTCGATGTTCTGTCTTCAAAAGTATATTTTAAACCAAATAGTAACCATTTTCTGAATCTATATTCTGGATTAAATGATACTAAAAGATAATTATCGCGCGTTTGGTAGTCTGAACCTCTTTGATAATAGGAAACATCTCCATTTAATCTTATTTTTTTAAGAAAAGGCGGGAGATAACTGCACCCCAAAGAAATTCCTTGATATTTTGTTATATTCTCAGCAAGCAAGTTAATATCCCCCAACCCCTGTACTACGTTCAAACGATAATTCAAACGCGGGGAAGCCTTATATGTTAAATTTGCTGCGATAGTTTTCCCATTTAAGTCTTTGACGCTCTTCCTTTTGTTAGAACTATAACCTCCTTTAATTGTGCCTTCGAGCTTTTTAAAAATTTTTCCTTTTAAACCCACAATATATTTATCATAAGCAAAGTTTTGAGCTATATTTTTGTCATAATCTAACCACCCATGAGCGTATTCTACAAAAATCTTTGTTTTTGGTAGAATTTTTAAAGAGTTCCTTAAAGCAATTACATTACGGATATGGTTTGATGGCTTATATTCATCGCTCACATAACTATACAGGCCTCTGTTATATTGTATATCAGTTTCAAGCTTGTTGAAATTAATTTTGAAGTCTTGTCCCATTTCATAAATCCAAGAATCAACAAACCTCTGTACTTCTTGATTACCCACGTCGCTAGCAGTACCCCTCGTCCGCATTACAGATGCAGACGTAATAAAACCAAACTTACCCAGTCCATATTTAACGAACCCTTTTCCGTATGGATTTGTGTGATCATTCTGGTCTTCAGTTGCATAGCGTAAAATCTGTAATCCTGCATTTAAATATAAATCAAATTTTTTTTGTGATGTTGACCGCTTGAATTCAAAGCCAGGATATAACTTTGTTACATAACTATTAACCGGGTCGGTTTTTGTCTGATACAAATTATTCGTAAATTCCCCTATTCCGATTATATAAGGATGTATGTTTTTCAGCGTAGCCTTAAGGCGATTACTTTTTATGTCTCGTTTTTCTACCAACGTTTTATTTTTTGTTTCGTTTTTTAACCTATTTATTTTAGATAAAGAAATGTTTTCTCCCTGGGTCTTTTGCGGAATTTTTGAAAAAGACAACTTTGTTCCATAAGACGGTTTGCTTTCTTTAGCTGTTATCGCTTTAACTGAAAATATTTGATTGTTTATCGCTTCTTTTTCTTTAACTGTTTTTTTTGTAAGTTTTTGTATGTGGGGTAAGTCGTTTGAATTTTCTTGTTTTTTCCCAGTATGTTTTATTCCTCCAAGACCTTGCTTTGAAGAAACTTTAGGTGTTGATAAAATTTTTTTTTGCTGCGTTATTTTTTTCATTGAAGATGCTATTACTTTGGCTCTGCTAGTTTTTTCTTGTTTTTGTATACTTATTGTTGTATCTTCTTCCCGGGCCGATTTATCGTTCCGTTCTGTGTAAAAATCAAGAGTATAGGAAACAAGCTCTTTCCGTGACAATTCTGCATAAACCGAGTTGAACATTAGCAAATTTACGCAAAAAAATAAAACTATCTTCACGTTTGCATTATATTGATTAGTTATTTGTCCTTATTGTAATTAAACTTATGGCCATGGAGAAGAGTAGTAAGGTGTTAACGATATTCAACCATACTATTGCGCTAAAAAATATAGCAGGAATCAAGTTGAACTTTATCGATACTGCAATAATCCCGGCAATCACTCCTAAAAAAATAAAAATAGACGCAACAAACTTCATAACACCCTCCCTTGTTTTATCAAAGGTATTCGCTATCCTCTTATTTATAGTATTTTTGTAATCGTCTTTTAAATCCAAAAATTCAACAGCCACATCAAAACCGCCTATTTTCATGCTTTTTGAGCGCAAAACTCGCGCATTAACTTTAATGGCGTCAGGGGAAGAGGGAAAATTTATATTTAACTCTAATACACTTTTAGGTTTTATATATTCGGCTGAATGGAAAAGAACACCGCCGGCGCTGATATTACGCACAAAAGAAAGAACTCCTTCTTTATTCTTTTCATCGCCACATACCTTATATTTAAGAAGGTGATAAGCCGTAAGCCTTAAAAACCGTCTTTTGTTTTTTGAAAATAAAATTGTCATTGCGCTTTATATCCTAATTTTAAGTCTATTTCTTTAAGATACCAAGAGGTTCGCCTAAATTTGGGTTGTAATGATTCTACTTTCATAAACTCTTTTCTTGCTTCTTCATAGTTTCCGAGGACAAAATAAATTATTCCCAGGTTATAATAGGCTTCTGTGTAATTTGAGTTTAACGCTGTCGCTTTTTTTAAGCTATCCTTGGCCCCATTATAGTTACCTTGCGCCCATAACACATATCCTAAATTATTATAAGCATAATTATATCTAGGATTAATATTCAGTGCTTTCCTGAAATAAATTCTCGCAAGATTATAATTTTTATTAAAAATATAAAGTGTCGCTAAATTATAATTAAAGATGTAGGAAGCAGGATAGATATTGATTGTTTTTCTATATTGCTCAATAGCCTCATCCACTTTATTAAGATTAAAATATATGAAACCTAAATTGGCAGTTGCCTCGTAATCGCGGGGATTAATGTTTACGGCCTTTATACCTTCTGCTATTGCATCATCCGGTCTTTTTAAAAAATAAAAACATAAAGCTTTACCTATGTATGATGTGCTGTGTTTTGGATAAACACCAAGAGCTAAATCAAATTTTCCTAACGCATCTACATATTTTTGGTCCAAAGACATTTTAAATCCTGTTTCAAGTAGCTGAAATCCTTCTTTACAATACTGCCAAGCCATATCAGGATTAATTTTATGTTCAATATAGGGGCTAAGATCTGAGAATGGTTCATTCTTTTTTATCTTAAGAAAAGCTTCTTGCGCTCTTGCGGGTTCTTTTAAATCATATAAATAAGCATATGCTGCGCGAAATTGTGAAAGCTGTGGTATTTCTAAAGATGGTTCAAGTTTAAAAAGCTCTTCAAACAAAGCTATCGCCTTATCTATCTGTCCAGATCTATACAAACAATCAGCTTCCTGGTAATAAGCAAACGATCGCCATTGCCCAGACAATTTATCTTTAATCTTGTTAAAAATTTCCGCTGATTTCTCAAACTCTTTTTTCGCCTTATAAAGAACGCCTAAAAAGAATTCTGCTTTTATCGTTTTATCGTTTTCTCGATTGAGCTCTATTGCCTTATTAAAATATTGTTCCGATAAATCCCAATCTTTTAGCAATAAATATTGTTTAGCTATCTCTATATATTTATCCTGTAACTTTTCATCTTTGTATTTATGCAAATTTTTCTCAAGCTTCGCAATTCGAGATTTTAATAGGCCGACATTGGCTGCCCTTTGACCCGGAAATAATTTTATAGCTATATCCTCGAGAAAAGAAAAAATAATGGGGCGGTTTTTTATTTCTTTATTAATAGCTTCTTTAATGAAATGTTTTATATCGCTAATTTGGGTGTCTGTTGAGATTTTTTCAGCAATCACAGCTGCAAAATCTATATTAGTAGCAGATGTTAGTTCGAACGTGTATCCTTTAGCTTGGATATTTTCTTTTAACCCCTGATCAATGATTAGCTGGGAAATTCCTACTTTTGCAGAAAAAGCAAGGTCAAAATCTCCCTTGACTAATTCATCAAGGAAAGAATCGTCTAAAATAGACGTTAGTTTTTTTACGTCATTTAAAGTAGTTGCTTTATCTAAATCATTGAGGCATATTTTAAGATTAGCCAAAGATGCATCCAACAGATAATGGTTATAGCCTAGAAAAAAAATAAATGCAGCAAAAAAAGTAATAAATAATGGGACGAAATGACGAAATATTTTTTTCATTAATATTACTATATCATTGTTTTGTCTAGTGTCAATATAAAGAGTCTCGTTAAGCGAAATATTTATAATACTACTTACGGTAATTGGTTTTTTGTGCTTCTATGTTTAAAAATGAGTTTTATCTAAGGTAATCAAACAAAGATAAAATACAGTAACGATAACTATTCTTAAGTGCTTGTGTTCCAATATGTTATAATTCATTGACAATAACGGCTTTTTATGGTATCTTTAAAAGGGAGGGAGTAACATGAGTAATAAAATATTACTTGTAAGTTGTTTATTAGTGATGCCTTTCTGTGGATTTGCTCAGCCTGTTGCAGACACAAGCGCTAAAGATGATACAGCTTCTCCTACTGTCCAAACAGACGAAAGAGAAATATCGGAAGGCGAGGGAAAAGTTTTGAAAGATTTTGTTATTACTGCACCACAATTGCCATCCATCAAAACTACTGAAGAAAAAGAAAAGAAATAAATAATTATCATATCGATTCAGCATCTTTTCTTTGATCTAAAACAAAACAACTACGTGCAAGTTTTTTTGCTTTCTTCTTAATTTCTGCAGCAATATTTGTAACTTCTGCATAGCTTGTTATAAGACGATGTTCGTTGGTAACACCGGCCAAAGAGATAGTCATTATCGGAAATTCGTGTATTGCCCCATCGCGGCTTTGCGCTACGATAAATCCCCTTTCTAAATCTTCTGCATCATACAAAGAAAGGACTCGTTTGTCAAATTCTAAAGTGATATAATCTGCAATCAATTGGGCTTTATCGGGAGTTGTCAAGAGTATAAAATCGTCTCCGCCTTCATGACCGATAAAATCATTGTTATTACCTTTATTTTTTATAGCATCCTTAAACAATTGCCCTGTAAGTTTTATTGCATCATCTCCTTTTGCAATACCATACTTATCATTAAAAGCTTTAAAATTGTCTAAATCACAGTAAATTACCATGAATTTTTTATCTTCATTTATCCTTTTTTCGATTTCCTCACGTATGACTATATTACCGGGTAGTTTTGTTAATGGGTTTGCGTCTTCTGCCTTTGCTTTCATTTTCGCTAACTCTTCAGTCATAAAATTAAAAGTTCTGGCAAGCTGCTCCAGCTCATCATTCGTTGAAATATTAACCCTTAAATCCAAACGACCAGATGCAATAATTTTTGCGGCTGCATTAAAAACCTTTATCGGCACGATGATTAATCGTGAAAAAAATATACCTAAAATAATATTTAAAAAAATAAATATTGCACCTATAGTAAATGCTGGTTGATAAACCTGCATATATGCACTGTGCATATCGCTTAGAGAAAAGGATAATTTAACTACATAATTATCGTTGTTGCTTCCTTTTAAGAAAACATATTTGAAAAAAAACTTAGCATTTTTATCGATAAATATTTCTTTCTCCGAAGTCACCCCTTTGTTTATTTTATCTACAACATAAATATCATCAAAATTGCCTTTCTGTCCTTGTAAAAAATTATTTGTTGAAAAAATAATTTTTGCTTCTTTATCTAATATGTAAGCCTGTGTTATTTCTTCCGATTCTTTTAGTTCTGTTAATTTTTTTTCTAAATAACTAAGCTGGTTTTCGGGAAGTAGATTAAAACCTATAATTTTTTCCCAAGTGTTTGTTAAAATTAACGAAACGATAGTTGCGCGGAAAGTATTAAACTTATTTATTATTTTTAATTCATGGAAAAGTTGGACGCCAACGAATAATGTTATAGTTAATATAGTAAATGTTACAAGAAGGATAATGATTCTGTTTTTTAATGTCATGGTCCGCATATGATGCTATTTAACATCTATTTTAATCGGATCAAAACTATTTTTTATTATTTTGAAAATTATGCCCAGCATATCTTTTGAAATATCGGGGGATTTTAAAAATTCCCACAAGAGAGTCGTGTGGTTTTCAAAATCTCCCATTTTTTCTATTATATCAGTTTTTTTCTTGATAAAATTAAATATCTTTTCAATATCATTATCTGCTAACTTGGCAAAAATATTCCGCGCCTTTAAAGCTATGCCTATTTCTTTTCCGAACTTCTTCGTCCAAAGCGAATCGTAGTCGTTAAATCTCTCATTCATGATACATTCGCAAAGTATTTCTGCAGCACGCATACCCATATATATTCCGCCGTATGTCAGCGGTTTTACCTGCGAAGCACTGTCGCCGACTAAAAATAACCGTTCCTTAGATAATGAGTTAAAATGCGTTAAAGGAACAAGGCCGGCAAATTTTTCCAATATCTTACCCTTTAAGTTGATCTCCTTAACAAAATCAAGAAGATCCTGATAGGGATTTTTTGAAAGTACCCCCACACGAATAATTTCGGCTGATTCGGGTATAATCCAGTAAAAATATGGCCTTTTCACGTAAACTTCGACCATATCGCTATAGCGGGGCCTAAGCTGCATACGAAACTGCACGCCTTTTAAATATTCCATATGATTGGGGCTGATAAAATCTCTAAGCGTAGATTTTGCTCCTTCGGCGGCAACTACAATATCAGCCTCTAAACATCCTTTGTCGGTTTCAATAAGATAGCTTTTATCTTTTTTTTCCAATCCCAGGAACCGATTGTCAAACATAATATCCAAGTTCTCTCCTAACTTTTTGTCAAATCTTTCTCTGTCGATAACATAGGCAACTTCTTTTCTTCTAAGAGGAATTTTATTCTTACCTATATAAATAACTGCACCGTTAATGGTGTTAAGAATGCAATCTTGGGAAATAGGAATTTTTGTTTCTTCAAAAACTTTTTTACCAACCAATCCTGCGCAATGGACGGGTTTACCTATTTCCTTATGTTCTTCGATAAGCAAAGGCCGAATACCTTCTCTTTGTAAAAGTTGGCCAAGATAACAACCAATAGGGCCTGCGCCGATAATAACCGTATTTTTCTGTTTTCTCATAATATAGAACAATGATTACGGAAATTTTTCTACAGTTCGCTTTCTACTTTCTTTTTAAAATTTATTAATAAATAAGTAAATTTATTTCCCCTACGTTCCCACATACCCCTGAAAGTGACCAGAAAAGATATAAAAATGATATAGAGGTCCAACAAAAAACTCTGATGCTTAATATACCATATGTCGTATTTAAACTTCTCGGTACGGTTGATGTCGCGCGCAGCTAATATTTGTGCTACGCCGGTTAATCCCGGCATAACCGATAGGCGTTGTTCAGCACCTTTGAATTCCCAGATGCTTCTCGGTGTTTTATCGCCTGCATCAATCTCAACCATCCTTAAAGCTTTGGGCCCGACAAAACTCATTTCACCTTTTAGTATATTGACTAATTGAGGCAATTCGTCTAAAGCGGTAGCTCTTAATATTCTGCCAAAACGCGTTATCCTTGTATCATTTTCTTTTGCTTGAAGCGGGCCAACTTCTTTGTCGGCATTAGTTACCATGGAACGAAATTTTATGATTTTAAAAATCTTACCATTTTTACCTACCCTTTCCTGAGAGTAAAAAATATGATTTTCATCTTCTATCCAAATCAAGATACCGAAAAGGAACCAAATAGGCAAGCTGATTAATAAACCTGATAGCGCCAGAAAAAAGTCAAATAATCTCTTTGTCATAAACCAAATTTCAAAAATTTATGCCTTAATATCTGTAACAAAAAATTTGCCAACATGTTTGTTCATCTGTTGATTTATCAGATTCAACATCCAACAATGTTTCGGGAAATTTTTGATTAAACACAATTAGGAAATTGCGCTTTTTAACAAAAAACAATGGCTCCTTTATAAATTAATTTCTAAATAGTTTTTCCTAAATATCTACGAATATAATATGGCGCTATCCGTAAAATGTGTTTAATATTTTTTACTGGCTTATATAATAACGAAGTTCTGTAATTAGCGCCAAAATCGCAGAAACAATTTCTGCATTCTCTAAAATATATATCACTCTTAAAAATCTTTTTATATTCTTCTGCTGCTTTTTTCCAGATGTTGGCGATATCGCCTTTTTCTATATTTTCTATCGGCCCGATATGGGTACATGCTAATATATCTCCATTATAATTAATATGAAGATAATTATACGGCGTGGAGCACATAAATCCTTTCATAATTTTTTTAAAAAACAATTTATCGGTTTTTGCATATTTAAAATAATCCGTTATCCATAATCGCAAGAAAGGCAATGTTGTAGACATTCTGGCTTCCTTTGCTGTTCGTAGAGCGTCTGAAATATATGTAGTAAGTTCATCCAAATATGGCGTATCTATATAAAAGGAATCCTTTTCCATTTTTTCTGTCTTATAATCAACAAAGATTGGATCAATGCATACTGGCTGAAAATTTATATGGCGTATTTTTTTAAGAGACACTGCCCATTTTATTAAAGCCGATAAATCCTTATAATTCTGTTTACTAATTACTGTTGACAAGCAATAATTTGTCTTTATGGCTTCCGATTTTTTGGAAGCCATAAATAATTCTATATCATGGAAAAGCCCTGCTTTGCCACGGAAATTATCCTGCCTATTCGCGTCAGGATAATCTACAGAAATAATAATACGCCTTATGTTAGCCCGATTCAAAATAATTATTTGTTCATTGGATAATGTATTTAATGTGCTGCCATTTGTAGTTATGGCGCTAATGACTAATGAATTCCTATAACATAAGTCCAAAAGATACCATAAATTATGTGCCATGAAAGGTTCACCGCCGGTAATATAAACATCCTTCACCTTCATCGTAATCATCGCTTCTACGATTTTATCTAATTGAGAAATAGATAATTCTTTATGGGGGTGAGTTTCGTTTTTAATATTTGAGATTCCGATATCACAAAATTTACATTTGAGATTACAATTATTTGTCAAATACAATATAACTTCAATCGGCGAAAAGGGTCTATAGAAATGGTTGACAAATGATTTAATTATCTTATTTACCTGCAACACTTTCTTCTTTATTTTTAATCAAATGTTTTAAGGAAACAACTAAAGTTTTTGGGTTCCCCAGCGCAAATTTAGCTAAATTGATTATGTTATAAATTTACAATATTTGTTCTTTGCGTTATTTTCCAATTTTGTATGGCTAAATTAAATGTTGCCATAATAAAACTAATATGGAACCAAAACATATTTACTAAAAATTGGTCGTCTACTGTATTAATAAAAATAGAGACTACAAAGGCAGAAAACATACCGACTACGTGAGCATTAAGGCTCAGTGCAGTATTTCCAGAGAACCGTATTGCTCTAAAACCTAACGAAAAAATTCTTACTAACAGTAATATTATGGAAATTAAGCCTAAAATTCCTATATCAGCTAATGAGCGTATAAAAATATTAGTTACCCAAAATTCTCCTTCAGCGGTACTTGGGCTACTCCCTATCAAGGGGTGTTCCCTCCACGCTCGAAAACCATAATCCCAAGTAGTCATACGCGCCTGCATAGTTTCTGTTTGAAAATTTATATCTTTAGAATAACGCTGAGTTAACATTTCCTTTATACCACTATATTGATCTATGTCTTTGGTTATCAATGCATTGAATAGTGCAACAAAAATAAAACCGCCGATTACTAATCCCATGGATCTCCGCACAAAAACCACAGTTTTATTCTGAATAGATAAAATAAACCAGCTGAAACATAACGAAATAACTATACCCAGAAAAGCTGACCTTTTGAAAGATAATAACATTGCCACAATAAATATAAGAAGAAATAAATATTTCTTTTTTACTGAAAGAAAGGTGGAACGAATATACAAATGATTAAGTATAATAATCGTAAAAAACATCATCTGTAAACCGAAATAGTCACCCGCTTCATGTTGCATACCGACTATCCGCCCACCCAAATCTGTACTGATTCCACCTATATTAATATTGAGCATAATGAATAAAATATAAGCAATCACCCCATATATTGCCGAAATTATCCCTAACCAAATATAATATTTTAAGATACGTTCATAAATTTCCCTGCTATTTAATAGGCCCATCACGGCGAAAATAGGGCAAAAAATCACAACAGAAATAAGAGTTGTCTGCAAACTACGGGAAACATTGGTTGAATTAAATATAGTAGAAATTAAACTAATGATGATAAAAAGTGATAACGGTAAAAATAAACGATTACTAAAAATTATGTGCTTATATTTTATGCTAAATAACCATTTAAAAAATAAAAGCAAGCCCATAATTTGGCTTGGTCTAATGCGAAAATTTGAAAATTCCCAAACAAAAGTATCCAAGAATAGAGAAAATATAAAAAGATATAAAAAAAATTCCGCCGGTAGGCTAATAAATAAACTTATGCTCAGTAAACTAACGATTACCCATAAAACTGCCGAAGTCTCCTTATCGTTGATAAAATAGATAATTAAAGACCCAATAACTAAAAAAACTAAAATGTATATTAAAATTTTCATTTTCTTATTTTGAAATGAATCTCCACGGGCTAAAGTCCGGGGATAATCGGTCTGAAATTACATTTAATAAAGAATCTCAAACCCATAACTGAATCAAAACAGGCCTTCTGGAATACTGTGTAATTCCTCTAAGTTGATACCTATATTCTGGAACAATCTGCCTTATGAAACTTATCATCTCTTTATATTCATTGTCTCGATGATATGCAGCAATTACCATTTTAGGTTTATATTTTGAAATGATACCCTTAGCACCAATTAACATTTTCATTTCCCAGCCCTCTAAATCAGCTTTTATGTAAGTTATTCTACCTTTATCTTTCAATAAATTATCGAGAGTAGTTACTTTCACGTCCCCTTTTATTGATTCGACAACACTATTATTAATTCTGTTTCCGGTTGTTTCTGCAAAGGCATCTTTATCTCCTATCGCAGTATTAAATAATTCTATTTTCCTCGGAATAAAGGTCTTAAAAGTTTTTTCTAAAGCACGGAGAAAAAATTTGTTAGACTCAATAATAAAAATATTTTTACACCTATTGACTATTGAAAGAGAAAACAATCCTTCGGCGGAACCAGCATCAACCACAATATCGTCTTTACTAATCTGGGTAGGTCCATATTCGTAATTATGCCAGTCACTTATATCAAAAGTTTCAGCACAGACTTGATATAAATCATTTAAATTATATTCGCAAGGCAAATATAATTTATCTTGTATCGACTTAAAAGATATTTCTATAAAATCTTCTAAATAAGTAATATTCTTTATAAAATTGCGACCTGTGGTTTTAACCTGTGGTTTTTTAAGAAAATTAAATAACTCTCTTATTGTGATATTATAGCGGTCTTCAAACAGCCAAGAATACAATATCTTAATCCTTCTATTAAGAATCATTTTTGGCCTTTCCCTCTTTCAACGGATAGATTCATAATGCCCCCATCAACAAAGAGAATATTCTATGCTCTTTCTATCTTCGTTAACAAAAAATCTATAGCATTTGTTACTTCTTCGATGCTAATTATATCCATGCAAGCGCTTATACCATTTTTTGTATGTTTGCAATGAGACAAAGAGCAAGGGCGTTTACAAAAATAATCTTTTTTTACAATATAGACATTTTTTTGACAAGGGCCTGTAATATCGGGATCGGCAGGCCCGAAGATTGCAACGGTAGGCACAGAAGAAATACAAGCAAGATGCATTATGCTTGTATCTGGACAAACAAGTAAACTGGCTTTTCCTAGCAATATAGAAAGCTCGCTAATATTTAACCTACCGCAAAGATTTATAACTTTATTGTTTTGCATTAGTTTAACAATTTTCTCTGTTAAGGGGGCTTCTTCTTTGCTCCCAGTCAATATAATATACCATGCATATTTGTTTTTTATAAAATCGGCCACCTTGGCATATCGGTTTAGTGACCATAATCTCTTATTTTGACTTGCGCCAGGGTGAATGATAGCGAAAAAATCGTTCTTTCTTAGGCCATAAGATTCGAAAACCTCTTCAGCTTTCTTAATGTCTTCACGACAATAATATATTTGAATTTTCTTATCAATTTTCTCAATACCGATTTGTTTGAGTAAATTAATTTTTCTTTGTATAATATGCAAAGATGCATCAAAAAACACCGGTTTGCTTAATAAATATGCTCCTCCTGTTCTATCGTAACTTAAAGTATATTTTACCTTTGGTAAAAAAAGAAAGAATATAATATTACGGATGTCCCCTCTCAAATCAATTCCCAGATCAAAATTTTTTGATTTTAATAGCTTAGATATCTCTTGGTAATGTTTCAAATATCGAAAACAATTAATTGCTTGCGAGAAATTTATCTGTTTAGAATATACCCAAGGACAACTCTCAACTATAATTTCGTCAATATAAGGATTGTTCTTTAAAATTTCACTGCCAATCGAGCTTACCAAAACCGACATACGAGCGGAAGGAAATTTATATTTTAATGCAGCGAAGATTGGTATTGATATAATTACATCGCCTAACGGTTCTTCTTCTATAACAAGAATCTTTTGTGGATTGATTTTGGTTAACTCATTTTTTTTTATATCCCACAAACCTAAAAATCTTCCAGAATAAAATATAATTTTACCGATGCAATCAAGGACTAATGCTATTTTTTTATTAACTGGGTTATCTATTTCAATCATATTAATAAATATCCAACAAAAAATTATTCTAATTTTACATACTCCAAAAATTTTTTGATGGGCATGTATCTATTTAATATATTGATCACTGTTTACTCTGGATTTAAGTAAATTCTTTTCTTCTTTTCCTTTTGGATCTCTTTATATACTTTAATTGTTTCTTTAGTAATCTTATCCCAATTATGCAAGTTGCGCACTGCTCTCGCAGCATTAAGCCCCACTTTTTTTACTATATCCTGCCGTTCTACGAGATATTTTAGCCGCTGGCTTAAATCATTTACATCATCAACTTTGAACGTAAAACCAATAGTATAATCTTCTCCTATTTTACAATTCTGTAATATTTCAACATTAGCTGGGATATTGCTAGCTATAACACATCGACCAAACCACATAGCTTCTAATAACGCTATACTCTGACCCTCTACGCGCGATGGATGAACATATAGAGCAGCATTAGCGTATAGAGTGGCTAATTCTTGACCAAAAACATATCCTGCAAAAACGGCTCTGTCTTTCCCAATCTCTTTAAGCTGTTGGATATAACTAAGGTGCTGTTTTGAATCCCCCACAACAGCTACTTTCAGTTTCTCCGGCAAACATTTTACTGCTTTTAGAAGTATCTCTATCGCGCGATCTGGTATAATTCTACCTACAGTTAATATATAAAAACCGGCTTGTAAACCGTATCGTTCACATATATCTTGCCCACCTGGGTCAGGTAAACCCACGCCATTTGGGATAATGTAGGGTTGACGACCTGTAACGCGTTTAACTTCTAGGGCGAGGGGCGTAGATACAGCAATAAATCCGTCTGCTAAAGCAGCAGAGACTTTTAAACATAATCGGAGATAAATTCTCCCAAGGCTTCCCCATTGTGTTTCTTCCCAAGATGGAGCGTGAAGTGTACAAATCACTATAGGTTTAATCAAGGGGGACATTATTGCAAGCCATTGTATCCCCAAATTGTGTAAATGTATTATATCAAAATTGTCAAATTGAGCCATCACAAATGAAATAAGAGAATGACTTATTGTTTCTAGATATCTAAAGGGGAACCTTGGAAGGCGAATTAATTTTACTCTTCCTAATCTTTCTTTTGATAATGTATAATCATTTCGACAGAAGACCGTTACTTCATGCCCCTGTTCTGCTAATCTCCTGCTTAGATTCTCTACATGATGCTCAATGCCACCGTATTTTGCTGGTATACCTTTTAATCCCACAAAGGCTATTTTCATGATTTACTCATTAACATCTTCAGAAATTTCAAGAACGTTGTCGCCTTATGCAAGCAATCTCCCGCTGAACGTATTTTCAATATCTGTCGAATAATCTTTTGGGGGCGACAATATTGATAAAAATAAGCCTTTTTCAAAAATTTCTTCATTTCCTCTCCACTAACATTTGGCAGGGAAATTATTGCCTCCCTTGAATTATCAACAGGCATGAAATCGTTGGTGGGCGTAGTGAACCATCTGTTAGCTTTCACAATATCATAATATTCTGTATTTGGAAAAGGTAATATGATACCAAAATGGGTGAATCGAGTGTTTAGCTTGTTTGCTTCCCTAAGCGAATATGCTATATCCTCTTTAGTTTCCAAAGGCGATGCCCCCATAATTACCGATATCTCTGGCTCTATACCGCATTCTCTCAATGCATTGACAGCAATCTTAATATCTTCCGCTTTCATTTCCTTACGAATATCATCGAGAATCGCCTGTCTAAAAGATTCGGTCCCCATATACACCAATTGACAACCTGCTTCTCGCATTGCTTTAAGTATTTCCTTATCATGCATTGCCGCTGCCCTCGCAAGACAAATCCATTGCAATCCTAAACCTTTTATCCCTTGGCAAATTTCCAATGTTCTTTCTTTGCCCCAAATAAATTGATTATCACATATCTCAACCCCTTTATAGCCCAATTTAGCGATATCTTTAAATTCCTCAATCACATGTTCTACTGAACGTAGACGAAGCGGCGGCCTGTTTGTGTATTTAACTTGTCCTTTCTTATATTCTATTTCGATTGCCTGATCAATTGCGTTCGGTGCACAAAATTTACATCGAAAAGCACATCCGCGCGACACGCACATATTTGTTATCGGAAAAACATTTAGTCGATTGATTCTATATAATCCTTTATATAACCTTCGATCGGGTAGTGGCAAAGTATCTAAATTAACGAAACCTCTCGCTTTATTATGATGCACCTCTCCATTTTTCAAGTATGAAATTCCACAAATATTCTGAAAATCTGGATTTTTAGTAGAAAAAAGTTCTTGGATAGTTCCCTCTGGCTCACCGCGAATGACTACATATCTTAAATCATATAAAAACATCTCTGGTTTCCATGTGGGTGAAGTTCCAGCAAAGACAAATTTTGTTTCGGGATAAAACTCCCCTATCATTTTAGCTGCCTTTAGATCATCTTCATTGGACAAATAGACTGTAAAAAAATAAACCCAGTCAAAAGCGTTTGTTCTAATGAAGTTTAAGAATGCGTCTGTATTTATATTCTCAGCCCTACAATCCATAAGCCTGACTTCATGGCCTAATTGCTGTGCTACAGTTGCCTGACTTAACAAATGTACTGGGGGGGTATAGCCAAAACCATAATTGCAACCATAGGTCCGATCTGGAATGCCTTTCGGGTTAAAATCAACTGGCGGGACCAGAAATAATAGTCTCATGCCTCTCCTTTCATTTTTGTCTTCATGTAGACTTCCTTAAAAACTCCTAATGTTTCTTTTGCTGCTTTTCTCCATAAAAACATCTCTGCGCGATTAAGTCCTTTTTGCTTAAGTTCTAATCTCAGATTATCATTTGATAAAACTTCATACATACCTCTGGCTATCTCCTCGACAGAAAAGGGGTTAACTAGTAAAGCTGCGTTCCCCGTTATCTCTGGTAGGGAAGAAATATTTGATGTTACTACAGGACAAGCGCAAGCCATAGCTTCTACCACAGGCAAACCAAAACCTTCGTAAATAGATGGGTATACAAAAATATCAGCCGCATTGTAAAAAAGGGGCAGTTCTTTCTCCGAAACATAACCAATAAATACTACTTCTTGCAGCAAATTTAAATCCTTAACTTTTTGAAGAACTTCATCATAACACCATCCTTTCGGACCGCATAAAACTAATTTGTGTTCAATAAGTTTCTCTTTTTTAAGTATATTAAAAGCGGAAATCAGCCTAATAAGATTCTTTCTTGGCTCTATAGTCCCCACATTTAAAATAAATTTAGGGAGTATATTGTATTTAATTTTAATCCAATTGATTTTATCAATATCGTTAATTACTCTAAATATTCCCCTATTACAGCCATTGTAAACAGCTTTGATTTTTTTCGGGCTTATTTTTAATAATCTTGAAATTTCTTCTTTAGAAAAATTAGAAACGGTTAAAATCACCGTTGCCAATCTTTTTATTATGGGTATAGTGAGTTTTAAATAAATTAAAAAAAAAATCTGGACTGTTTCTGGATACCTAACGAAAGTTGCATCATGAATAGTAAAAATAACCGGGCATGGAGAAAATATTGGGCATAAGTATCCGGGGCAGAATAAAATATTTATTTTATCTTTTTTCAATAAAATCGGTAAAGATATTTGTACCCAAAAAATAGTCCTTATCCAATTTAACAATATGATAAATATGTTTTTGCTATCTCCCAAAATAATTCTTTTCTTCTTTGCGCTGGTAAAAAGGAATATTTCTGCCCCGTGGCTTTGTTCAATTTCTTCTTGGAGATTGGCAACAATATTTCTGACATAAGTGCCAGTACCTGCCGTATCTTTAAAATATGAATTTGCTTCTATGCCAATGCGTAGCATAAATTAATCTTAATAATTTTTAAATTTCTGGAACAAACAGTTTGACGGAAAACCAACTTTTCTCTTATTTATATTTCAGCCTGGGAGAATAAACAATAAAGGCTTTTTTCTGTATTATTTTTTTAAAAAATCGTATATTTGACCAGCTATTGTCTTCCAAGAAAAATATTTCTCTATGCGCTGTTTTGCTTTAGCTATATATTTTTTCCGTTCTTCTAAATTTACCATAAAAAACTTTATTTTCTCCGCTAAGTCGTTGCAGTTGCCTTCTTTGAATATCAAACCGCAATCTTCTATAACATTTGGTATTTCCCCTGAAGAAGAACCAATGACAGGTACCTCGCATGCCATAGCTTCTATAATAACCCTTCCGAACTGTTCCATCCAATATTTTGTTGTGAGAGATGGTAAAACAAAAAGATCCATACAATTATAATAATATGGCATTAAATTATTATCAACGGCATTTAATATCTTAACATCTATTTTTAGTTTATGCGAAAATTCAAGTATTTCTCCACTAAGCGGGCCTCTACCAATAATCAATAAATTGATATCTTTTCTATTTAATTCACTAACTGCTTGAACCAAATTTAATATCCCTTTCTCTTTTACGAGTCGTCCGCAATACCCTATGGTAAAACCTTTAAGATTCAGATTATTCTTAAAATCAGAGACATCTATCTTTTTAAATTTATCTAAATCTACCCCCCAATTTATCTTCGCTACTCTCCCTTTAAAGTTATTAATGCGTAATTGCTCCCCACCCTCAGAGGTGTAACATAAAATCCCGCTACTATTTTTTAATGAATATTTGTAATTAAAATCATAGATAAAACTCATTTTATAGGGGAACCCATTCCTAAAAAGGTTTATATTCATCCATGTAGTCAAAACTATTCTTGAAGAACGAGAAAATATTTTTTTAAGAAATATTGTTTCTGCCGTAAACCAACACTCTGGTTCAGCATCTATAAGAACTATCTCTGGCTTTAGTGTTTTAAAATATTTTATGAGCTCTATAGGGTTTAATAATCCCCGATGATGTTGAAATTTCCCTATTGGAATTGGATTAATAGTAATGATATTGGATTTCTCGCTGTTGGTTATTTCTTGGAAAACATATCTTTTTGAATACATATCTAAATATTTGGGGGCAATCACAGTGATATCAATATCGGGGAATTGTGACAATTCTTTATACTTTTGGCGGTATGAAGCAAAAACAGCATTGTGGTCAACAATCATAACTTTCATCATATAAATTTTATTTCAGAATCTGTAGAGTAAATTCAGTATCTTCTGCCGGAAAATAAAAACAAATATCTCTTATATCCTTACGGCAAATATTAATAATCCGTTCTCAAAAAATTATGATATATTTTATATCCTATGCGATAGGGAACAATTAATGCTTTTCTTGGCAAAACGAGTATGGGTAAAAGAAAAAAAGGATAAATAAAAATAAAAAATAAAGGGTATCTTTTGTAGGTTTTGATTATTGATTTTATTAATTCTGTATCGAAATTAAAATCCTCCCTGCATTTAAGTGACAAAATAATTTTGGGCAATTTCTTAATATTACGGTTTACTAATAATGATTCCGTGCGTTTGTTGATCAGGCCTTTTTTCCTTAAAATCTGGTAGTGACGAGCAAAGTCAATTATATATGCATTTAAAATTTTGTATCGACATTGATGCGCAAGAATATATCTCACAGCGAGGCATAATCTTCCAATGAAGATAAACGGCCCTTTGTTAGTTAAAATGAGGTGATGCGTAAGCGCATAAACTATGCGGGTTTCTTGAAAGTTTTGCTTCCCATAATCTTCTACTACAGGAATATATTTTAAAGCAAGCTCTCTTTTAAAAATCAAGGCTGAAAAATGCGTTGGTTCTAAATCGCGCAGCATTTTTTCGCCATCATAATATACGATATTCTTTTTATCATAAGCCGGTTTATAAGGATGCTTGTAAAAATTATCGGGTTTTTCGTTGTCCAAAAAACAACCAAAGTTTAAAAAAATAAACTTTGGAGAGTAAGATGAAATCGCCGATTGTATTTCTTTGAAAGTACCGAACAATGGTAAATCATCATCGGAACAAAACCAGACATATTCTCCAGATGCGAGTTTGATACATTTTATCGCGTTGTCGTCAAGACCAATATTCTTTTCATTCCTGTTATATTTAATACAAGGGTAGTGTTCCGTATATTCTTTTATAACTTCTTCTGTATTATCGCTGCTTGCATTATCAGAAATTATTATTTCAGTTATTTCAAAATCTATCTGCTCAAGTAAATAATATAGCGTTCTTTTTAAAAAATCAGCACGATTATAAGTTGGAATACAAATAGATAGCAATAAACTCATTCAGAAAACCTCTCTTAATATATAGCACTCATTTTATTTCCTCTGAGATGGTTTATTTTTATCAATAAAACTTCTGCTCCTGCCAATATTCATAAAACGTACCCCGTTTATCCAAAAGCTCATTCAGTGAACCTTCTTCTATAAACCTCCCATTTTCTATAACCACAATTTTATCGGAATTCTTGATTGTTGAAAGGCGATGGGCGATTACTATTGCGGTCCTATCTTTGACGACTTCGTCAATGGCTTCTTGTATTAACCTTTCGGTTCTTGAATCAAGCGAACTGGTTGCTTCATCTAGAATCAATATTTCACAGCCTTTAAGCAAGGCACGGGCAATCGCGACCCGCTGCTTTTCCCCGCCCGATAGCTTAACGCCTTTATCGCCTATATAAGTTTCAAGCCCCTGCGGCAACGTTATAATATAGTCATATATCCTGGCTTTTTGTATCACATCAATCAGTCTATCCTCTGATACATTCTCTAGGCCATAGGTAATATTATTCCGAAAAGTATCATTAAAAAGGAGGGTGTCTTGGCTAACTAGTGCAATATGGCTCATTAGAGACTTAAAAGAAAAGTCTCTTATATCTATTCCATCCATAAAAATTGAGGCAGGAGGGCAGTCGTAAAAACGTAAAATTAGATTAATCAGAGTCGTTTTACCCGAACCGGTTGGCCCAACAATAGCTGTCATTTTTCTTTTTTCCACAGAAAAATTGATGTCCTTAAGTACTTGGCGTTCCTTAAGATAGGAAAAATTCAGATGATTAAATCTTATTTTTTCCTTTAACCCAAGAAATTCCTGTTTACCTTCGGGAATTAAGAATTTTTCTTCATCCGACAGAACACCGGCAATGGCCTTGATTGGGCCTACTGTTGTTGCAAAACTTCCCCAGCAAGCATTAATTATGCTTAATGTTTTTGATGACATTTTTAATAAGTAAAAAAATACTAAAAACCCTGCTATATCGCCTGTCCTTTTCTTTACTACCATAAAAGACATAATTGCAGCCACCAACAGCACTGCCATAAGAGTAACTATTTCTTGTACTGGTGGGATTAGATAGATTTTTTTGTCCATATCATACTCTATATTTTCTATCTGACCGCTTAACGATGAAAAATTATTATATTCTTCTTCCTCCCTTGCATAAATTTTAACTAACGGCATGCAAGATAGTATATTATGTATCCTATTGCTTAATTTTTCGTATGACAAACTACCATCCAGGGAAGCTTTTTTAATCCTCTTGATGAACCGATGCGAAGCTTTGTTAAAAAAAGGAAAAATACAAATTACAAAAAGAGATAATCTCCAGTCTATAATAAACATAACAAACAGGTATGCGATAAACATAAAACAATAACTTAGCAAGCCCGACACTAGCCTTAATTGTTCTATTGTATAACGAATAGAATTAATGAGCACGCTCTGTAGATGCCCTATATTATTTCGATCAAAATATAGCTTTCCGAAGATGAGATACCGTCCGAAAACCATCTTTCTCATAGAATTAGCGATTCTTCTCAATTGGCGAGAAACTAAAATGATTGAGAAATATTGAAAAACATTCTTCAGTATTGCTGTTATAAAAATAATCCCTACGAGCAGGATAAATAGATTAACATTAGAAAATATAAATGGCCATGGGCTTTTAGCTATAATGTTTTTAAAGATTGGCAAATCCATAACAAACTTAAAATCCATTGTTATCACACCTTTAACCAAAGGAACTAGGGCGCCAACACTTACCATCTCAAAAAAAGCTGCAGCTAAAGATATTAAGGCTGCGATAACAAAATGAGTGGTGTTTATTTCTGTCTTTTTTAAGAAATCTATTATTTTGATAAATTTCGGTAGCTTTTTTATATCCTTAATACTTTCCATTTTCCCCCTTAAGTGTTTCTCAAGATGAGAGTCGTATTCTGTTTTTATGAATCAATTCATATGGGTTCGCTCTTATTTAAACAAGAGTGTTTTTTCGCCAAAATTTTCTGAATTTGTATTATCCTTTTAAACCTCGGTAATCCCGGAACATGATAAATAAACGATTCTGAGTTTAATTCACCTTCTGGAAAGTTAATTCCGTATGACCCATAAGTATACGCGTTTAAAATATTCTGGTCCACAAAATAAATCTTATCTTTTATATTTCCCCAATTCCTGTTTATCAAGTCAATAAGCGCTGCGTTCTCCCACCAACAGTTTGTTAGATATTCTTCCATTGACCACCATTTTTTTAATAATTTTCTAATAAAATCTGAGTTTCTCAAGAGCATAACGCCTGTATTAATCGCATATACATCCTTGGTGATAATCAATTCTGCTTGAGCCGGGGCTTTCTTTATAACCTGTTCGATTAAATTAAAACTGTTATTGATGATAATAACATCTGCATCGAGCCACATAACCCAACTATTATCACTAGATTTTAAATACCTAAGTAGGATATAATTTATAAATAAAAGTTTATTCCATGGATATGGACGCGATGTCAGGTTTTCCGTTTCGAATATAATATAATCAATATTGAGTTGTGTGCAATATTGCCTTGTCAGTGAAGCACAAATGTCTCCTATATATTTAAAACGATAATTATATGCTGTTGTAATTATTACTCTTTCCGGCCTAATATCTCTATGAGCCATTTTCCGGTTTGAATCAATTGGTTGCAGATATACATTTTTTGGATAAAAGACTTCTTTTCGTTCTAAAAAGATCTTCCCATTATTCTCTATACGCACCGTTCGCGGCGAAAAACACTTACGCCACCACGTTCGCAGGTAAGAACTAAATACAAATTTAATGAAACTCCCAAAGGGTAAGCCCGAAAAAGCAAACATATCATCAATTTCCACAATGGCATATTTACTTTTCTTTAGATAATTTTTACATTCATTGAGGCCCGTTTTGTTTAAATGTTTGCTTTCAAAGAAAATTATTTTTGGTTTATTCTTTTTAGAAAAGATACATTTAAAGGCATCGTAATTATTTTTCGCAATATTAATATATAATAAACTTACGCCCTTGTCTCGCCAATAAACTATTATATTATTAAGTATGATTACTTTCACGCGGAAAACACAGAAGGATAAAACTTTACCGGCGCGTTTATAGTTATTTACAATAAAATATTTTCCAAGTTTCATTTTCTTTTTAAAAAATGACTATCTTCCCTGCAAATTGCTTCTCTATAAATAAAAATTAATATTGGTTCACATCCGTGGTAGTTTATTTATGAAAAGATCCTTTATGGTGATGACATTGATAAAACATGCCCTATACGTATCCAAGAGGTTCCATTCCTCTACTTTACCATACAATAATGTAAAGTTCTAAACCTTACGGCTCCGGCATTCTGGTACCCCAAGTTTTGCTTGTTTTACATCTTTTTGTGCTGGAGTCTAATATATTTTTGTATTTTTATACTGATCATCGCATTTTAACATATGAAATGTATCTCGTTATTGATAATCCTCTTTTTTAGGAAAGCAGTGCCAGAATAAATGGCTCATCCTCTCTCTTCCATTATCCATCTGAGCATTTTCTTTAAACCTTCTATTTTATCAATTTTTGGATGCCAACCAAGCATAGTTGTTATTTTATTTATATCTGCCACAAATACTTTCTGATCGCTTAACCGCATCGGCAGTTTAGCATAATCTAATCTTATACCTAATAAACTTTCTAAGCTAGTAAATAACTCTATTAACGAAAGGCTATTTTTTATTCCACCACCTATATTAAATACCTGTCCTTTTATTTTTGCAATATTTTCGGCAGCGCAAAAATATAGTTTTATTGCATCGTCGACATAGAGGATATCTCTAACTTGTTTCCCATTCCCGGATATCGTAAAAGGTTCTTTTAAAATACCTTTTTTTGTTTCGATTGCTTTTTGGCAAAACCAGCCAATCCACCCTTGATTATAAGCAGAAAATTGCCGGCCCCCGTATATAGAAGAATGCCTGAAAACAACTGTTCTGGCATTGAACATTCGACAATAATCAAGCATATACTGATCGGCCACGCCTTTTGAACAGCCATAAGGAGAATGAAAATTTAAAGGTATGTTTTCATTAAAACCATCGGGATATTCCTTACAAACATATCTTGTATCTTTTTCTATATAATGAAATCGCTCCAAATCCCCATAAACTTTATTAGTTGAAGAGTAAACTGTTATGCTTTGAGGAGAATGCTTTCTTATTGCTTCTAATAAGTTGAGCGTGCCTAAAGCATTTGTTTCAAAATCCAATCTTGGATTATCTATAGATGTAGTCATGGCCACCTGAGCGGCCAGATGAAAAATCACTTCGGGTTTAGTATTCTTTATTACGGTTTCAACAGCCCTGGTTTTTCTTATATCGGATTGAAAAAATTTAAAACGCCCTTGCTTTTTAAGCCATTTTAGATTTTCTTTTGCGCCTATTCTTGAAAGATTATCAAATACAATTAACTCTTCTTTTCTTTTTAATACTTCTGCGCAAAGATTACTTCCTAAAAAACCACAGCCGCCGGTAATGAAGTATTTCATGTTTGTAAATATTTTCCCAAAGCCAGCTTTATTTTATCAAGCATATATTTAATTTTCTCTTCTGTTATCCCGGGATATACCCCTACCCAAAATCCATCATTCATCGCTTTATCGGTATTTTTTAAAGTACCTTTAATTTTATAATCGTATCCCTTTTTAAGCTGCAGAAAACACGGTTGTTTTATGATGTTCCCCGCAAAAAGCAACCTAGTTTGAATATTGGTTTTTTCTAAAGCAAACACTATGTCGTTTCTTGTTTTTATCTGATTTCCTTTTAATGTTATTACAAAACCAAACCAACTGGGACTGCTATACTTGGTAGCAACTGGCAAGATAATCCTATCGGATAAATCTTTTAGATTGCTATAAAGATATTTATGGTTTTCTCTTCTCTTGTTTATGAAATCCGCTAATTTATCTAACTGGGCTACTCCGATTGCAGCTTGCATTTCTGTGGCTTTTAAATTATAACCTAAATGCGAATAAACATATTTGTGATCGTATCCTTTTGGTAAAGCGCCGTGTTTTCCAGAAAATCTCCTGCCACAAGTGTTATCCATGCCTGTCTTACACCAACAATCTCTGCCCCAATCGCGAAACGAATTTATTATTTTATTCAATAAAAAATCGTTTGTTAAAACTGCTCCGCCTTCTCCGGTAGTTATATGATGGGCGGGATAAAATGAGCACGTAGCGATGTCTCCAAATGAACCGGTTTTCTTACCCTTATACTCCGAACCCAAAGCATCACAGTTATCTTCAATTAACCATAATCTATTTTCCCTACAAATCTTTTTTACCTCTTCTACGCAAAAAGGGTTGCCTAAAGTGTGTGCGAGAAAAATGGCTTTAGTTTTTCTAGAAATGGCTTTCTTTAACCTTATTATATTTATGTTATATGTACCTAAATCAACATCTACAAAAACGGGTACCATTCTATTTTGGATAATCGGAGCAACAGTTGTGGGAAATGCTAAAGCAGTTGTTATAATTTCATCGCAGGGCTTTAGCCTTCTTTGACCGAGAGAAGGTGAAGTTAGCGCTGTGATAGCTACTAAATTCGCAGATGAACCTGAATTAACAAACGATGCGTATTTAACTCCAATAAAAGCGGCTAATTTTTTTTCAAATTCTTCGGTATATCTTCCGGCGGTGAGCCAAAAGTCTAAAGAAGCATCAACGAGGTTAACTAATTCTTTTTCATTATATACGCGGCCAGCGTAATTGATTTTTGATTTTAAAGGTATAAATATTTCTTTTTTATGTCCCTTTTTATACAAGTCTTTAATTTTTTTAAAGATATTTTTTCTTTTAGGTAATAAATTATTCATCGCGCGTTTAAAGTTATTCTTGCCACCACTCAATAGTTTTTTTAATGCCGTCTTCCAGTTTAAACTTAGGTTTCCAGCCAACTACTTCGTTAAGTTTCTTGGTATTAGCAACGGAAAAAAATGGTTCGCTTATTAAAGAGTCATTACCAATTTCAACTAAATTTCTTTTGCGCAATAAATCGGCTATTAAAAAAATAATATTTTTGATAACTGTAGGTTTGCCGGAGGCAATATTTACCGGACCCTCTACATTACTATCCAATAAATTCACCAAGGCCGAAGCTGCATCTTCTACATAAAGATAATCTTTGATTTGTTCGCCGTTCCTACATCTAAAGTATCTGTTTCTTAATAAATTTGCTATCGCGTTGGAAACTAACTGCCGTTCGTTTTGATAATCTCCGTAAAGATAAAATATTCTCCCCCAAGCATTACTTACCCTGTTTTGTTTTAAAAAGTAAGAAAATATCTGCTGTAGGTTATTTTTACAAACTCCATATAAACTGTTCGGTTTTAACGGAGTTAGGTCTTCAACGCACGGTATACCACTCGTTCCATACTCATAACAACTCCCAACGCCTACAGCTCTTTTACCGCCCACATTAACAAAATTTATCAGGAGCTCGAGGCCTAATTGAACCCATGATATATTTTTAAAAGAACTTTTGTAATGTTTATCGGCGACATCCCAGGCAAGATGTAAAAGATGTGTTGGTTTTACCTCTGACAATAATTTTTTTTGTTTAGGAAAACAAAATAAATCGCATCTGTGCCAGAATAATCTTTTATTTTTTTCAAAAAATGGCTTATTTTTTCCAATATAAACTGCATGCACCTCATACTTCTTTTCTAATAAAAACGGTATGGTGTGCCTTCCTATAAAACCGCTTGCTCCAGTAAGAAGTACTTTTTTCATAATTTAATCATTAAAATCCTGCCATTCTAAATCTTGTTTTGATATCAGCGTTGGTGATAGTGGCCATTTTATCTTAAAGGCTGGGTCGTCCCACCGTATACCAGAATAATATTCTGGAAAATAAAAATCTGACATCTGATAAAAAATTTTAACATCGCCGGTCAATGTTTGGTATCCGTGGGCACAACCTTTAGGAACATAGATTGCTTTGGGATTTTTGCCATTTATTTTTACAGCAAACCATTTTTTAAAAGTAGCTGAGTTTGATCGTAAGTCAACGACCACGTCATAAATTGCGCCTGCTATACAAATCACAAGCTTTGCTTGCTCGTGTGGTTTTTTGTCATAATGTATTCCGCGAATTATTCCTTTGTTTTTATTTAAAGAAAGACTGCATTGTGCAATAGAAAAAATTAAACCATGCTCTCTAAATTCTTTTTGACAAAAAATGCGGGCAAAAAAACCTCGTGAATCTTCTTTTTTCTCTAATCCAATAATAAACACACCTTTTAGGTTAGTTTGAACAAATTTCATATCTTCTTCTCTAGGCAAGCCTCTTTATACCATTGAATTGTCGTTAACAAAGCTCTTCTTAGATTATATGCTGGTTTCCAGCTGAGAATTCGTCTTGCTTTTTGGGACGAAAGATATTGATGTGGTATTTCATGCTTTGCTTGATTTATAATTTTATATTTTGGTTTTTTACCGACTAATTTATAAATAGTTTCTACCAACTCTAAAACTGAAAGTGGGTTTTCGTAACTAAAATTAAATGCTTCACCAGAAAGCTTTAGCTTATTAATATTTTCTGCAAGCAGTAAATAGCCTTTAACAATATCTTTAATGTAGATGTAATCGCGTGTATATTTTCCGGTGCTACGAATAATTAAAGTCTTACCTAAAATGGCAGATCTAATAGCCTCCGGTATAATCCTAGAAAAGTTTAAATCTCCCGGGCCAAAGATATTTCCGCAGCGGGTTACACAAACAGGTAAATTATAGGTGTAAAAATAAGTGTAAGCCAATAAATCTGCACAGCTTTTTGAAACGTCATAAGGATGGCATCCTGCTAAAGAAGTATCTTCTCTGTATGGAAGCTTATCCTTAATCCCGTAGGCTTTGTCACTTGAGGCGACTATGATACATTCTATAAATTTCTTGCCCCTCGCAGCTTCTAAAACGTTCCACGTTCCTTCGATATTAGTTTTAAAACCTCGTACCGGATTTTTTAGGGCTTCGCCCACGATTGCTTCAGCACCTACATGAAATATATCCTGTGGTTTATATCTATTAATAATTCCTTTGAGTAAAGATAAATTTGTAATCTCTCCCTTAATAGAAATTATATTTTTTCTTACGTCATTCAAGACAGACCCCGGGCGATTAACCACTTTGTCAATGCCAATGATTTTTGCTCCATTGTAAAATAAGGTTTTGGCAAGCCAAGAACCTAAAAACCCTTCATGCCCAGTTATAATAACTTTTCTTCCTTGCCAGAAATGTATGTTGTGCTTTTTAGTGCTTTTATCATGCATATTATTTTCCCCAAATTTTCCAAGGCGGATTACCGCTATTCCATAATTTTTCTAACTCTTGTTTATCTCTTAGGGTATCCATACACATCCAGAAATTTTTATGCCTATAGGCGCAAAGTTTACCATTTTTAGACAAAAGTTTAAGGGGTTTTTCTTCCCAGAGAGTATTATCTCCCTCAATGTAATCGAATATTTTTGGCTCCAATACAAAAAATCCGCCATTAATCCATGTTGCGTCATCCTTTGGTTTCTCATGAAAATGTGTTACTTGCCCTTTGGAATTTATTTCCAAAACACCAAATCTTCCAAACGGCTGAACGGTTGTAACCGTAGCATATTTTTTATTAGCTTTATGAAATTTTACTAATTTTTCTATATTAACATTACCGACTCCGTCGCCATAAGTAAGCATAAAGGTTTTGTTTTCTATGTAAGGCTGGATTTTTTTTATCCTACCTCCAGTCATTGTTTCGATGCCCGTATCTACTAATGTAACTTTCCAGCCTTCGGTTTTTTTATTGCAAAATTTTACGGTATTGTTTCCTGTATCTATGATAGTATCAGAGTTGTATAAACAGTAATTTGCGAAATATTGTTTAATCATAAAGCTCTTGTAACCTAAACAAATAATAAAATCATTATAACCATAGTGGGAATAAATCTTCATTATGTGCCATAAAATCGGCCGGTCACCAATTTCTATCATTGGTTTCGGTTTTAAATATGTTTCCTCGGATAGCCTTGAGCCAACTCCACCGGCTAAAATTACTACTTTCATATTTTATCCTCCCTTTATAATCCTTGAACGTTTGTTTTTTAAACTAAAATATGCCGGGATAATATTCGTGAGTTTTAACATACATCACAACATATCTATCATTAATTCTTTTCCTACCTAAGATGCAGAATCATTAATTAGCGCCGGGTTTGTGCCCAATTTATGCTTCGTTATCTATCGAGAAAAAACCATCAAATAATAAAAGGACGGGCCGGAATATTTTTTTTGTTTTCAAATTATACCACTTTCTGCCAGCGGAACTATTTTCATTATTCAACTATCTTTTTTAAAAAGGAAAAGGACGCAATTAATAATATCTTTGCATTATAAATAAATAAATTAAACAGTTGGAAACTTTTCATCAATTCTTTATTCATAAACAACCAGTAATTATAAATGTGCCTGTCCATATAACCTTCTCTTATCAAATTCATAAGCAAACCTTTTGATTGGCTTGCCGCATATTTCGATACTGCGACATTGTAAAAATTATTGTCAGACAAAAATTTAACTAAGTTAACTAAAACGAACAGCCAATCCAAATTCCTTTTTATGATATTTTTATCGCTCAACGTTAGTGAATCTTTATGTTTTCTAATATACACAAATAAATCATTTCTTACAATGAATTTATTAGAGATAACAAAATTTCTAATATTAAAATCTATATCCTCGAATGCGCTGACGTTTTCATTGAACAATATTCTAGTACTTTCTAAAAAGTTTTTCCGCCAAAGAACATTTTGGGTGGAAACGATCTGTTTTGATAGAACATCTACAATAAAATTCTTACTAATCAGCGGTGGGGTCATCCAACGCAAATTATTTTTTATAGAATCTTCAAAAAATGCAATTCGAGTTATGACAGAATCAACATTATTCGATACAAAAGAAGAAACTATTTCTTCATAAAAGTTTAATTGCAAGATATCATCCGAATCAAAAAAATGAATAAAATCCCCATTAGCCTTTGACAAGCCATAGTTACGAGAAGCACTAGGGCCTTTAAGTATTCCCTCGGGTTTTTTAAATATTTTTATGCGATTATCATTATCGGCAAAAGATGAAATAACATTCCACGTATCGTCAGTGCTATCATCGTCGACAACAATAGATTCCCAATTCCGATATGATTGATCCTGAATCGATTTTAATGTTTCCTGCACCAAAGAAGCCCTGTTGTAAACAGGCATGATTATTGATATTTTTGGATATTTCATTTATATGGATAATTGGGTTTTGCTGGATAAAATCACCTTAGCGCTTTTTGTAGAAAAAATGAAGCCTCTTGTTGTTTTATCTTCAGAATTTGGTTTACTCTGTCAAAATTTATTTCCGCCGCAAGCTTGTCGTCTGTCAGTTCATCCATGCCGAGAATCAGCCTATCTTCCAACCCAAACATTTTGAGTAAAGAATGAAATCTCGCCATTCCGCCGATTTCATGCCCTATCGCTAAAAATGGTTTGTTAAAAATGATAGAAAAGACACACCCATGGAATGAATCAGTTACAATAAATTCGGCATCAAAAAAACCTCGAATCCAATCCGTAACGGGCGGATAGACCCTGTCTTCAAGAGGAGCTTTGGGTGATTTTGTTTTTGCATTTACAGAGAATAGTATTAACTTTTTCTTTTGAGCAATAACATTGGCTATCTCTCCCCTTGTTTCGTCCAACAAATAAACCATCATATTCCCCTTGCTCTTTGCAGTGTTTTCCTTTCTGCAAAGCTCCATATACTCTGAGGCGGATAATAGCATTGTCGGGTCAATAAGATGGATTGCATCTACGCCTAAATACTCTTTACAAAGCCTGACACCAGAATCCTCACGAACTGATACGGCATTGAATTTCCGTAATAAATTTGCTATTATTTTTGTCATTCTAAAGTCATATTCCCATTCATCAACCCCAAAAGAAGCTGCATAAGCAATTCTTTTTACTTTATTAGATTTTACAAAATCTAAAAACATGGGCCTTGTCCAGAGGATACTTTTGAAGATTTCAAAAAAAGAAGGTTTATTCGGTTTTGTAAACCCCTTACGCCACACTTGATCGCTACCTACTATGTAAGCATCAAAATTATAGATATCAAGCCAATTCATGGCTTTTGCATTTTCAACCGTGGATGTAACAGGATTGATATATTTACGCACAAAACAAGCCGTATTCTGGCAAATTACTTCCATTTCGAAATTTAACCGCGCAGTTGGCATTTTTATTCCTAATATAGATTTGGCGACTGCTCTTGCTATAGTAGGAAAACTTAGGCTCTGTCTGCTCCTATTGTTGATTATCAGCCAAGCTTCGTGCCCATATTTTTTCAAATAAGTTTGCAACGCGAATGCCTGTAGTATACCGCCATAATTAAAATATAACTCTGTAGTCAGAATGCCTATTTTCATAACCTGTATTTGTTTGGTTTTACTGGCAACATTAGATGCAAATTATATTCAATCTGTTCCTCTAATTCTCGCCTAATCCCAAAATACCTATCCTGGTATTAATTGAAAACATTTTCACCTTTCTTGCTGTTTATTAAAACTAGTGAGACGCCATCAATTATATCATATTCAAACTTCTGCTTTTTAGCAATCCCTCAAAAATCTCCTATTATAATGTCTCTAAGGCGCGACATCGTTGCATATCGACAGATACCGCATGACGGGCGCAAATACATATTCATAGAAAAACCTAGAAAAAATTTATCTTATGGTATGGTATTACATATTCTCTATTGTTTTCAAAAATTAATTTGATTTTAAAGTTGCTCCATCTACTATAAAAATAGTATAAGATATTTTTCGGTTATGGTAAAGAGATAAACTATTAAGAAATAGAATGCACAGTTTATTTTATCCTAAGGGGTTTTGAATAGTTTTCTTTTAATTTCTCTCAGGCAGAGTATAGCACAATAAAAATTAAAAACGAAAATTAGCTTTAAAATATATGTCAACTTTTTTGAATAAGCCAGCTCTATCTTTAACTGCTCCAACATCATTCCAAATGGATACTTAGTAGAAATTCCGTGAAGGTCATAAACGCATATATTCTGTTCAGTAAATTTAAATTTTTCTGTTCTTAAAATTCTTACTAGAAATTCAAAATCCATTCTTAACTTATATTTTTTATCAAAAAGACCATATTTTCTAAAAAGTGTTCTATTAAAAAATGTAGCTTGATGCGCCAGCATCGCTTTTTCAAAAATAGGCATATTATTATTAAGAATCTGCTTGGGCATTCTAAATTGTTGGCTAACTGCAAATCCAGAAATTATCTTATATTCTTCATTAAGTTTCCCAATAATAGCACTAATTGTCTTCAATGTATTATCAGAAAAAAAATAATCACCGGCATTCATAAAATTTATCCAATCTCCCGAAACTAATTTGACACCCTTATTAAACGCGTCGGCGATACCTCCGTCTGGTTCACTTATCCATCTAGTGATATATTTATTATATTTTTTTATTATCTCTACACTTCTGTCTTTTGAACCACCATCTATTATAATGTATTCAAGGCTAGGATAATTCTGGTTTAGAACGCTCAGTATTGTCCTTTCTAAAAACTCAGCTTGATTGTAAGATAACGTAATTATGGAAATTTTAGGCCAGGATGGGTCTTGGTTTAAGATAATCTTCTCATCAAATAAAGGCTTTGAAATGAAATCTTTGATTTCTTGGGAAGTTGATTTTTTCATCTTCTAATTTTTTTTATTTCGTTTAAAACTATTTCAGCCTCTCTTAGTGCGTCGGCAACATGAATATGGGATATACAAGGCACCGGCATATTTATTTTATTCGGATATATACATCGCCAGCTGCATCCGAAACAATCCATCTTTTTAAAAATAATTTTATTTCTGCTTAAGTTACCATAAGGGAAAAACCTCCCAAAATGCCCTCCTCCCATAATACAAATAGTTGGCGTGCCCACCGCGGCAGCAAGGTGAATAATACCTGTGTCATTACCGATACATAAAATACTTTTTTTTAATATAGCAGCCAATGCTGTTAAGGTGGTCTTGCCAGTAATATCAATGATTGAAACGTTGGCAATAACTGCAATCTTTTCAGCCAGGTAACGCTCGTTATTGGAACCACTTATAACTATTTCGAGATTTTTCTCTTTTCTCAACCATGCAACCACCTGGGCATACTTTTCTAAAGGCCACATTCTATTATTGGAGCTGACTCCAGGACAAATCACAATAAATAATTTATCATCTGTTAAGCCATTATCAAAAAGAAGTTTTTTTGTTTCCGTTTCGTCATCTACTGAAGGCGTAAAAGACGGTATGGCATTGTCGACTTTCGCCCCAAAAGCTTCAACAAATTCTTTATTTCTTTCAGTTTCAAGAATAATGCCCGGGATCGCTGGTATGATTTTTGTGTAATTTTTGTCGTTTTCCAGTTTTTCTTTTAGAGTAATGTTGCAGACATCACCATCAAATCCTATTTTTTCCGCAGCTTCTGAAAATCTGACTATATAATCACCGTTCGATTCTCTGGAATATGTTGGGTAGATTACTACATCAAATTCCTCTTCTTTTATCTTTTTCAAAAGCCTCCTTTTATATATCAAATCTCTGTTAAATTTTCTTCTATCAAATGCTATTAGCGCATTCATTTCATCAAACCTTTTTGCAAGCTCTAAAGCTAACCGATTTACAAGAAGAGTTATATGGTAATTTGGATAAAGCATTCTGTAATATTTTAACATCGGTGAAAAGATAACGAAGTCTCCAATATTGTCAATGCGAACAATGAGTAATTTTTTTATTTTTCCATCTTTTTTTTTAAAACTTTTTACCCTATATAAAGAAAACTCAACAAGCTTGCAAAGGATGGTTCTAATAATTCTTTTCAGCATAAGCTTATTTCATACTTTTTCTAGGGCTGCCATATAATCCTGATATGCTTGCCTTTTAGTACCTAAAATGGCTTCTTGATATTTTTTGCCTTCTTTAAGCAAATGTTCGAATTCAGCAAGAAGCTTTTTCGCGTCAACTTCTGAAACGAAAGCATGACGTAAACCAATTTCTTCGACCATTCGAATTCTGCTGTCGCTTCCAATAACAAAGGAGGGGCGGCCAAAACCTGCAATTGCGAAGGCAGCATGTACCCGATTGACCACTCCGCATTTTGCTTGTGCATAAAATCGAAGATATTCTTTATGGTTTCGAGAAATAAAAATTTTTGCTTGGTGATCTATTTTTTTGGCATCTTGCAATTCCCTCTGGTTGTGGCAGACAAAAACACAATCATACTTATCTTTGATAAGATTATAAAATGTAGAGAATGTTCTTTCCCAATAGCTTATATTAATGTTTTGATCAAAATCGTAATGCCCCCCGCCTCGCATGTAGTTAAGACACACGTATCGCGGTTCCTGCGGTTCTATTCCAAAACGGGCAGAGGCAAAAATTGATGGGCAAGGTATAACGGGAGCATCTAAACCTAATGAGTTCAAAATCTTCTTTGCAAGTTTATCACGGATTGTTGTAACTTGAGCAAGATTATGTATTTCTCGAATATACGACGCACATCGGTCACAATTAACAAACTCGTATCCATCGCTGAAATATGCCTGGCAACTGCCAGCTGCAATATCTAAAAAAGGAATGTGTCTTTTAATTTTCATGTAGCGTTTAATGATTAACGGTTTATACCATTCGTTATCGGCGCAATGGTTCGCCTGATGACACCAATAAACCGGTGCACCGCTTTGGACTAAAATATCAGCGTTTAAAATTTTATCGGTATTTCTAATGATTGGAAGGCTGTCTAAAACTTTGGACAAGTAGAGCCCACTTATTCCGGGAAGTTTATCAATTGCGCGCGTCAGACCTGATGAGTAAATCCATTCAAATTCTTTTCGAACAGTAATTGGAATATGCTTGTGAATATTAAAAACTTTTATATCGCCGAATTTTTTTTCTAAGAGATAAAGAATGCCTTCCCTGACAAAATCGTCACCAATATTATGGTTGAGAGTTGTAATAATTGCTAAATTCTTAGCCTTCATTTCTAATTCTATAAACCACGCCGCTTCTTAAGAAATAGCAACCGTATTTTTTCAACATTTTGATTTTAATGGTTTCTGGCGCGAGAGGCAAGCAAGGGAAAAACATCATAAAGCTCTGTACATTTTGTAGCTGAAAATTAATACGGCATCAACTCTGGTTTTTTGCATTTGTATTTTTTATAAGCCTCTATCCAAACAGGGCTCATTTTTTCTTCGGTAACTATCTTTGCGCTAGGTAATGCCCATCCGCAAAATTTGCATAAAATCAGCATTTGGTCTTTCATAGAATCGTTAGGCGATGGCAACTTTTTTTTGCCGATATCGAGTCCAAAAACCCTGTCGATGCCGCCTCCTGGTGCGCATGGATAATAACCGTATTTTGTCAATCCGATCCCACAACTTTCCAGATGCCTACAGCCGTTTGAATAATCTAAATACCTGTATTCCTTAAAATCAATTGGTGCGTTATTAAAACTAACAAACTGCTGTTTTTGAGATAATTTATACGTATTTTTAACAATTATATCTTTTGGGACTCTGGCTAAAACATTATTGACCTCTTCTCCAAAGCCATTAGTAACAAGCTCAATGTTCGTCCGGGGAGAAAAATCATTTTTATACCTAACAAAAACATTTAATATCTCAAGTAATTCTGGGTGTAATGTAGGTTCTCCTCCTAATATGCGAATTCGTTTCCACTTCCTATTTTGTTCTATGCTTTCTTTGATAAATTTTCTTATTTGAGTAACAGTCATGCTATCGTCAGATGGGGCTTGGCTGCAAGACCTATCGCAATTATAACATTTTAAATTGCACTTGTAAGTGATATCGATCTCAATAAGACAGTGATCTATTTTATGTAAAGGGCCTAAGATTTTTGTTAATAATTTCCCTCTTCTTACTTTGCATAATTTTGCAATAATATTTTTTATTTTTCCAAGAGTATTTGCCATAAATATCAATAAAAAGTTCTAGTCTTGTAAGCTATGCTGTCCCTAAATCTACTAAAATTTAGTTTTGGCTGGTGAAAAGCGAAGTAAACCGGGATCCTTCTCATAATAAGCCGAGTTAAACTTACCGTTTTCCTATGTTCTTATTATAGCTGATTTATAGCCTTTAACAAGCAAATCCGTGCTTTTTAAAGATATAATTCCTTTAAAATAATCTCCATTTTATCTAGTATTTTTTTGTTCCGTAATAACCTAACTTTTAAAAAATTAAAAGTTGGGATTTGTCTAGTTCAAAACACCGAATAAAATTATTATATTAGAGCATCTGAGTATTATCACTAGTCTATAGCCATACAAATTATATTGGAACAATATATATGATAAAATTTTTTAAACCGTCGGGGGATTGAATATACTATAATGGGATCGTGGGCCGCAGGGATACTGTCCTTCGGCTCCAAAAGCTATTACGCTAGGGTAGCCAAAACATATTTTTGCTTTTGATTTTACCTGCATATTACCGGTTTTTGGGATTTGGTTCGCACCCCTTCTCTCTTTTACGATTTAGGACTATCATGATGCTTAATGACTTGGGATATAATGTTTCGGGTAGGAAGCTACACGGGCATTGCAGCCGCTGCAATCTTATTTGCTATTAATTTGTATCATAGACAAAACTCTTCTTCCAAATAAATATTCTTACCATTCTTTTTTGATTGGTTTTTACCCTCGGATTTTTTCTATAATTTGCTAAAATCACAATTATCTGGATCATACCTCAACCTTAAATTAACATCGATTGAATCTATCATAGATATTTCCGCAGAACTAAGTTCAAAATCAAAAATACAAATGTTTTCTTCCAGATGTTTAAAATTAGTAGATCGCGGAATTGGTATTATTCCATTTTGATAGTCCCACCTTAAAATAATTTGAGGAATTGATTTATTATATTTTTTAGATAGTTTTTTCAAGATATCATGGCGCACCAGTTTCTCGTGGTTACGACCTATCGGGGTGTATGCTTCCACCGCAATCCCCTTTGATATACAATAAGCAATAAGCATTTTCTGAGTCATTAATGGGTGCACCTCAAACTGATTAACTGCTGGCACAACCGAAGCGTTTGCTAAAAGCATTTCCAAATGATGTTGATGACAATTTGCAACGCCAATGCATCTTACTAGTCCTTCCTGATAAATAGCTTCCATCTGTTTCCATGTACTGATAAACACATCTGTTACGGGCCAGTGGAACATATACAAATCCACATAATCTACCCCTAATGCTCTCATTGATTCCAACAAAGAGTTTTTTATCCTGCCCGCCCATTGTTGTTGATTGCTTACTCTTGTGGTAATAAACAAATCCTCTCTTTTTATGCCGCTTAGCTTAATGCCCCATTTAATAAACCTCTCATTTTCGTAAGCGGCAGAGGTATCAATAGCGCGGTATCCCATTTTTATTGCTTTAGCTATGGTTAGTGAAAACTTTAAAGCAAGAAATTTATAATATACTCCATTATAAAAAGCCCGGATTAGCCGGTTAAAAAATCGCCCACCCCACTGCGGAGGTCTTTTGTCATATAATGGATGGGCTGTTCCAAGAACAATAGGTGGTATCTCAACTCCATTATTAAGAATTATCTTTTTCATTTATTGTGTTACTTATGACTAAACTTTCCACTCAATATCCTCATTTATCGACATAGCAGGAGAACCAGCTACCAGTGTTTTTGGAGGCACTTTTGTTTTTGAGATTACCAACGACCGTGCGGCAACAACAGAGCCATCACCAATTTCTACTCCTTTTGAAATCATAGCCCCTTCACATATCCAGCAATGATTCCCAATCTTTATTGGAGCTGATACTTTATAGTTTTCTTTAATAATATAATGCGCATCATAGTCACGAATAACAACACCCCGCCCGATAAGGGTCCCTTTGCCAATAAATATATAATTTGCACAAACTATCTGAAGATTGATATTGCAAACGCCTCCTTCCAAGATCAGTTTTCCTCCTTTGAAAAGTTGAATATCGGCGCCTGCATATAACGTAAAATCATCATTAATATCTAGTATTGTTCCTTTTTCTAGCCTTATTCTTGTTTCTAATTTAGACCCTTTTACCTTTTTATATCCAACGTAAAAATGGCCTTGAATGTTTAATTTTGCCTCGGGATGGATATCAAAAACGCAATAAGTTGTAGGGATTATAACCTGCCCTTTTAATAGGTTGCAGCTTGAATTCTTTCGCAGGAAATTTATCCATATGAACTGGTACCAAACTTTGGGATGAGGCCCCATTTTATAAAATAAGTCTGTCGCTTTTCTAGCAATATTCTTTACTTTGCTTAGCATTGACCTAATTTGGTTCCTTTTGTATGGAAAATACTTTTTCGCTACCTTGCGATAAGGCATCTTTTCTATATCGGAAAAAAAATCATCTCTATTAATTGCTGGAACTGGCAAGGAGTTTAGCAAATGAGCATTCCCTGGTTTAACATCATCTATACACACTTGGCAATAAATAATTTCATTCTTGATGGTCTCGAAGTAAGCCGCACCTTTCGATGAGTTACACATAACAAGTGACGTCCCCGTGTCATTGTCAAGTGAAGGGGCAATCTTTTCTACACCCCAAAAATCGGCTAATGTAATATCTGCTATGCGAGGAAGTTTTTTATAGTTACATTCATAACACGATGGACGGCAATAGATACCTGATCGCAAATAGCCTCTAGTAAAGTTATCAACTTCACCATCCCCATAATACTTTTTCCCGTTTTCAAAAATAGCTTTAAATGTCAGCTTGCGCCAGCCAAACTCTTTATTCTTTGCTTTTACATAAACAACCTTTGAGTTAAACTGCTGCTCTAGTGAATCGAGGTGTTTTCTGAATACTTTAGGAGAATTAATGCCCCGGCAAATAAAATCACAAGTAATTAGATTATCGTAATCCTTTCCTAGATAAAGATGCAAAGCTGCCATTTGACAAGGGCTACCGCAGGCTAATACCTTTTTCCCCTTGACAAGGATTTTTTTTACCTCTTTATAGAGGCCTGTACAAAGACTCTGGAGATATTTAGAGCCCCTTATTTTTACCAAATCCTCGCCCCTGTTAGATACGATATGACGCACAGAGAAATCTTCATTATAAATAGCTCCGGCAACATACCCTCCAACATCATACATTTTGTTTGCTAAAGCAGAGAATACGCCCCCGCTGGTGCTATCTAACCGAATATCTTGCTCTTTATGATAAGCGGCAAAACATAAAGGAATTTCTTTGTTGGTCTTATTTACCTTGTCTGCATACATTCCCGGACAAGTTTTCTCGCATAATCCACAATCAGTACAAAGGTTTTTATTTACCTCTGGATACCAAAATCCTTCGTGGTCTATCTTAAGAGTAATTGCATTTTGACCACAAATGTCAACACAAGCACAGCATCCGGTACAATCCTTCTTGTTAATGATATACATCATCTTATTAGATATTTCACTTTCAAATTAAACCTTTAGCACACACCCACCCCAGTAATAACCTACATCAAAACCGGTTGTTAACACAGTCATTTTTTCATTAATTCCCTTATTTATTAATAACTCTTTTAGTGAAATATTGAATATTTCAGCCCCGTTCATATAAAGATGATCCGATGAAAATAAAGTCCTACTATCATCTATAACAGCGCCCCCGGTAATTTTTTTTACGACGGCAACCACCTATCTGAATAATTAAGTTTTCAGCACCACTGCCATCTGTCCCCAATAAAAATTGCCCACTTCAGCAATGCCCTCTCTGGAAATTAGGATTGCAGCGGCTGCAATGCCTGTGTAGCTTCCTACCCGAAACATTATATCCCAATGAATACCGATCAGAAGATAGAAAAGCATTCTTTGAAAGCATCGATAAATAACTATTCGAAGCTGTTGTAAAGAAATATTTTCCACTGCCTAGTTTTATTTCTTTCATAAATAACCTCTTAATTTTTTATGCCGCTTTATTCTTTTTCGCATTCTTTTTTGCCATTTCCATATCGAAATTTCTTTGCTCACTATCTGCTTGAAAATGTTAAACTTTAAGCGTATATCCACCATCGCAAATAATTGTTTGCCCAACAATATAATTTGCCGCATCACTCATCAGAAAAACGGTTAACTCGGCAATCTCTTCAGGGAGAGCGACCCGCCGGCTTGGAGGGCACCACTCGAAGTATGCGTTGTCATTCGCATCTATTCCGGCTATATTTGTATCAGTCACTCCAGGAGCGACACCATTAACAATAATCCCGTGAGGCAATAACGTAAGTCCTAACCCGCGGGTTAGCCCGACCAATCCCCACTTCGACATACCATAGGGTCCATCCAGCACGCCCAGGAAACCGCGCATTGATGAAATATTAATAATTTTTCCGCCTTGTTTTTCTCTGATCCAAAGCCGACTCACCGCCTGAGTAAGGAAAACAAGCCCTTTTGCATTAACCGCAGAAATGTCATCCCACGTTTTTTCAGTTAAATCTAAAAAGCATTTTTCTCTAGAAAGAATCCCAGCATTATTCACTAAAATATCCAGCTTCCCACCGGCCAATGCCACTGCTTTTAGCAACTGTTCTTCCGCTTGATCGACTGCGCTGACATCCCAATTCAAGGTTTTCAAAGAGGGGTGATGGATCTCAACGGCAACTGTTTCCAATTTTTGAGCATTTCTTCCCGTAATAACGACTTGAGCGCCTTCCGATAAACATTTTTTCGCAATGGCCAGTCCGATTCCACTACTCCCGCCGGTCACCAGCACGCTCTTGCCTTTCAAGATCCCGCCATAATTGATTTGCGCGACATGGATCGTTGCTACACCACCATCCCGCCAGCATTTCCGAACGGCTTTTGCCGTACGGATGGAACGGGATATTAACCGAATTATTTTTGATACTATCTTCATTTATCATTCCCCCTTGCATAAACACTTTTGCCGTACCAGCCAACGAACGCGCCAGACATATCGGGCTAAAAATCACGTATCCGCGTACTTCTCGCCGCCTTTGCCTCCCCCCATAAGTTTTCTAATCTTTTTAACACCAGACTCTCCCAATATGTCTTTGATGCCTTCCTTCAACTTGTTTTTAACACTCAGCTCCGCGCCTGACTTCGCATTTGCCTTATATAAGGCGTGGATCGCGTCCGCATCTGTTTGTGTGTCCGTAAACACCTCAAAAACGACTGGCCTCTCTGATTCCCTGACAAAAAAAGCATCAAGCTGAGATAGATATTCTTTTTCACTTTCTGCAGACAGATATTTAAAACCCAAAGACTCAACCCATCCTTGAACTCTCACATCATGTTTAGCAGCCGTATGCAAATCCAGGTTTGGCGAGTTTTTCTTACCTGTGTTTATATAAAACTCACTCCCGCCCCTATTGTTTACCAGCAATATCCTCACATTGCTCTTAATATGTTTTATTCTGACACTGTTCATGTCATACAAAAAGCTAAGGTCACCAACCACAAGGAAAGACAACTTATCCGAAACGACCGATTGCCCCAAAAAAGTCGACATGCTTCCATCAATACCGTGAGCACCCAGATTTGCATATGTTTTTACGTTTTTCGGGATATCGAAATAATTACAAATTCTTATGCTGTTCAATATACTCAAATGAAGAATCGAGTTGTCCGGAACACGGCCAGCAAATTCTTTTATAACGGAGTATGCCGAAAAAGGCATTTCAGGAAAAATCAACTGGCTCACTTGTTGTTTCCACTGCTCATAATAACCCATATCATTCTTCGCATCCTCACCGGCATTGCCTACAAAGAATTTGAAAAATTCGGAAGAAGTGCACTCATAAATGTCTGTAAGGTTTTTAAACACATCAACAATGGATCCATCCTCGTTAACCAACCAATGCTTTACTTTCTTTGACCGAAATTTGGCTTTAAATCCATTGGCAATAAAGTTCCCTCCAAATGAAATTAAGATATCCGGCGTTAATTCGTCGAGCTTGTCCGCTGAAATGGTTTCCGCAGCAAGAAACAGCTTCAGATTGCCCGAGCAATTCAGATTTGACATGTGGTCTGTCGCAATTACGCAGTTGTACTTAGAAAAGAATTCCTCAATATATACTTCTTCTTCCGGGTTTAAATTCCAGCGTTGCCCGCACACAACTAATATTTTTTTCGTTGATTTCAGTTCGCTTATTTTCCGGCGGCATAATTCAGTGTTTTTAGACAGCCCAATTCTTCTTATCGCTTTAACCGTAGGTAGGCATGGCTCTGAAAAACTTTTTTCGTGGGAAACAATCGGAATGTTAATATGAACTGGCCCTTTCCCCCTGTGCTCCAGCTCCAACAGAGCTTCATTTACCAACCTCTCACAATACCAGAAATCCTCATCATTTCTCACAAGTGGAAGATTAACCTGCTTTTTCACCACATCAGCATACATACCAAATTGTTTTATCTGCTGATCTTCCATTTGCCCTAGCAGATATGGATCTCTATCCCCCGTTAATATCAAAAGAGGGACTTTCTGATAAAATGCCTCTGTTACAGCTGAAAGATAATTGGCAGTAGCGGTAGCCGAGGTACACGATATCCCAACAGGGCGATTTAATTCCTGAGCCAAGCCCATCGCAAAAAAAGCCGCGCTTCGCTCATCCACAACCGAGTAGCATGTGAAAAAAGGATCATTTTCAACGGAATAAACAAAAGGGACATTTCGGGTTCCAGGGGATAGAACAAAATGGGTTATGCCGTACTCTTTCAACAATGCAATCAATATCTGAACATTTTTTTTGGATGTATACATGCTCTTTCTCCCTCGTATATTACTGCTGTGTTATTTATTATTATGTCGTGTTCGTATGGAGAACATAGATCATACGCATTCTTTTTTGCATTAATATCAAGTATTTCGGTAATAGTCCGCCTCGGTATTATTCTCATTAACAATAATATCGTGCGATGGAAACTTCATCCCAAGCCCACTAGTCAATCCTGCAACATTCCACTTCGTCCATACGATACGGGTAAGATACTCCTAAGAAGCCGGCCGTTGATGATATATTCAAGGCTCTACCGCCACGGCTATTTTTTATCCAACGATTACAAACCACTTGAGTTAAAAAAACAGCTATTTTGAATTTAAAGAGGCTAAAAACAGCAAATACAATAGGCCCTGCCAGTTGGCGAAAATTCATATTCGCCATATCGAAAAGTCTTTTCAGTATAGAAAAGTTTAAATAAACTCTTGTCTTTTTTGCTCTGTTTTTAACTCTGCGCATATTTTCATACGTTTTTTCCTGTATGCACATTTCTTTTTCGAAAATTTTTCCAGCGCTCAGCTCCAGCATCTCGCAATGCTATAGTTTGCTAAAATCACAAGCATCGGGATTGTGGCGAACTCTAAAACTTTCATTTAATCCATCTATTTGCCCATCTCTTCTTCTGATACTTCATAGTCGAAAACATTGATATTTTCCTGCAATCTTTTAACAGATGAGAACTTGGGGATTACTATGATACCGTGCTGGATATTCCATCTAAGTATTACTTGCGGAACGGTTTTATTATGTCTATGTGCTATTTCAACCAACACTTTGTTTTTTATTAACTTTGGATGTATACGAGCAAGGAGGGAAATATGCCTCTACACGAATACTCTTTGATACACAATACTCACATAATTCTTTTTGTAACAATAATGGGTGCAGCTCCACTTGGTTAACTGCTGGAATAATAGAAGCAATTTTCAATAACCTTTCTAAATGGAGTTGATGAAAATTACACACCCCAATAGCTTTAGCCATCCTTTCTTCATAAAGTTTTTCCATTTTCCCCCAACAATCAAAAAAAGTTTCCGGGTTAGGCCAGTGTATCAAATATAAATCTATTGATTTTACACCAAGTCTTTTCATGCTATTTTGCAGAGCCAATCTAATATTACCGGCTATTTGATCTCTATTGCTTAATTTTGTAGTAATAAACACAGTTAACGGGCACCCCCGGCGATAACAGAAAAATCTTACCGCATTCGTCGCGTCTAACATTATTAACATCCCATATTTGTAAACTCTCGTGACAAGCCAGACATTTTTTAAATATTCCTCTGCCATTGTAAACCATCATCTTCTTTTTATAAAACAAGTACAGCATCTTTCATGATCTTTTATTCCTCTTTAAAAATTTATTATACCCCCTAAATTTATTAAAATAATCTTTTATGATATATAAAATTAGCTTTCACATAATATGTAATATCTTTAGTCCATATTCCACCATTTATAAGGTATTTTTTCTTTTAATATTTTGTCACTTTCACCTACCGGCCGTAAACCTAGCATACGCATATCTGCATCAACCATTATTTTTATTAGATCTAAAAATTTGATTTTGGGTTGCCAACCAAAACATTTCTTGGCCTTGTTGCCGTCGGCAATCAAATTATTTACTTCTGTGGGCCGGAAATAGCGTTTATCTATTTTCACATATTTTTTATAACATAATCCTGCGTATTTGAAGGCGGCTTTGACAAACTCTTCGACAGAATGCGAATGTCCTGTGCCCACAACAAAATCCTGCGGTTTATTCTGTTGTAAAATTTTCCACATGAGCTCAACGTATTCAGGAGCATAACCCCAGTCCCGTTTTGCGCTAAGATTACCTAAATAAAGCTTATCCTGCTCGCCTGCTATTATCCGTGCAATCGCTCTTGTCACTTTTCTGGTTACAAAAGTTTCTCCGCGTCTGGGGGAGTTATGCACATGACATTTACCAACTCCGCAATGGAATTCCCCAGACGTTGTTTCTAAATCATAGAACCATCCATCATACTTGGGAAGATCTATTATTTTTTTAACCCCTAAGGGATCTTCTTTAAAATGATGTACGGCGCATGAACATCCTCCATGTTGAATTTTTCTTACGAAGCCTCTTGAAATTTGAGTTCTCCTCGAAATTTCGCGCTGAGATAAATTTTCGAACATTAATTGTCTAACTTCTACTTCTTTTAATGAATTATCTACAGTCGAGAGAATATTAAGAGAGTAAAATAATCTGCCATCATTTTTCATTTCCAAAGTAAGATTGATATCTTGCCTTGTTGTCTTATCGATTAGATACCACAATCCCATAGCCAGAGTCGGTGAATTTGTTTTGAAATTTCTAAAATCATAGGTGCAAGGATTACTTTTTAATCCATCCGTTATATTATAACCTCTCAAGAACGCCAACATAATCTCAGGTGTTGAATTCAGAATGACTTTTGGAATACGCTTTGTTCTGTCATTGTTATATATATCTATCTTTCTAAGCCAGTCATTCCCACCGGCCAGTATCAATTGACCTACGATTCTTTCTGGATTAAATCCAGATCTATTTGGATAATATACTGTATGACCTCCTGTAATTTTTTTCCATAGCGAATTAAACCTTTCTCTAACCTCGTCTGAGGAATTAGTAAATTTTCCGTGTACTCCTGTGCCCTTTTCAGAATATGTTATAGATCCGTCTCCTACCATCATCCCCATCAATTCCGCTTCTTCTTTAGAGGTTAAATATCCCGACAGTCCCGCTGATTTCGGTAGTTCTATGTTTTCTACACGATCTTCGAGATTAATATTTTTGACTTCTTTTCCTAAATTATTATCCATAAAAACCACATGTTCAGCTGTGGCCATAAACGCGCCGGTTCTTGAATTTATAAATCTTGGATGTTTATTATCATTTTCAATATCGTGAGGATAAGCTGAGGCAAATGTAACATCAACCCAACCAGTTTTGCCCCATACTTGCATTCCTGATACAATTTTTGATTGATACTGCTTCTTGGTTTCATCAAATTTTACAATTTCACATATAGGTTTTATATCAAATTCCTCTTCGTTGTTTTTCTTGCAAAACATGGGCATAAAAGATGCTACTGTTTCATGATTAAACAATATCCCGTTTGCGGCAAAAATGCCGTAACTTTTTCTGTAATCTACCGTCATCCAATAAGCATAGAGTTTAGAAATTGCGTAAGGGCTGCTTGGCGCAAAATAAGTATTTTCGTTCTGCGGAGTCCGTGTTGTGCCGAACATTTCGCTACTGGAAGCCTGGTAAAATTTTATTTTCTTCCGGCTTATTCTTATTGCTTCCAAAATCCTTGTTGTGCCTAAAGCAGTTATGTCGCCTGTGTATTCCGGCATATCAAAACTGACCCGGACATGGCTCTGTGCGCCTAAATGGTAAATTTCATCGGGGCAGATATTGGTAATAATATAGGAAATCTGTTCAAAGGTCGAAAGATCGCCATAATGAAGAAAAAACCTTATACCCTTGATGTGAGGGTCAACGTAGATATGATTAATTCTTTCGGTATTAAAACTACTAGACCTTCTTATGAGGCCATGGACTTCATAGCCTTTATGTAATAGAAATTCAGCCAAATAACTACCGTCTTGTCCGGTTATGCCGGTAATTAGCGCTATTTTTCTCATCTGCTCTCCTTTATTTTTTGATTTTTTTCTACTTGTTCTTTAACCCAAGGATAAGTAATCTTTATCCCATCTTTTAAAGAAAATTTTGCGCGCCAGCCGGTTGAATATATTTTTTTGTTACTGAAATTTCGCGATTGGACACCAACCGGGCCCTCTACCCATTTTATATTCAACTTTTTTCCTGCAACTTCGGTAGCGGTATCAACTAATTCCCTTACGGATACGTATTCTGGTGAACCTATATTTACCGGGCCCTCTAAATCTGATTGCATTAACTTTCGTATGCCTTCGACCATATCATCAACATAAGTATAAGACCTTATAGCCTCACCGTTACCCCATACCTCTATGACTCCGCCATTACTAGCTTCTGCTACTTTACGGCAAATTGCTGCGGGGGCCTTTTCTCTTCCGCCACGCCAGGTTCCTTCCGGACCGTAGCAGTTTTGAAATCTTGCGATACGCACAGTTATATTGTTGTGCCGTGAGCAGGCAAGTGCAGTGCGTTCGGCATATAACTTTTCCCAACCATACTCATTATGCGGATTTGCCGGGTAAGCATCCTCTTCGCTAAGTTCCGCTTCCCCGGGCTTCATATCACGGTATATGCAAACTGATGATGAAAAGAAATATCTTTTTACCTTTTTCGCTGTCGCCGCACTAATCATATTTATATTTATCAATGCGCTATTGTGCATAATTTCACATTCAGCTGAGTGGATAAAACCCATTCCGCCCATATCTGCTGCGAGCTGATAAATTTCATCGAATCCATTCGCGCCAAGAGTAACTGCCTTTGCAGTGTTTACGGCATCTCGCAAATCCAAGAGTAGAAATTCATCAGCTGCGGTTTTGGAAAACTCAGGATATTTTATATCTACGCCTCTGACCCAATACCCTTCTTCTTTTAATCTCTTCACAAGATGACTGCCTATAAACCCGCCTGCTCCGCATACTACAGCTTTTTTAATTTGGCGTGAAACCATAACTCTCCTTTTTATGGCGTTTTACACTGTTCTCTGGAAAGAATTATATCATACTTTGTTGGAAAAATAATAAGAAATTGTGGGAATTTAAAAAATTAGGGTGTTTCGAGGGAATAAATGTTGTGCAATTAAAGAGGCAAGTTACAGGAGGAAGGAATTTTGCTTTGCTTCTTTGTAATTCTCTTAGCAGTATTCGAAACGCTAAGCTATTTTTCTCTGCTAGATGCTTTTTTAAGCTCTTCTAAAAATTTTTGGTTAATCGGTTGCCCCAGGGCTTGCGCTTTGTTTATATCTTCCCAAGCTTTGTCGTAATCTCTTTTGAGGCCATACGTCACAGCCCGATTGTAATAAACAGAAGCGTAATTTGGGTTTATGCGGATTGCATTGCTATAATCACCAATGGCATCATCATATTTTTCCTGTTTAGAATAAACAACTCCTCTATTCTGATACAGCTCTGCATTATTTAAATCGATTTGTATAGCCTCGGTGAAGTCTATTATGGCTTTGTCATAATAACCTTTGTCAGCATAAATATTGCCGCGGTTAATGTAAGCAGTGTGATGTTTAGGGTTAATTTCTAATGCCTTTGTAAAATCTGAAACCGCTTCATCCAAATTACCTTTTTTGTTGTAGGCAACTGCCCGGTTATAATAAGCATTAGCATCATCAGGGCTAATCTTTATAACATTAGTAAAGTCAGATATGGCTTGGTCAAAATTATCTTTACCAAAATAAATACCCCCTCGGTTAGTATAAGCAAATGCATAGTTTGGATTTAATCTTATGGCGCTGGCATAATCGGCTATGGCGTTGTCGAGGTCGCCTTTTTTGTTGTAGGCAACTGCCCGGTTGTAATACGCATCGGCATTTTTAGGGTTCATTTCGATTATGCTGGAGAAGTCGGCAAGGGCTTTTTCAAAATCATTTTTCGCCAGATAGGCGTTGGCTCGGTTATTGTATGCGCTGACATATTTGGAATCAAGCGATATTGCTTCGCTATAATCGGATATTGCTTGTTCAAGATTGCCTTTTTTGGCATAAGCCAGGCCGCTTATATTATATGCTGCCGCAATTTTTGGGTTGGTTTGTATGACTCTTTTGACATCAGAAATCGCTCGGTCTTCATCTCCCATCATAACACTTGCAAGCCCACGGTTAAGATAAGCTTCAACATATGAAGAATCAACAGCTATTGCTTTGTCGTAGTCAACAATTGCTTGCTTGAAATTACCGAGAGAAGCATAAGCAAGGCCTCTCATATAATAAGCTTCTTTGGATTTGGGATTGATTTCTATTGCTTTGGTATAATCTAAAATTGCGTCATTGAAGTTATTCCCAGCTGAATACACATATCCTCTGTATAGAAAAATTTCTGGAAGGCGGGAGTTTATTTTTGCGGCGTTTTTAAGTTCGGATAATGTCTGGTCAAAATATTTTATATTATAATACGCGATACCTCTTGCTAAATATTCTTCAGCAGTAACAAAATTAATAACCGCTTGCTGCTTATCGTCCTTTGGCTTAACTTCATGGCCATTTATGCTTTTAACTTCAAAAGCTCTATAGGCTATATGCGAACCTTTAATGCCAACCGCCACATATTCGTCATTTTGCGTAATTGTTTCCGCGCTTATTTTTTCTCCTGATTTCAAAATAAGGCTTTCGGCATAAGAAGAAAACAACGGGCATACAGCAATAATTAATAAGACTAAAAATCTTGATAACATTTTTAAGTTTGTAAAAACGGCCGAAAAATGAAGACGGGCAGCCGTTGACGCCGAACTAACACTAAGCGTCAAAGCGTGTATGCTTTGGCTCGGTCGAAGCCTCGCCCTTGGCGGGACTCGTGGATGCCTTTAAGGAAAAGACTTGGATAAAATTGGCATAGAACCCCGCCTGCACGGTGTAGTTGCAAAAAAGCTGCAACAACTATTCCCGCAAGAATAGTTGTTGCGCATTTTATAATAGCTATATTATCTTATTGACCATACAGCGCCTTTAGCTGCTCAACCGTGGGGCTACCGGAATAAAACTCACCCTGAGGGCCGAGATAACCATTGCTGTATTTAGTTAATTGTACTGGGGTATACCCGCCTTTTGAGTTAGGTACGTTTATCGTTATTACTCCACTGGATTGTACCTGTGGTTCTATGTTTGTCGTAGGTGGAGCAGCCTGGACTACCACAGGAGAAGCAACTACAACAGGGGCAACTGTTGGGTCTGCCACAACTACATACCCTGAACGATAAGGCTTGTAGTAATACGCGCCGTCATAATAATATGGGGTGCGGCCCACATATACGATTCTATAACTGGGGGGAAGCGTAGACAACGTGGCACCTATGACTAAACTTTGTATTAAGGCGTCTCCGAACCACCAACTTCCACCGTACCAATGATAGCCGCGCGGGTGGTGATATCCCCAATTCCGCCAATTCCCCTGCTGGCCTCCATGCCACCCACCTCTTCCTTGCCCTCCACGGCCGCGGTGTTGCGAAAATACATTTGCCGATGGCAACATAAACATAAAACAAAGAATTATGATTAACCAAAACTTATTTTTGAAAATTTGTTTTTCCATTTTAGCTATGCCCCCTTTTTTTGTGGACATTTCTATAATCTACTAACTGCCAAATCGTAGCATCCTCGTATATTAAATATCACCTCCTCTTTTGAAATTAATTATAACGCCGGATTAACGTTTGTAAATAACATTAAGATAGGGGGGGGTCTCTGTAGCTTATCCCCTTAAATAAAAAACCCGCTCTTTCGAGTGGGATTTTTTCATTTAAACGGGGACGAAGGGATTTGTTTTTGAGTTTTCGTAATCCCCTTGCCACTATTGCCGATAGTACCACTCATTTGTTTTCTTGTGTAGTATTCTTAGAAACAAGGTCTAGTTTACCATTTCAAAATATCAGTTTTATATTATTACTGTTTAGAGTGTGGGGTGCAACCAAATTTTACTGCTTTCATGCGGCAATTCTGCGCTAAATCTGCACGCCCATAGTCGTTATATACATTAATCAATGAATCGTAGGTAGAACAATTGGAAGGCGCAATCTCGATGCTTTTTTCAAGTGTGGCAATAGCTTTTTCATAGTCATTCTTTATAAAATAAGCCCACCCTAAGGCTTCGTATGATTGTATACTATAAGGGTCGTATTCAATTGCTTTCTTAGATGCCCGAATGCTTTCGTCAAACATTTTCTTTTGGACATAAGTCCTGGCAAGCCCATCGTATATTTCTGCCTCTTCTGGAAAGATAGCAAGCGCTTTGTGGAATTCACTAATAGCCTCGTCGTATCTTTCCAACTTATGATAACACCTACCTAACCATTTATGTGCTTGTGCAAAATTTGGATCTAAGGCGATGCTTTTTTGTAAAAAAGTTATTGCTAATTGATAGTTTCCACGAAAAAATTCTACGTCAGCTTTGTAGAATAAAGCATAGGCGTTATTTTGCTTTTCTTTAAATAAAACTAAGTTTATATTGGATTGCTTGCTTAAAGTATTTTTTATTTCATTAATAGGGGCAACCCAAGATACTTCGCTAACATCTTTTATTTTTGATATATTTACCCCAATAACATTGCCATACAAATCAAACATAGGCCCCCCGCTATTACCCGGCTGGATATTAACCGTAGTTTGTAGATATGCGTTACCATAAGATTTTACTCGTTGTATAAATTTTCCTGCGACAAACTGGTATTTTTCGCCATCGGAAGTGCCAATAACTAAAACTTTTTGGTCTTTTTTAATGTTGTCTGAATCGCCCAATCTTACAAAAGGCAAATTGTTTTCGTCTATTTTAAGCACACAAATATCGTTTTTAGGGTCGAAATTGCTGATAGTATTAACGTGATAAATTCCCCCGTTTTTTAGCTTAACCAGGAGTTCTTCTCTCCCGCATACAACATGATAACAAGTTACGATTAATCCATCTTTACTGATAATAAAACCTTCGCCAAGCCCAACGTTACCATCTGCGTCCTGCCCTGCGATGGAAACAACTGCTGATGCATATTTTTCAAAGATTTGTAAAGGATTTTCCTCTACCATAGAAAACGTATTTCCGGAATTGTCTCCGGGGCTGAGCTGGGTATTTGCTAATTTTGTTATGCTGACCTTCTCCTTGTCAATACCTTCAATCTCATCGATATAATAGGTTACAGATACACCATTAATGTCTACTTTTATACTTTTATCTGTCTTCTCAAGTATCTTCCCCTCGATAGTTTTACCTGATTTAAGAGTGATTGTTTCGGCAAAGATTGAGGAAAAAACAAATAAGAACATTAATGATAAAATAACGGTTATTTTCTTATTCATAAACAACCTCCTTTTTGAGTTTACCCTGTTTCCCACATTTAAAAATGGGAATAAAAACCTTTTTATATATTATCACGGAACACCTGGAAACAATATCTAAAATTATACGAGTAAATGTGTAGCGTTTTGGCTAACATTAATAAAGCCTGTGAAAATAGGAAAAATAACAAGAAATAAAAACGCTTATTGGGTAAGTGTTTTATTGATCTTCAAGGAAGGGCATTTGAAGGTGAAACAACTTGTTCCGATTCGGCAGAGCCTCATCGGAACCGTTTTTCTTTTTCTAGATGTTGCGACAAATCATCCCCAATTCTGGTTGGCTGATTTGTCGCATTAAGGAAGAAAAACGGGGACGAAGGGATTTGAACCCTCGGTCACATGCGTGACAGGCATGGGTCTTAAACCAGGCTAGACGACGTCCCCGATGAAAATGTATTTATAAAGGGTTATTCCTTGATTTTCATCGGCACTGAGGCGAACCCGCCGAAGTGCCTTGCATTCGCACAGCGCATAGTACTTAACGGGTAGCGTATAGTTTAAGATATTTTATGGAAAAGTCAATTCGCTTTTCTTCTCTATACGTTCTACGCTATCCGCTAACCGCTATAAAATGGTGGGCACTACAGGATTTGAACCTGTGATCCCTTCCATGTCAAGGAAGTGCTCTAGCCAGGCTGAGCCAAGTGCCCGAAATTAGCTTATAGTTTCTTTACCTCTAAGAACAAAGTTCTTCGAAGCCCTACCAGCGTTTCACTCAGCGAAGGGCGAAGAAGAATGCCGGAGGTGGGACTTGAACCCACACGTCCCTTACGGAACATCGGATTTTAAGTCCGAGCTGTCTGCGTTTCCAGCACTCCGGCATCATGAATACTCATTAAGACCGTTTTACTTTTCTGCCAACCCATTCTAGAACAAATACATTCTTGAGCCAATTTATTTTTTCTCTCCAAACTGAAATTATTTTTATAATAACAGGATTTAAGCACTTCTCTGGCAGCCATTTTACCAAATTTTAAAACATAAATCGCATTTCTCTTATCGTTGCGATGAATTTTACCATAAACTTCTAAATATTTTTGTATTTTTTTGTCAAGCCACTCTAAAAATTTTCTTGAACCGGAATAAATTCGCAAAGACCATTGTTCGCTAAAATTGGTCGGGTGCTTCCAGCTACGAATGGAACCGTCCCCATCGATTAAGCCCCGTAAAAAATCTGGGAAAAATTCTCTAGCCACTTTTACCGCACCTATTGTTAAAGACTTTTTAGGAGTAAGGCCGATTGCTAATAGAAATTCATAAAAATTCTTATTAGCAATCTGTACGTGAAAAGATTTTAGTTTGTCTTTACCATATTTAATGCCAATTTTATTCTTAATTCCGATTAAATTTATTACTCTTTGAAGAAATTCGTAATCACTGGAAGTTATGTCTATATGCCTTCCATCCGGCGATAAATTTCCATCGCTGGTAATCAATCCAACTAAATACCAAAGTTTTTTACCCTTTATATTTAGTTCTTTTCGCTTTTGCGGCATTATTATTTGGAGGCGCGGGTCGGATTTGAACCGGCGAATAGCGGTTTTGCAGACCGCTGCCTTACCGCTTGGCTACCGCGCCAATATTTATTCTTTTGCCTTTACGCGAATTTTTCCTGCAGCAATTTCTCTAAGTGCAGTATCTAAAACCTTTTCCGTGGGTTTTTCTACTAAAGCTTTGTCTCCGTCGGCAAGCTGCAAAGCTCTTTTTGCTACAAGTATTGTTAGCTTGTAAATAGAACCCAGGCCTGCGCCGATAAGCTTTTCTAAATGGATATATCTTTCATTCATCTTTTCCCTCCTCAATGAGTGCATTATTTTTCCAAGCCATAGTGGCGCAGGAAAAATGATAGCACGAATTGATACTGAGGACGCGATGGATAAGAGCGTCCGAAGTATCTTTTAAGTTGCCCTCAAAATAACTTTTTCCAATTCTTTTAACGACTTGCTTAAATCTTTGTTTATTATAATAGAGTCATACTGCTTGGAAACTTTCATTTCTTTTTTTGCAAGCGTAATCCTCTTTTGTATGGTTTGCATAGCTTCAGTGCGCATCTTTAAACGTTTAAATAAATCCAACTCGCTCGGCGCGGCTATAAAAAGAGTGACTATTTTACCTTCTTTTTGCTTTTTTTTCAAATACATTCCTCCTTTTACGTCTATGCATAATATTAGGTTCTTATTTTCTTTTACCGCTCGGTCATAAAAATATTTTGCAGTTCCGTAATAATTATCCAAAACCTTTTGGTTTTCAAGGAAAAATCCTTTCTCTCTTAGCTGCAAGAACTTACGTTTGCTGATAAAAAAGTAATCCCTGCCGTTTTTTTCTTTAGGCCGGATTTTTCTTGTCGTGTATGAAATCGCACGGATAAATTTTCCCTTTATATTTTTTTTACGAAAAACTTTATTTAGCAGTGTAGTTTTACCTGCGCCGGATGGGCCGGAAAGTATAATTATCGTGGGGGTTTTCATATCAACGCGAATATTCGCAAATGAAGGCAGCGCCTTCTGTTTGTGTATAAAAATGCTTGCCCATGTTAATAGTTTTATTCGCGTTCATTCGCGTTTATACCTTAATAAAATTATCTAGGTTTAAATTCGCGCGTATTCGCGTCACTCAACATTCTGCGCCTGTTCTCTTATCCTATCCAAGTAATTTTTTGACTCGACAATTAGTGGCGCGATATTTTTCTTTTTTGTTTTGCTGGAAGCTGAATTTAATTCTCGTAAAATTTCCTGCGTCAGAAAATCAATCGACCTGCCTTTAGAAATAATTGCTTTTGCGTTTACTTTCTTCTCCAAATCGCTGACATAAAAGGAGGCCAGAGAAACTTCTTCATTGATATCGTCCTTGCCGTTATCCTGCGAAGAAACTGCGGCGCTGCCTTCTTTAATAACCTTTATATTATCTTTTAGCCCCTTTAAACTTTTAAGCATATCCTGCCGTATTACCTCGCCTTGTTTTACTTTAAACTCTAATAGCTTTTTAAGGCCTTCTTTTGCCGCGGAAAATATCAGGTTCTCCTCCATTTTCTTTTCGCTCCAGGAAACTACTTGAGGAAGGCTGAAGAAATCGTTTATGTTCAGCTGCTGGGAAAGCTTATATTTTTTTGACAGCCTTTTGGCTTCCAGAATATATTTGGCAAGATTAAATTCGTCGATAAAAACATCGCTTTCGATGTGCCCCTTGAGGTATACGTAAACTTCAATCTTGCCACGGGTTATTTTTTTCTTTATTTCTTCCTTGATTTGTTCGTCCAAAAGGATATTCTGGGAAGGAAAATCGTGGATTGAAATGTCCAGATATTTGAAATTCGCCGAGCGCAAAGTAACCTGTATTGTCTGGGCTTCTTTTCTTTTATAAATATTCGCGTAAGCGGTCATTGACCTCATTGTTTCTCCTTTTTAATGAGCACATCATTTTTTAAAGCGCCTGGCTGCCAAAAGGCATCCGTGCGCGTAGAAAAAATGATAGTGCGAATTAACCCAGCACTAATTTTTGTAACAGCATTATACCTTCACAAAAACATTTATACCGAAACAACTCTTTTGAATTTACTTCAAACATACTTTCAAAAATTAGTGCTGGGTAAGTTCAGCTACGTCCCGCCTTTGGCGGAACTGCTTCACTTACTTCCACGCTCTTTTTTTAATCCCGCCCGAGCCTTTCTCTTCTACAGGATAAAGTTCATAAACTATCTCGTCCGGCTCAAACCATAATTTTATTTCTCTTTCTGCCTCTTCAGGGCTGCTGGATGCATGGATTACGTTTTCATATAATCCACTCGTTAAAATTCTTCCATAAGCACCCCTGACGCTCACCGGGTCTGCTTCTTCCGGGTTTGTTGCACCTGAAATCTGGCGCACTTTACTTATAGCATCCCTGCCCCAATAAACAAGAGCCATAACCCTGTTTTCGCCATGTAACTGGCCTGTTATATACTTAACCAGCTCGGGGAAAAACGGCTTATCTTTAAGATGCGCGTAATGTTTGCGCGCTAGCTCTTCATTTACCTTTACTACTCTTGCGCCGATGATTTTTAGTTTTGTTTCCGAGAGGCGGCTTAAAATGTTACCGGTTAATGATTTCTTTAGCCCGTCTGGTTTAATAATTACTAACGTTGCCTCAGTTTTCATAATGCGAATCCTCCTTTAAAAGCTATCGGCTTTTCCGCCTGAGGCGGATCCGCCTGTTTTTCCAAGGTGGCGGACAGCTACCAGCTTTCAGCCGCCCTTCAAGGGCGCCCCCTAGGGGGACCAGCAGCTGATGGGTGAGGTCTCTCGACTGGCGGTTACGTTAATCCACCCTTTTGGCAAAGGGTTGGATTAAGAAGCCGTTGTTCTTTTTATTATCCTTTCCAGGTCTTCCAGGGAATAATATTCAACAATTATTTTACCACGATTGTTTCGTTTATTAAATACCCTTACTTTTGTCCCCAGAGATTTTTGCAGCCTATCCTCTACTTCGAGCACAAAGGGATTTGCTGGTTTTTTCTTTTTGGATGCCCGTTGCACTCTTTTTTCAATCTCCCTAACCGGCAAGCCTTCTCTTAGTATATCATTAAAAATTCGGCGTTGTTCATCCTCGCTTCCCAAACCAAGAATTGTCCGCGCCTGGCTGCGGCTGATTATTCCTTTTCTTACGGCTTCCTGAATTTCTTTCGGCAGTTTAAAAAGCCTTAGGGAATTTACTATTGTAGTTTTATCTTTTGCTACAAACTTCGCGATATCGTCGTAACTAAATTCAAACTCCTCTATTAATCTTCTAAAAGCTTCTGCTTCTTCTATAGGGTTTAGGTCTTTGCGCTGTAAATTTTCCGTGATCGCAAATATGAAAGTATCCTTATCGTCAAGGTCTCGTATAATTGTTGGTATCTCATTGAGCCCCAATGACTTAGCAGCTTGGAACCTTCTCCCTCCGGCAACTATTTCGTAAACGTCTCCGGCAACTTTCCGGACTATAATCGGCTGGATTACCCCTTTCTCTTTTATAGAACGGGATAACTCCTCCAGCTCTACCTCATTTACTTGGTGGCGTGGCTGATATTTGCCTGGCTTAATTTTATTTAAAGGCAGGTAGGTATATTCCTTGGGGGTGACGGCTTGCGATATTTTTCTTGGTATAAGTGCGTCCAGTCCTTTTCCTAAAACTCTTTTTTCCATCGTTTATCTCCCTTGCGGCCGCATGCGCCTTTGCCTGGCCTCGCCACTTTTACGATTACACAGATATTTTTTTATCCGTGCCATCTGCAGTTTCCATCTGCCTGCCCTTAAGTTGGATTAAAGGCACCTGCGGTTGCAATCCTTCGACAAGATTTCTAATTAATTGGCCGATATCAATTTTTTCTTTCAGAATTTCTTCGGTTAAATTTAAGTATGCTTTTGCGCCCACGCATAAAGCGTCATAAAAATGTATCGGCTTGCCAAAGCTTGGCGCTTCAGCAAGTTTTATATTTCGCGGGATAATGGTATTGAAAGTTTTTTCTTTGAAAAATTTACGCACTTCCTCTATCACTTGCAATGTGAGCCGGGTACGAAAATCTGCCATGGTAAGCAACACCCCCTCCAACTCAAGGGATGAGTTTAACCTTTCTTTGATAAGTTCTGTTGTGTGTAACAACTTGGAAACCCCTTCCAGCGCGTAATATTCGCATTGGATAGGGACTAATACACTATCTGCTGCTACCAGCACATTAACTGTAAGCAGGCCTAATGAAGGCGGCGCATCTATTATAATATAAGAAAATTTTTCTTTTATTTTAAGCAGCTCCTCTCTCAAGCGCATTTCCCTGCCTTCTACATTAACTAATTCGATTTCTCCTCCGGTAAGTGAAATGTGGGACGGAATAATAGAAATACCCTGCCACTGGGTTGGATAAATACTTTCTTCTATTTTAGCGGTTGCGGAAATTACATCGTATATGGAGTGCTTTTCTTCGGGGTTAAACCCTAATCCGGATGTCGCATTCCCTTGCGGATCCATATCAATGATAAGAACTTTTTTATTGGCGAGCCCTAAATATGAGGTTAAATTGATGGCGGTTGTAGTTTTGCCTGTACCGCCTTTTTGATTACAAATACCTATTATTTTGCCCATAATGTTTTAAAATAACCAATAACCAAGATACAAACTTCAAACAAATCACAATATCCAATAACCAATTACCAAACGGATATATTGCTTTTTTTTGGTTATTGAAACTTGGTAATTGGCCATTGTTTGGTTATTGTATCTTGGAACTTGGTTATTTCTTGAATTTATAGTATTTATGGCCCGTTTTCACGTGAAAACGTTACTTATAAATAAATATATACATACAAGAGGCGTTTGTCAAGATGTTTTTAAAAACCGCTCAAGTTTTCACGTGAAAACTTGCAGCTAATCGTAGATTCGTGCGACTAATAACAATTGATTAACTTGATTGGATTGGAACATTCGCAAATCTTTTCATCAGCGCGATTATACGCACTATTTAATCCAGCCAGTTCAACTAGCCCACCCAATTTAATTGTTTGCTTTACGCGTAGCCAGAAGTTTTCACGTGAAAACGGCTATAGGTGGTTGTTAGTTGCTGAGCGCCTTTGCCCGGCTATGATGTGGAATCTTGGCTTACATTTAATGAAGATTTGCAAAGATATCCTTAAATAGGCTAAATAATAAAGCTTTGGCACCAGTATCGGCTTGAAGTTTGCGAAGTGCGTTTTCCCCGTTTTCACGTGAAAACGGGTATCTTATTTAGCAGGAAGTGTCCAGCTTTGGTTTTTTGATTTAGCTTACCTGGGGCGTTTTCACGTGAAAACGTGCTTTTGCTACACGCATTTGATAGGTTAAAGTCAGAATGTTTTGGACAAGCCAGTAAAGGGTAAGGCAAGAAGCAAAATTATACAAAATCACGCCAAACATAAGAGACATCACTAGCCCGGCTGAACCCATGGATTTTTGTTCGCCGGAAACTGAAGGGGGAGTCATAAATTTTTGCTGGATTACTCCTGTTATCATCATCCCAATAGGCAAAAGATTTATATAATCAACCGGCGGGGGGAAGGGGAGCTTAAATGCATGGTCAGCTAAAGATAAATCCTTAATCCATAAAAAGCTCGCGCCTTTTAATTCAGTTAATTTTGGCAAAACTTGCCAAAGTGCAAGAAAAATGGGCATTTGGAAGAGCATAGGCAAGCATCCGCCCATCATCTTTTTGTTATATTCCTGTAATAGCTCTCTTTCTTCTTTGTTAATTTTTTGAAGATTTCCTTTATATTTTTTGTTTAACTCGGCAATTCGCGGCTGCATTGCCTGCGTTTGCTTCATAGCTTTGGTACTTTTTGAAGTAAAAGGGAAAAAAATAAGATAAACTATTACTGCCAGTAAAATAATACTTAAGCCCCAACTTTTAGTTACAACGTATAGGGAGTTTAGAAGCCAGGCCAAGCCAACACCAATGCCGTGGAAAAATCCATAATGCACAATTCCTTGTAGTCCAAAAGGTTGCAATGTTTTTTTTGTTTGAGGGCCCAGGTAAAGTGAAACTTCGGCAGAAGGGGACAAAAGAATAAAGTAAAAATTTTCTTTCTCTTTAAGCCACTTCACAGAATAAGAGCCTTTTAAGAGCGAGGCGCAGAAATATCTTCCGGTAACGCCGGAAAATTCGACATCGCTCATGGTGGTTTCTCTTATTTTTGCAAGATTTATTTTGCGAAAACTCTCTTTTTGGACGTAAAATACTTCTTGATATGGTTGCTCTAAATTCTTGCCTTGCAATGAGTTAGAGAATAAAATCAGGCCAGAGGCAGCGGGGAGAGAGCTTTTTATTTTTAGCAGATAGCCTTCAAAAATAAACTCTTTAGTTGCTCCGTCTGCGGAAGTAAAAATAATTCTATCGTCTTTTATTTTCGCTGTGAATTTTCTGTTTATATCGTCTAAGGCTAAACCTATGTTTTTAAACGGCAGTTCTTCATTGTAGGGCTTGGCAAAAATTTTCTTTACATAACCGCCACTTAGAGAATAGGTTACAACAAAATTCCCCATTGTTGCTTCAGGCAATTTTTCCGAGCCTTCTACTATATCTATTTGTGTTTGTGTGGTTTTTGCCGAGTCTGCTTCTTGAACAGGTTGGGTTGGCTGGGTTTGTTTAGGAAAATATTTCTGCATTACAAACATGTAACCCATCACAAACAAAAAAGTTATGATTAAAGTTTTAACTAATTGTTTTTCCATTTCTCCTCACTTCGTTCGGAAGAAACTAGATTACAGTTTACAGAAACCAGTAAAGGCTTTTTCTGGTTTCTGTGCTCTGGTTTCTGGTTTTCTTTATTTCACCGGATCAAATCCGCCTTTTGACAGAGGATGGCACCTTAAAATACGGGCAACCGAGAGCTTAAACGCCTTTAAAAACGGGTATTTCAGGAATGCTTCTTTCGCATAACAAGAACACGTTGGTATATATTTACATTGCGAAGGAAACATAAATGAAATTTTTTGGTAAAATGAAATCAGCCAAACGGCGAGTGAATTCACCCCGTTAGACCTATATGTATACGCATTATCCATTATTATAAAACAAGGGCCTTTTAAAAATTAAGGCTGGTCTAACGGGGTTCATACTAGAACTATACAGTAAGGCGGGCTCTTCCTTTTTGTCTTCTTCTTCTTAGAACCTTTCTACCGCCTTTTGTAGACATTCTTGCCCGAAAGCCATGTCTTCTTTTACCTTTTATTTTTGTTGGAGTTTTAAGATGTTTTTTCATCGGACACAAATTTTAGCACAATCTACATTTGTGTCAACTATATTTAGATAAAAGTTAATAGGTTGGCAAGTTGATAGGTTGTTAAGTTTGTAGGTTGGAACCTATCAACATAGCAACTTATTAACATAATAACCTATTTATCTATTGCAAATCAAATTTGTTACGATATAATTTTAATGTTTCTACCCCGGATAGATGGTTGTGAATAACTTGTGAATTTTGTGAATTGCCTTCAGGCCACGTTTAGGTACCCCAAACGTGGCCAAAAATTAGGTTTGTGCTGCTATGGAAAAGGTTTGGCAAGCTTGTAGAGAAAATTTAAAAATATTCCTCGGTGAAACTTCCTTTGATACCTGGATTAATCCTTTAAAATTCAAGAAAATTGAGGGTTTTACGCTAACGCTGGAAGCGCCGGATGGTTTCTTTAAGAACTGGGTGGAAACTACTTATTTACCCCAAATAAAGCAGGCACTAAAGGAGGTTACCCAAAAAGACTTTGAGGTTGCCTTCGAAGTTAACCCGACCCTCTTAAAAAAGGGCGCGAATAAAATTTTTCGGACAATCGGGGCGAGTTTTAAGGAAGAGCCGCAGGATTCCATACGTTTAAACCAGCGTTTTACTTTTGATAATTTTATAGTCGGCGCATCCAACCGAATGGCTCACGCAGCTTCCTTGGCGGTTTCAAATGCTCCGGGAAAATCTTACAACCCTCTTTTTATTTATGGAGGAGTGGGCCTTGGCAAAACTCATTTGATGCAGGCGATAGCTAACCATGCGCTCACTCAAAATTCTCAGGCCAAAGTAAAATACACTTCCTCGGAAAAATTTACCAATGAACTGATTATGGCGATACAAACCCGTTCCACGGAAAAATTCCGCCAAAAATACAGAAACATCGACCTTCTTTTAATAGACGATATCCAGTTCTTGGCCGGCAAGGAAGCTGCCCAGGAAGAATTCTTCCATACCTTTAATGTTTTATATGACTACCACAAACAAATAGTTGTTTCCTCGGACAGGCCCCCCAAGGAAATCCCAAAATTGGAGGAGAGGCTGGTTTCGCGTTTCAGCTGGGGGCTGGTTGTAGATATTCAATTGCCAGATTTTGAAACCAGGGTAGCGATACTTCGGAAAAAACTGGAAAAAGACCCGGTAAAAATAGACGAAGATGTTATTACTTTTATCGCTAAAAACATCACCACAAACATCCGGGAGCTGGAAGGCGCGCTTATAAGAATTATCGCTTATTCTTTGATAGAAAATAAGCCTATTACTTTTGATTTAGCAAAAGAAATCTTAAAAGATATGGTTAAGGAAATTTATAAAAGGGTAACGCCCGACCTTATCGTAGAAAAGGTGAGCGGTTATTTTAATATTTCCAAGGAAGATCTAAAAAGGGGCAAGCGCAGTAAAACCCTGGTGTTACCTAGGCAAATAACTATGTATTTAGTAAGAGAGTTAACCGATCTTTCTCTGCCGGAAATTGGTGTATCTTTGGGGGCTAAGCACCATACAACAATTCTTTATGCGCACAAAAAAGTAAAAGAGAGCCTAAAGGACAACCAAAAACTTAAACTTATTATTGACAGCATCAAACAGGAAATTAAGAGCTTATAAAAAATTTTTTGTGAATAAAAAACTGGTTTTATTTTTTGTTTCTGATACAATTACAGTTCTTAACAGATTTCACAGCGCCTATTACGGCTACTACTTATGAAGTTTATTATTAATAAAGAAGTATTACTAGACAACCTGCAAAAAGTTTTAGGGCCAACTACCTCAAAACAAAACTTCCCTATTTTAAACAGTGTTCTTATTAGCTCTAGCGGCAATAAGCTGAAATTCATTGCAACCGACCTGGATATTACAATTATTACCTTGCAAGAAGCGAATGTTATAGAAAAAGGGAAGATTGCTATACCCATGAAGAGGTTTATCTCTATTATTAGAGAGCTTCCCCCTGAGGAAATAACTGTGGAAATGATAAAGAACAACCTCTTCATAAGATGTGGAAAAATTGAGTTCAAAATAAACACGCTAAACCCGGCGGAATTCCCGCAAATCGAAGAAGAAAAAGACGTGTCTCTTATCAGGATAAACCCAGTGACACTGGAAGAAATGATTCGGATGACTTCTTTTTGTGTGGGGTACGAAGACGTAAACTATGTTTTAAACGGAATACTTTTCGATATTAGCGAAGACACAATAAGCCTAATTGCAACAGACGGTAAAAGGTTGTCCTTTATAAAAAAACAATTGCCGGCGAACCAACCGGAAATAAAAACAAAAATTTCGTTTATCCTGCCAATTAAAGCCATAAATGAACTATATAAACTCATAAAAGAAAAAGAAGAGGATATTTTTCTTTTTGTAAAAGAAAACAAGGTAGGGTTTGACTTTAAAGACACCCAGTTTATTACGCGGCCAATAGAAGGGGAATTCCCAAATTATTTACAGTACATACCCAACGAAACCAAAGATAAATTGGTAGTTAACAGGCAGGATTTTTCACTTGCCCTAAGAAGAGCAGATTTACTTTCAACACAGGATTACCAAGGGGTCAGGTTTGAATTAAAAAAAGACAGCCTGGTTGTTTCAAAGTCTACACCTCAACTGGGAGAGGCGAAGGAAGTGGTTGAGGCTAGATATACAGGAGCTAACCTTGAGATAGGATTTAACCCAAACTATTTAAATGATGTTTTAAAGAATTTAAATGAAGTGGAAGTTAGTTTTGAATTTTTTGGGGCAGATAAACCCGCGGTTTTAAGAAAAGAAGGTTTTATCTATCTCATTCTTCCCATGAAAATATAACAAGGCCAGGTTGACAAATAAAAACCAGGCGGTTATTGCCTTAAGGATAGTGCGCTTGTGGCTACCCATATAAAAAATATAATAAATCAGTTTTTAAGGGAAAAGAAATCAGAAGCTAAAAACGCAGGGGAAATAGAAAAGATAATAGAAAAAGGCTTGGGCGCGAGCTTAAAAAAACACATAAGGCTGCAACGAATATATAAAAAAACCCTCATTTTTTGTTCTGATTCCTCAAGCGCGATTTATGAATTCGGACTAAGAAAAGAAAGTTTGCTTAAAGCTGTAAAAACAGAATTCCCCGATATAAAAGGGGCAAGAATAAAAATAGGCGATTATGACTGAACAATTATTTAGTAAATTAAAATACATTTTGCTTTACACCGCAAAATCATCAAATTCCGCTAAAGCGCAAAAAAGAAGCATAAGAATCTTTGCGCCTTTGCGGTGTAAAATGTTTTATTCAAACAACTAAACAAATACATGGCCGAACAAACCAAAACGCAAAAGTACGACGCAACCACAATCCAGATTTTAGGGGGCATCGAAGCTGTGAGAAAGCGGCCCGCGATGTATATCGGAGATACCTCAACCAGGGGGCTTCATCATTTAGTTTATGAAGTGGTTGATAATAGTATCGATGAAGCAAGCGCCGGTGTTTGCGATAAGATAAGAGTCACGGTGCATTCGGACAACAGTGTTTCCGTGGATGATAACGGCAGAGGCATACCTGTAGATATTCACAAAACAGTAAATAAGCCAGCTCTCGAAGTTGTCCTTACAATGTTACACGCGGGCGGAAAATTCGACCACAAAGCTTATAAAATAAGCGGAGGATTGCACGGCGTAGGCGTTAGCGTGGTCAATGCACTTTCCGACTGGATGGAGGCTGAGGTTAAAAGGGACGAAAAAGTCTATCATCAGCGTTTTGAGAAGGGGCACGCCAAGACGCAGATGAAGGTAATCGGCAAATCGAAAGCTACCGGAACAAAAATTACCTTTAAGCCGGATAAAGAAATATTTAAGGAAATAAATTTTTCTTTCGACGTTTTGTCACAGCGCCTAAGAGAGCTCGCCTTCCTAAATTCAAATATAGAAATAAAACTTGAGGATGAAAGAACCGAAAAAGAAGCCACATTCAAATTTAAAGGCGGCCTCGTTTCGTTTATCGAATACTTAAACCATAACAAAACTCCGCTGCATAACAAAGTTGTAAGTTTCAATAAAGAAAAAGATGAAGTTATCGTAGAGGGCGCAATCCAGTACAACGATGGCTACAAAGAAAACATCTTTTCCTTCGCAAATAACATAAATACAATCGAAGGAGGCGCGCATTTAACTGGATTTAAGACCGCGCTTACGCGCGCTATAAACCAGTACGCCAAAGGAAAAAATCTGCTTAAAGATATCGATAGTATTTCCGGAGAGGATATAAGAGAAGGCTTATGCGCAGTGATAAGCGTTAAGCTGCCTAACCCGCAGTTCGAAGGCCAGACTAAAACTAAATTAGGTAATTCTGAAATAGACGGGATGGTTGCTTCAATTACCTTTGAAGCACTGACTTCATTTTTTGAAGAAACACCGTCAGTTGCGAATAAAATAGTTGAAAAAACAATTCTTGCCGCGCACGCAAGAGAAGCCGCAAGAAAGGCCCGCGAACTCACCCGCAGAAAAGGCGCCCTTGATATGGGCAGCCTTCCGGGGAAACTTGCTGATTGTTCGGAGCGCGACCCGAAGGCCTGCGAGGTTTATATCGTTGAAGGAGAAAGCGCCGGCGGCAGCGGCAAACAGGCGCGTAATAGAAATTTCCAGGCAATACTACCGATGAGGGGAAAAATCTTGAACGTAGAAAAAGCCAGGCTTGATAAAATTTTAGCCAACGAAGAAATCAGAACAATAATTTCCGCATTAGGCACAGGTGTAGGTGAGGAGTTTGATATCACAAAACTAAGGTATCATAAAGTTATAATTATGGCTGATGCCGACGTTGACGGCTCTCATATACGTACGCTGATACTCACTCTTTTTTATCGCCAATTGCCCAAGCTAATAGAGGACGGTTATATTTATATCGCGCAGCCGCCGCTCTATCGCATAAAAAGAAGAGACCTGGAAGAATATATTCATACCGAAAAAGACATGAACGAGATTATTTTGAAACTTGGCACAAAATCCGCAAAGCTTTCAAAAGTGGGTAAGGGTGGCCAGGAATTTTCCGACAAAGAAATGGAAAAGATAATCAACAACCTTATAGAGCTTGAAAAATTAAGCTATTCCCTCGAACGCAAGGGAATAGCTTTTAAGGATTATGTTGATGTTGTGGATGAAAAAAAGAAAAAATATCCGATGTATAAAGTACAGGTAAATCATAAGACGTTTTTTGTCTTCGATGATGATGAGCTTTCCGATTATAAAGATAAAGAAGACCTGGACAGTGTAGAAATTTTCGAATCTTACGATATAAAAGAAATAGGTTCTGAGTTTGTAAAACAGGGTTTATCCCTTAGAGATTATTTGCCGCAGGAAAAAGAGAAGTTTGTTTTGACCAACGACGAAACTAAAGAAGAAGTGAAATGTGCAAGCTTAAGGATAGTGTTGGACGAGGTAAAAAAGATTGCCACCAAAGGCATGCATATTCAAAGATATAAAGGTTTAGGGGAAATGAACCCGGAACAGTTATGGGAAAGCACGATGGACCCGGAGAAACGTACGCTGGTAAAAGTAACGCTTGAAGACGCGGTTGAGGCTGACAGAATTTTTACTTTGCTGATGGGCGAAGAAGCAGAGCCGCGCAGAGAATTCATCCAAGCTCACGCGCATGAGGTTAAGAATTTAGACGTTTAAAAGAGCTTTCGGCCATCAGTCGTCAGCCTTCAGCAGCTGACAGCTGAGGGCTGAAAGCTGAGAGCTAAAAATGCAAGAGCAAACCAATAAAGGAAAAATTATAACCCGCTACCTCGAAGAAGAGATGCAGGAATCGTATCTTTCTTACTCGATGAGCGTTATCGCAGGTAGGGCCCTTCCGGATATCCGTGACGGCCTTAAGCCGGTTCAGAGAAGAATCATGTACGCGATGAACGAGCTCCATCTTCGTTATAATCAGCCGCATAAAAAATGTGCAAGAATTGTCGGAGAATGCCTTGGTAAATACCATCCGCATGGAGACCTTTCGGTCTATGATGCTCTGGTAAGGATGGCGCAGGATTTTTCTTTGAGGTACCCGCTCGTAAACGGCCAGGGTAACTTTGGCTCAATAGACGGTGACCCCCCGGCAGCAATGCGTTATTCCGAAGCGCGGCTTTCAAGGATTGCAGACTTCGTTCTTCAGGATATCGACAAAGATACAGTTAAGTTTTTCCCTAATTTTGATAACTCGCTTACCGAGCCGGAAGTTCTACCTTCAGTTGTGCCAACGCTTCTGGTTAACGGCGCAAGCGGCATCGCGGTTGGTATGGCCACCAATATGCCTCCGCATAATTTGGGTGAAGTTTGCGACGCGCTCGAGCATTTAATTGATAACCCCACAGCCTCAATTAAGGAGCTGCATAAATTTGTCAAAGGCCCGGATTTCCCTACCGGCGCGATAATCTGCGGCAAGGGCGAGCTGCTTAAAATGTATGAGGAAGGCAAGGGCAAGATGATCCTTCGTGCCAGATCAACCATTGAGCACGAAAAGGGGAGATCGCAGATAATCATTACGGAAATACCTTACCAGTTGAATAAAACCAACCTTATAGAATCTATCGCTCACCTGATCACGGACAAAAAAATTGAAGGCGTTTCTGACCTGCGGGATGAATCTGATAAGGACGGCATACGCATACTTTTAGAGCTCAAGAGAGATGTTGAACCGCAAATCATACTTAACCAACTCTACAAACATACCAACTTAGAAACCACTTTTGGCGCGATATTTCTCGCGTTGGTCAACAGGAAGCCGGTAATTCTTACGCTCAAGGAAATGCTGGCGCACCATATAAGTTTTCGTAAGGAAGTAATTGTCCGAAGAACAAAGTTCGAACTCGACAAAGCCCAGAAACGCGCGCATATTTTGGAAGGATTAAAAATCGCGCTTAAATATTTAGACCAGGTAGTAGCGCTGATTAAAAAATCAAAGAACGTTCAAGAGGCTAAGGAAAACTTAATGAAGAAATTTGATCTTTCCGAAGTACAGGCCCAGGCAATTTTAGATATGCAGCTGGCCAGGCTTTGCGCTTTGGAGCGGGATAAAATAGACCAGGAGTATATGGAACTCTTGAAAAAAATCGAGCTGTACAACTCTATTTTGGCCTCGGAAAAGAAACAGGAGGCTTTGATAAAAGAAGAGCTTAAGATTTTAAGAGAATTGTTCGCTGATGAACGCCGCACCGAGATTGTTGCCAAAACAGAAGAAATCGAAATCGAAGACTTAATCGTAGAAGAGGATATGGTGGTAACTATTAGCGGCTCCGGCTACATAAAACGCATGCCGCTTACTGCTTACCGCCAGCAAAAACGTGGAGGCAGAGGCGTAGCTGCCATGGCTACATCGGAAGAGGATTTTGTTGAGCACCTTTTTGTTGCTTCAAGTAAAGATACGCTTTTGGTTTTTACGGATGAAGGTAAAATTTATCCCATTAAAACTTACGAAGTCCCGCTGGGAAGCCGTACTTCAAAAGGAAGGGCAATAATAAATCTTTTAAGCTTGACCACTAAAGAAAAAATCACAAAAGTTTTATCCACCAAGGAATTTGAACCGAAACAATTCATACTAATGGCGACAGAAGGCGGTATCATAAAAAGAACTTCACTTGATCTCTTTGCCAATATAAGAAAGAGCGGAATCTGCGCCATAACTTTGGATAAAGATGACCGCCTTGTCGGCGCAGGCATCTGCGAAGACAAGGATGAGGTTATACTTATTACTAAAAAAGGCAAATCTATTCGTTTTGAGGCCAAAGACATAAGGCCTACCGGCAGGCAATCGCAAGGCGTGCGCGGGATGAAGCTTGGCAAGGGCGATGTAGTCGTAGGCATAGTGCTTTTAGAAGGCACGCTTAAAAAAGAAGATTTCTATATTCTTACTGCAACCGAAAACGGTTTTGCGAAAAGAAGCCACATTGAAGAATACCGCCTTCAGTCAAGAGGAGGTAAAGGTATAATCAATATCAAGGTTTCTTCAAAAATAGGAGATGCAAAAGGAGTTATACTTGTCCAGGACAGCGATGAGGTTATGTGTATAACTCAAAAGGGTATCCTCATCAGAACAAAAATAAAAGACATACGCTCTTCCGGCCGCTCAACGCAAGGTGTTAAGATAATTAACCTTGAAGCAGGAGATAAGCTTTCCACTATAGCCAGAATTTTACCGGAAGAGTAAACCCCGTTAGAAAACGTAGTATTCTAACGGGGTAAACCTGCCGCGTTTTAAGATACGCAGTAAACCCAACACGCAAATAAAATGGAAAAAAAATATTTATTAAACTGCCCGGTTTGCGAAAACAAGAACTGGAGTAAGGTTTATCATATAAATCTCTGGGACATCGAGGAGTGCGGGAAATGTGGTTTTGCAAAAATTAACCCACTACCTTCCCGGGATAATCGGCAGCTGTGTTATTCAAAAGAGGAAGTTGTTGCCAGAAATGCCAAAAAAAAATCTTTTTCCCGGGATCTTTCGCGAGCCATGAAGCGCTTCTTCAGTAAGATAACGAAACGGAACAAAAGCGAAATATTTTATAACAAATTACGCAAACATCTTTCGCCGCAGGCAAAAATTTTAGATATCGGTTGCGGTGATGGTAGTTTCCTGCGGCTTGCGAAAGGCCAGTTCAGCTGCGCCGGTATTGAAATATCAGAATACCTGGCGTCTTTAGCCAGAACAATCGACGGCGCAGATATTAAATGGGGGAATTTTCTCGACACAGAATTTAAGGGTGAAACATATGACGCAATCACGCTTATATCGCTACTTGAGCATTTAGATGACCCTTTTAGCGCGCTTAAGAAGTGTTTTAACCTTCTCAACAAGAACGGAATTTTATTGTTGAAAACCGTAAACTACGGCTGCCTAAACCGGAAAATAAAAAAGGAAAAATGGACAGGATTTCGCCCGCCCGATCATGTTGTGTATTTTTCGCCGCATAACCTCTCACGGATTCTTGAAGGGGCAGGGTTTAGCAAAATAAAAGTAAAAGCCTGGCCGTTTAACGATAATATGTATTGCGATGCTTTTAAATACACAGATGATCGCAGATTTTGAGAAAGTATCACGTAACAAGTATCCTCGCCGCCATATAAAAACATTTAGGCGAGTCCACTTGGGTGGAGGTAACACGCCTTAAAAAAACGTGATACATGTTACGTGTGACGTGATACGTAATCTGTGCTAATCTGCGTAACAAAGCGATTGACAAAATAGATTTAGTCTTTAAAATAAACCACAGTTTACATACCAAAGACTAGGGTTCGCGAAGAAACAACAAATTTATACGAGTTTCGCGAAGCAAATTTCAATTGAAATTAGTTGAAAATAAGAAATTAATAGAAATTATTGTCTTTAGTGCGCTAACTGTCCCCATCGTCTAGCCTGGTTCAGGACATCGCCCTTTCACGGCGACGGCGCCAGTTCAAATCTGGCTGGGGACGTATATTAAATCAACCAGTTCACCCCGTACCAGAACTCGCTACGCTCGTTCGGTACGGGACTCAATTCGCACTATCATTTTTTCTGCGCCACTTGCGGCTTGGAAAAATGATGTGCTCATTGAGAATCTGGCTGGGGACGTATATTAAATCAACCAGTTCACCCCGTACCAGAACTCGCTATGCTCGTTCGGTACGGGACTCAATTCGCACTATCATTTTTTCTGCGCCACTTGCGGCTTGGAAAAATGATGTGCTCATTGAGAATCTGGCTGGGGACGCGTATTAAACATCAATACCAGTTCACCCCGTACCAGAACGCTCAATACAAGTCTCAACGTACCTTGGTCTAGCCCGCGCTTAGTAAACTCTTTTATTGACTTTTAAAAAGGGGTATGGTAAATTTATATGGTTTACCAATGTTAACGGATAAATAGGTATGATTACTTTTGTTAACCAGATTGATTTAGTTAACAATAGATAACCATTTTAAGCACAAGAGGTGGAAAATGGAAAAAGGCGAATATTTTAGTATAGCTCAAGTGGCGAAGATTCTAAAGATAAGCAGGATAGCGGTTTATAAAAAAGTAAAAAAGGGGGAAATGGCGGCGATAAGAATTGGAAAAATTTATGCTATCCCCAAAGAGAATATTCTACGAAAAATTAGAAAAATTAAGGGGCATACTTTAAGCTCCGAAGATGTGGAAAGGATAAAACGCGCCGTAGATAAGACCATAAAAGATTATGGCGAGGTGTTAAAGAAACTGGGGTCGGAGTAATGGATAGAATTACAGTAAGAGAAGTTGAGCAAATAGCCTTTTTTATTGCTCAACAAAAATTTTCTTTTGATGAACCAATACCTGATTTTACTACAAGGTATCCGGGCATCTTAGAGAGCTGCTTAGAAACTCCTTTTCAAACTTTTGGGCGAAAAGAGCTCTATCCAACATTCATTAGTAAACTTAGTATATTGTTTTATTTGATGACCAAAAACCACCCATTTCAAAACGGAAACAAAAGGGTAGCTATGACAACTTTATTTTTTGCATTATATGCAGAAAATAAATGGCTAAAGGTTGACGCGCAAACGCTATATAATTTTGCAGTGTGGATAGCTGAGAGCCCTTCTAACGCAAAAGATGAGGTAGTGCGGTATATAGAGAAATTTCTAAAAACTTACATCGTTCCTTTGGACAACAAAAAAGAAAACAAACAGACATAAATTAAACTATACTTAATGTTTAATGGTATTTTTGTTTGACTTCCGCGATTTGAGAGATATAATTTACAACAAATTCCTGAACACTTATTAAATTATGCAACCAAAGAAAAAACCTATTGGCGTAATAATCCTTGGCACTTTTAATCTGGTAGTGCTAGGCATAATCCAGCTTATAACGTTTCTTATTCCGCGAAATTGGCAAATAATAGAAAAAATGCTTAAAGACAGCGGTATCAATATAAATTTGTCTCCGGCCTTGATAAAAATAATGATTATCGTGCAGAGCGCAATGTCCCTGATTTTTATTATTTCCGGAGCGGGGCTGCTTTTTCGTAAAGAATGGGCGAGAAAGCTCACTATATATTTTGCTTTTACTATGGCTGCGCTGATACTGCTTTCAGTGTTACTGTCCCCGGCATCTATACAGCAAGCGATATTACAGATAATCTATCCCGGAGTTCTGATCATTTATTTTACTAATAAAAATATCGAAGATTATTTTAGAAACGCAGATAATCGCGAATTGAAAATCGCAGACGATCACAGATAAATTTCACTATAATTGATATACGATAGAAATACGGTTGATATACAGTAGATATACAATTGTATTTCTACTGTATATCGCGAGCGGAGCGAGCGCATATCAACGGTATATCTATCTCATTTCTTATCTGCGATCATCTGTTTTGTGTCTGTGATTATCTGTGTGTAAAACAAAATAAACAAAAATATGTGCGGAATACTTGGTTATATCGGAAAAGAAAGAGCGCTTGGTACATTTCTGGATGGCTTATCAAGGCTTGAGTATAGAGGCTATGACTCCTGCGGTGTGGTTGGCATAAAAGAAGGAGAATTCTTTCTTAAAAAACAGCCGGGGAAAATCCACGAGCTTCGCAGCGAATTAAAAGATTTTCTTGAGGAAAAATTTCCCATAGGAATTTTCCACACGCGTTGGGCAACCCATGGCCGTCCAAGCCAGGCGAATGCACATCCTCACCTTGATTGCAAAAGCCAAATAGCCATAGTGCATAACGGAATTATCGAGAATTACCTTAAGCTTAAGGAAGCTTTGATAAAAGAGGGGCATAAATTCATAAGCGAAACCGATACGGAAGTAGTTGCCCACCTGATAGAAAAGTTTTACAAAGGTTCGCTCAGGGAAGCCGTCTGTAAGGCCATAAAAAACCTTCATGGTTCTTTTTCCTTGGGGGTCATTTCAATAAAAGACCCTACGCGTTTAATTGCCGTCAGAAAGGGCAGCCCTTTGATTGTGGGATTAAGCAAAGATGGGAATTTTATCGCTTCAGACATTCCCGCGATATTGCCTTTTGCAAAAGAGGTAGTGTATTTAAAGGACGAAGAAATAGCGGTTATAAGCCACAATGCAGTTAAAATTTTTAATTTTAAAGGGGCGCCGGTAAAACTTGAGATAGAAAGAATTAACATTAAACCTCAGGATGCCGAGAAAAAAGGCTTTGAGCATTTCATGCTTAAAGAAATTCACGAGCAGCCGGAAGCGTTAAAAAGAATACTTTCTTTATATGTAAAAAGAAATGCCATAGAATTTCCTTATCTTAATCTGGATGAGAAATATTTTAAGTCGCTTAAAAATATTTTTATTACTGCTTGCGGCACTGCTTACCATGCCGGTTACATCGCTAAATATTTTTTGGAAAAGCATTGCGATGTGGACGTAGAAATAGATACTTCATCAGAATTCCGTTACCGGACCCTTAACATAACAAAAAACGATTTGCTTCTTACTATTTCTCAATCAGGGGAAACCGCAGATACTTTGGCTGCGGTGAGAGATATAGAAAGGCACGGAGTTAAAATCGTAAGTATTTGTAACGTTGAAGGCTCAACCTTGGCCAAAGAAAGCGACGGCATTATCTTTACTCACGCCGGTCCTGAAATAGGGGTTGCTTCGACAAAGGCTTACACCGCTCAAATTATGGTGCTGGTTTTACTGGCATTATATATAGGTAAAACAAGAAAAACAATCACGGAGAAAGACTTTAAAGCCATGCTTGGCGAACTTAATATGATACCCGAGCATCAGAAGGATATTTTGGCAAAGACAGGCGAAATTAAAAAAATCGCCAAAGAGTTTTCAAAATTCGGATGTTTCCTGTTTTTGGCACGAGGCATAAATTATCCATCAGCTCTTGAGGGCGCTCTTAAACTAAAAGAAATTTCTTATATACCGGCGGAAGGTTATCCCGCCGGGGAGATGAAGCACGGACCCATTGCTTTGATTGATGAGTACAGGGGGGTTGTGTGCATAGCGCCCAAGGATTTTCTTTATGAAAAAATGATTTCCAATATGCAGGAAATAAAAGCAAGAAAGGGGAAAGTTCTTGCGATAGTAAATTATGGAGATAGTGAAGCAGTACGGTTAAGTGATGCGGTAATCCACTGCCCCCAGCTTAAAAACAGCGATTTTTCCCCCATGCTTGTTGCAGTGGGCCTGCAGCTTTTTGCCTATTATGTCGCAAAGAATTTAAACTGTGAAATAGACCAGCCGAGAAATCTGGCAAAATCGGTTACAGTAGAATAAGTCTACAGTCCATAGACCATAGTCCACAGTAGAAAACTATGGACTATCGACTGTGGACTATGGACTAGAATATGCTATATATCGTCGCCACCCCCATAGGTAACCTGGAAGATATAACCCTTCGCGCCATTCGCATACTTAAAGAAGCAGATTTTGTTCTTGCCGAAGATACCCGTAAAACCGGTTTTCTCCTTGCGCATTTCGGTGTAAAAAAACCACTGGTTAGTTTTTTCGAGCATAGCGAAGTAAAAAAAATTCCCTGGGTAGTTGAAGAGCTTAAAAAAGGCAAAAATCTTGCACTTGTTTCGGATGCAGGCACGCCTACGCTTTCAGATCCCGGGTATAAACTGGTACGTGAGTGTAGATATGAAAAACTTCCCATTACAATAATCCCTGGCCCATCCAGCGTTGCGGCAGCGCTTTCCGGCACCTCCATACCGCATGATAAATTTATATTTTTGGGGTATCTGCCCAGGAAGCATAACGAACGCGTAAAGTTAATCGGGAAATTAAAAGGCCTTGAATCGGCTATTGTTTTTTTTGAGTCGCCTTTTAGGATTTTGTCAGCACTGCAGGATATAAAAGAGGTAACCGGAAATGTAAAAATAGCCATAGCCAGAGAGCTGACAAAAAAATTTGAGGAAGTAGTGGAATCAAATATAGAAGAGGCAATCTTGCGTTTCGAAAAAGCCAAGCCCAGAGGCGAATTCGTCGTTATCCTTGACGGGAAAGAGATGAATGTGACCTCCTAGGTTGTTCTTGACATTTCCTGCTATATAAGGTATATTCTATAAAACCTTTAAGTCGGTCCAGAGAGGCTGGTAAGGGGAAAAAATGAATATAATACTATACAAAAACAACAACCCTGTACCCAAAAAGTACGGGGTATTTTTTTTAATGAGGCAGCAACTTTTCAAGGCGAAGACGACGAAAAGTTGCGTAGCCGAATTAACCCTGTACCGTGCGAACAAAGTGAGCTCTGGTACAGGGTTAAGAGCTAAGCCATAAACGTATGAGCCAATTTAAAGAAAAAGCAAAAATATTAAACGCGGAAGAAATAAAACGTACCCTCCAGCGGCTTGCCCATCAGATTCTGGAGAGCAATCCTAATCTTGCAGATATTGTTTTGGTAGGCATACAGACACGTGGAGTTTATCTCGCAAAGCGCATTCAGGCTACTTTTCAAGAGATAGAGGCAGTGGATATACCGCTGGGCGTTCTCGATATAACTTTATACCGCGATGATTTAACCACCGTTGGTGTGCGCCCGGTAGTTAAAGAAACAAAAATAGATTTTGATTTAACCGATAAAACAGTTGTGCTTATAGACGATGTGCTGTTTACCGGAAGAACCATCCGCGCAGCGCTTGATGAATTAATGGATTTTGGCCGGCCCAAAATTGTCGCGCTTTTGGTTTTAATTGACAGGGGCCACAGGGAGCTGCCTATACGGGCGGATTTTGTCGGAAAAAATATCCCTACTTCAAAAAACGAAACTGTAGAAGTGCGTTTACAAGAACTTGACGGGCTTGACGAGGTTGCTATAGGCGAGAAAGTCTTAGACACGAATGGCTACGAATCTGGGGCGAATTTCCACGAATGAGAAAATCTAATAGTATAAACTGGACAAAAAAAGACCTGCTTGATTTAGAAAATTTAAGCAAGGAAGAAATAGAATTAATACTTCAAACCGCAGCTTCATTTAAAGAAGTTTCAGCCAGAGAAGTCAAGAAAGTTCCTGCTCTTCGCGGCAAAACCGTGGTCAACCTTTTTTATGAACCTTCCACCCGCACGCGTATATCGTTTGAAATAGCCGCAAAAAGGCTTTCTGCAGATGTTATAAATATTGCTACAGAAACCTCAAGTGTACGTAAGGGGGAAACCCTTATAGATACCGGAAAAAACATCGAAGCCCTTAAGGTCGATATTATTATAATGCGGCACAACTATTCAGGCGCGGCAGTTATGCTTGCCAGGCACTTAAGAGCAAGTGTAGTAAATGCAGGGGACGGCTGGCACGAGCACCCGACACAGGCGCTTTTAGACATGTTTACACTTCGCGAAAAATTAGGCCGCTTGGAAGGCTTAAACGTAAGCATAGTCGGCGATATCGCCCATTCGCGAGTGGCGCGTTCGAATATCTGGGGGCTTACGAAACTGGGGGCAAAAGTCACTGTTTGTGCGCCAAAGATTCTTATACCATTATCAATTGAGCAAATGGGCGTGCGCGTTATTCATAATATCGAAGATGCCCTTGCCGGGGCAGACGCCATAAATGTTTTACGGATGCAGTTTGAACGCGACAAGGAAAAAGCCTTCCCCAGCCAGCTTGAATATTTTAAAAGTTTCGGGATAACCAAAGAGAGGCTTAAAAGCGCGAAGAAAAATATTATCGTAATGCACCCCGGGCCGATTAATCGCGGAGTTGAAATGTCAAGCGAAGTGGCTGATGGCGCAAATTCAGTTATCTTAGAACAAGTTACAAACGGCATAGCTGTTCGAATGGCGGTACTCTTCCTGGTTGCGCAGGCGAATGATTATATTAAGAAGAATAAATAATACACAGATGATCGCAGATTTTGAGAAAGTATCACGTAACAAGTATCCTCGCCACCATATAAAAACATTTAGGCGAGTCCACTTGGAGTGGAGGTAACACGCCTTAAAAAACGTGATACCTGTTACGTGTGACGTGATACGTAATCTGTGCTAATCTGTTTTTCAATCTGTGATTATCTGTGTGAGCCGAACGAAGTGAGGCGAAATGAAACTATTAATTAAAAACGGGCACGTAATTTCCCCGGCTGACAATTTAAATGAGATTTATGATATTTTGGTGCAGGATAACAAAATATCCAAAATTGGCAGGAACTTAAAAGAAATCGCCGACAACACAATTGATGCCAAAGATAAAATAGTTATACCAGGTATAGTTGATATGCACGTGCATTTAAGAGAGCCGGGCAGGGAAGATAAAGAAACTATTTCCTCAGGCACGCAGGCTGCCCTCGCCGGGGGAGTGACCAGCATAGTTAGTATGCCTAATACTCTTATCCCGATAGACTCAATCGAAAACGTAAAACTCCTTAAGGGTATTATAGAAAAAAAATCCCAAGCAAATGTTTTTATCTGCGCCGCAATCACGAAGGACAGAGTGGGAAGAGAATTAACAAATATAGCAAGATTTAAGAAAGAAGGTATTGTTGCTATTTCTGATGATGGCGCTTCAGTGGATAATGCTGATGTGATGTTAAAAGCGCTTAAGAAGGCAAAAGACACAAGGGTAACCGTAATCTGCCACTCGGAGGATAAATTCCTTTCTGCAGGCGGAGTAGTTAACCTAGGGTTTACATCAACCAAGATGGGGCTGCGTGGAATTTCCAAGGAATCAGAGTATAAGAGGGTAAGGCGGGACATAGAACTGGCAGAAAGAATAGATGCGCCTATACATATTACTCACGTAAGTTGCCTTGAGTCAGTTGAGATAATTGCTAAAGCAAAAAAGAAAGGTGTAAAGGTAACCGCTGATACGGCACCGCATTATTTTTCTGTTTCCGAGGAAGCTGTCTGGGGTTACGATACAAATTTGAAAATGAACCCGCCGCTAAGAACAAAAGAAGATGTTTTAGCGATAAGGGACGGATTAAAACAGGGCGTAATCGATGTAATAGCTTCAGACCATGCGCCGCATACCGAGAATGAAAAAGAAATTGAATTCGAGCGTGCAGAATTCGGAGTGATAGGGCTTGAGACCGAACTCTCTGCTGCAATTACCTATCTTGTTGAGGGGAAAGTTCTGGATATGGTTGAGCTGGTCAAAAAAATAACCATAAATCCCGCAAAAATTTTGGGGATAAATAGAGGCACTCTCAGCACAGGTAAACCCGCGGATATTACTGTAATTTCAAAAGACAAAGAATGGGTTGTAAGGCGCGACCGGTTTTTTTCGAAATCAAAAAACAGCGCATTTTTGGGCAAAACACTTAAAGGCGTTGTTGAGTACACTATTTTAGGTGGACGAATAGTTTATGTGAATAACGCAGATGATCACCGATTGGGAAGCAGATGATCACCGATTTGAGAAAGTATCAGGTAACAGGTATCACGTAACACGTCATTGGATAAACAGAGAATTTAAAAAGACGCGGTACGTCCACTCAAAGTGGACTCGCCTAAATATTTTTATATGGTGGCGAGGTTACGTGCGGCGTGGTACATAACCTATCTGTGCTCATCTGCGATTTGAATCTGTGCTAATCTGTGTATGAAGTTTATAGTTACAAGGGAATTAGGGAAGCTTGTAAGGTGGTTAAGAATTATAGGGTTTGATGCGGTTTTTTACGACAAAGAAAGTAAGGGCACGCTTATAATCCAAGCCTTGCGCGATGATAGAATAATTGTTACAAGGACCAAAGAAAGAATAGACGACTTGCAAAAGAAAACAATAGTTGTAACTTGCGATAATGTAAAAGAGCAGCTGCAAGAAGTTATTGGAAAATTAAAACTTAAAATCGAAGAAGAAAAAATGTTTAGCCGCTGCACGTTATGTAATGAGCTGCTTGTAGCGGCTAAAAAGGAAGAGGTTAAAGAACTTATCCCGGAACGTGTCTATAACCAGCAAACAGCTTTTAAAAAATGCTCCGCTTGCGGCAAGGTTTACTGGCAGGGAAGCCATTTGGCCAAGGTTAGCGCCATTGTGAACGAATTTCAGAGAACAGACAACAGAAAACAGAGAACAGAGGGAAAATAAATGCAGAGGACAGAAGACAGAAGGACGAGGGACGATAAAATTTCTAAAATCGTTTCTTCTGCGATCATCTGTTTTGTAATCTGTGATCATCTGTGTGAACCGAGCGAAGCGAGGAAAAAATGGAATTTGTAGCAGATTTTCACATTCATTCTAAATATTCACGGGCAACCTCCAGAGATATGGATGTCAAGCATATTGCTGATTGGGCAAAGCTAAAGGGAATTGCTCTGATGGGTACCGGAGACTTTACCCATCATTTATGGCTTCAGGAGCTAAAAGCAAATTTGGAAGATTTAGGTAACGGCCTATTTAAGCACAAAAATATTCATTTTATACTTACCGCTGAGGTAAGCAGTATTTATTCTAAGAAGGGTAAGGTCTATCGCATACACAACCTTATTTTTGCCCCGTCTTTTAAAACCGTAGAAAAAATAAATGCAACACTGGGCAGGCAAGGCAATTTAGCCAGTGACGGCCGTCCAATTCTTGGTTTAGACGCAGAAGAGCTGGCGCGCATTGTTTTTGATATTGATGAAAATTGCATGGTTATTCCGGCTCACGCATGGACTCCCTGGTTTAGCCTTTTTGGTTCGATGTCCGGATTTAACAAAATAGAGGATTGTTTTGGCAAACAGACCTCCAAAATATTTGCCCTGGAAACCGGGCTTTCTTCTGACCCGGCAATGAATTGGCGCTTGTCCGCGCTTGATAAGTTTTCTTTGATTTCTAATTCAGACAGCCACTCGCCTTCCCGTATCGGCAGGGAAGCAAACGTTTTTAACTGTGAGCTTAATTATTCAGAAATTAAAAAAGTTTTAGAGAAGAAAGACAAAAATAAATTCTTATACACAATAGAGTTTTTCCCCGAGGAAGGGAAATACCATTTTGACGGCCACAGAAATTGCAACTTGAGGCTGTCGCCTCAAGAAACTAAAAAATATAAAGGCATTTGCCCGAGATGCTCAAAGCCTGTAACCAGAGGGGTTTTAAACAGGGTTGATGAGCTTGCGGACAGAGCTGAGGGTTTTAGGCCGGAGGGCGCAATAGATTATAAAAGCATGGTTAGCCTTGATGAGATAATTGCGGACGTAAAAGGCGTAGACAAGAAAAGCAAAGCCGTAGAAAAAGAATACCTTAATGTTTTATCCAGCTTTTCGTCCGAGTTCGACATTCTCATAAAGGTGCCGGAGGCTGAACTTTTTTCCAAACTTCCCGAAAAAATAGCCGAAGGAATAAAACGGGTAAGGGAAGGTAGATTAAAAATAGAGCCCGGCTACGACGGAGAATACGGCAAAATTAAAATTTTTGGCGGCGAAGAAGAAAAGAAAAACGAACAGTTGACGTTATTTTAATAGCACAAATGAACGCAGATTAGCACAGATAAATTTCACTATAATTGATATACGATAGAAATACGGTGGAAACACAGTAGATATACAATCGTATTTCTACTGTATATCGCGAGCGGAGCGAGCGTATTTCAACCGTGTTTCTATTTCTTATCTGTGGCAATTTGGTTCAAACCCGCGCTAATTTATGTAAAACAAATATGAAAGTAGCGATAATTTCTTATTCATTTTCCGGTAATACCAAAAGAGCGTGTGTGTTTTTGATGGAAAAAATCAAAGAAAAAAATATTGAGGCAGCCATATTTGATTTAAAACCGTCCCGGGAAGAAAAAAAATTTTTGCTGCAATGCCGTGATGCTTTCTATAAACACAAAATAGAAATTCAGAACCCAGTTTCTGAACTAAATACTTATGATTTTGTAATTTTCGCATCTCCGGTATGGGCGTTTACTTTTGCACCGGCGTTGCGCGCCTATTTGGAAAACATAAAAGATTTAACCGATAAAAAATGCGCCTGCTTTTTAACCTATGGCAGCGGCATGGGGAAGAACAAGGCCTTAGAAGAGTTAGAGGAGATTTTAAAAGCAAAAGGCGCACGGATTTTATTTTCCAAAAACATACCTGGGTCTAAAACTAAAGATAAAGAATATTTAGAGGAACAGTTTAAATCTTTGGTAGATATAATTAGTGATTAAGGTTACGAATGTTACGAAAGTTACGCAGGTTACGAAGGTTACAATAAACCTTCGATATTTGAAATGTAACATTCGTAACTTCCCGTAACCTGCCTCGCCTTGCTCGGCAAGGCGGGCATCCGCAACCTTCGTAACAGGATTATTTAATTGTCCCTGTAGCCCAACGGATAGGGCGTTGGCCTCCGGAGCCAAAAATGGCAGTTCGATTCTGCCCAGGGACGCGAATAAAATAAGGATTATGTAACACGTAACAAGTAGCACGTTTTAGGCTTGTTACCTGTTACGTGATACATGAAATAAAAAATGAACATCTCAGTAATCGGCGGGTCGACTTGTTCGAAGAAAGATTATAAAATAGCAAAAGAGCTTGGTTCGCTCATTGCTAAAGAAGGTTGGACTTTAATCTGCGGCGGAAGAAGCGGGATTATGGAGGCTGCCTGCCGCGGCGCAAAAGAAGCCGGCGGCACAACGGTTGCGATTTTACCAAGCGCTGACGGTAAAGACGCCAATCGTTACGTAGATGTAAAAATTCCTACAGGTTTAGGCTACGCGAGAAATGTTTTAGTTGTCAGAGCTTCGAAAATAATTATAGCGGTATCAGGAAAATATGGCACGCTTTCGGAGATTGCTTTTGCTTTTAATGAGGGTAGAACCGTCCTTGGAATAAATACTTGGGGCATTAAAGGTGTGGTAAAAGTTAAAAATGCCGAAACTGCTATCCAATATATAAAAAGTAAAATTCCCCAAGAGGCTAAGTAGCCAAAATATATTAACCGACTATAACAATAAAACAATTTTTCCAACGGAGAAAGGGAGGTATTATGCCAAGGAGGAAAGATATAAAAAAAGTTTTAATTATCGGTTCCGGCCCCATCATTATCGGCCAGGCTTGCGAATTTGATTATTCGGGAACGCAAGCTTGTAAAGCTTTACGTGAAGAAGGTTATGAGATAGTGCTGGTTAATTCAAACCCGGCAACCATTATGACTGACCCGGGCATGGCAGATAAAACCTATATTGAGCCGCTTACCGTAGAAAGCTTAGGAAAAATTATAGAACGCGAAAAGCCCGATGCGTTACTTCCTAATCTTGGCGGGCAAACCGGGCTTAACCTTGCATCCAGCCTTCATAAAGCCGGTATTTTAAAAAAATACGGCGTGGAAATTATCGGAGTAAAAGCTGATGCTATTGAACGCGGCGAAGACCGGCTTGCCTTTAAAGAAACCATGAATAAGCTTGGCATCGGCCTGCCGAAATCAGAAATTTGCCACTCCACAGAAGAAGCAGAAAAAATAGCCGAGGGCTTAGGCTATCCAGTAATAGTCAGGCCAGCATATACTTTGGGCGGAACCGGCGGTGGCATTGCTTATAACGTGGAGGAGCTACGCATAATTACAAATAGGGGGATAAGCGCCAGCCTTATTCATCAGGTGTTGATAGAAGAATCAGTATTAGGATGGGAAGAACTTGAACTTGAAGTAGTAAGGGACCAGAAAAACAATAAAATTACTGTTTGTTTTATTGAGAATATCGACCCGATGGGCGTACACACCGGAGATAGTTTTTGCGCTGCGCCAATGCTTACGGTTCCTGAAAAATTACAGAAAAAAATGCAGGAGCTTTCCTATAAAATAGTTGACGCTATCGGAGTTGTCGGCGGGACAAACATACAATTCGCGCATAACCCCGAAGATGATAGATTGGTTGCCATTGAAATTAATCCAAGAACGTCTCGTTCTTCAGCCCTTGCCTCAAAAGCAACCGGATTTCCTATCGCACGCATTTCTACAAAGCTTGCCGCAGGCCTTAGTATGGATGAAATACCTTACTGGCGTAGGGGAACGCTTGAAAAATACGAGCCAAGCGGCGATTACGTAGTCATAAAATTTGCGCGCTGGGCATTTGAGAAATTCCGCCAGGCAAAAGACATTTTAGGCACACAAATGAAAGCTGTCGGCGAAGTAATGAGCATCGGAAAAAATTTTAAAGAAGCAATGCAAAAATCCATACGCTCTTTGGAAATAGGCAGATATGGCTTAGGAGTTAAAAAGTTTAAAGAAATAGATTTAGCAGCCTTAAAAGAAAGATTAAGATTTCCTTCCAGCGAGCGCATTTTTCTAATGTATGAGGCGCTACGCAGAGGCGTTTCCATCGAAGAGCTTTATCAAATGACGCATATCGGCCGTTGGTTTATTAATGAGATGAAAGATTTGGTTGTTTACGAAGAGGAGTTATTAAAATTTAAATGGAGCGAGTTACCGGACAAAAAACTCATTAAAGCTAAAGAATGGGGGTTTTCCGACAGGTATTTAGGCGAGCTTTTCGGCGTAAAAGAAAAAACTGTGCGTGAAAAAAGAATTGCTTTAGGCAAAGAGGAAAAATTTAATGCCGTTCCCGTAAGCGGTGTTGACAACGCAGCTTATTATTATTCTACATATAATGCTAATGATGAGGTTCCGGTTTCCGACAAAAAGAAAGTAATGATTTTAGGCGGCGGGCCAAACCGTATCGGCCAGGGTATTGAATTTGATTACACCTGCGTTCACGCTGCTTTTGCTTTACGTGACGAAGGCCTTGAGTCCATAATGGTTAACTGTAACCCGGAAACGGTCTCAACCGATTATGACACATCCAATAAACTTTATTTCGAACCCTTAACCGTTGAAGACGTGCTGGCGATTTACGAAAAAGAAAAGCCTGAAGGCGTAATTGTGCAATTCGGCGGCCAGACCCCTTTAAATATCGCCCAGCAATTAAAAGATAACGGTGTTAAAATTTTAGGAACTTCTCCGGAAAGCATCCGCCTTGCCGAGGACAGAGAATATTTTAGAGAGAGGATTAAAAAATTAGACATTCCGCAACCGGACGGTGATGCTGCGCGTTCGCTCGATGATGCGATTAAGATTGCAAACCGCATCGGCTACCCCTTAATGGTGCGGCCGTCATTTGTTTTGGGAGGCCGCGGAATGGAAGTTGTTTATGACGAGGCGATGCTTAGAAAATATGCCGAAGAAGCAATCGAGATTACGCCGGAATTTCCAATGTTGATTGACCGTTTTCTGGAGCAGGCAATTGAAACCGAGGTTGATGCGCTTTGTGACGGTGAAAATACTTTTGTCGCTGCAATAATGGAACACATCGAGCTTGCCGGAGTGCACTCGGGGGATTCTGCCTGTGCAATACCCCCACGCACAATTCCGGAAAAACATTTAAAAACAATTGAGGATTACACAGCTAAAATCGCCAAAGACCTTAAAGTTGTAGGCCTTATGAATATTCAGTACGCAATCTGCAATGACAAAGTTTATATTTTAGAGGCAAACCCGCGCGCGTCCCGCACTGTTCCGGTAGTTTCTAAAGTAACAGGAATATCTATTGCGCGTATTGCCACGCTTCTTATGCTTGGCAAAAAAATAAAAGATTTTCCAGAGTTGAAAAAAATCAAACTTCCTTACACCGGAGTTAAAGAAGCAGTATTCCCCTTTAATATGTTTCCGGAAGTTGACCCTATCTTGGGCCCGGAAATGCGCGCAACAGGAGAAGTTATGGGCATGGGCGATAGTTTTGGCCTGGCGTTTTGTAAATCTCAGGAGGCAACCGGCTTACAGCTTCCCGAAAAAGGCAATGTGCTGATTACGGTTGCGGACAGAGACAAAAAACATATTGTTCCGGTCGCAAAAAAGCTAAAAAAATTAGGGTTTAATATTTATGCTACCAAAAGAACAAGCGCGGTGTTAAAAGAAAACGGAGTAGAAAACATTGAAATAAGCAAAATTGATGAAGGCAGGCCTGACATCTCAGATTTTATTAAAAACAAAGAGCTGCACTTAATTATTAACACTCCTCTCGGCCCAAGCGGCAAACAGGATGATGCTTATATTCGCAGAATGGCGATACAATACAAAGTCCCTTATATTACTACAGTCGCAGCAGCAGCGGCAAGTGTGGAAGGTATTGAGGCGATGCAAAAACAGAAAGATTCACCCAAGTCTTTACAGGAATATCATAAGATGATTAAGTAACACAGATAATTACAGATTGGAAATCTCAGATGATCGCAGATGATTTATCTGTGATTATCTGCTTCCGAATCTGTGGTTATCTGTGTAATGGAGCGAAGCGGCATGCTGAATAAAGAAGAGATAAAAAAAATAATCAACGAGAAAAAATTAATCGAAGGCCACATCGATTTAGAAATCCAACTTACTCCGAATGGTTTTGATTTGACTGCAGGAAAAATTTACGAATTCGATGCCCCCGGAGCGGTAGATTTTTCCAACAAAGAAAGAATTGTGCCGGAAGGTAAAGAGCTCATTCCAAAAAAGAAAAATCCAGCAGATAAATTCGGCTGGTGGGAATTAAAAACAGGCGCGTATAAGGTAAGAACAAACGAAACAGTTAATCTTCCGAATGATTTAGTAGCCCAAGCTTTTACCCGCACAACGCTTCTACGTATGGGTGCTTTTACCCAGCACGGCGTATGGGACGCCGGCTTCAGAGGCCGCGGAGAATTTGTTTTAATCGTCGGTAACCCCCATGGGATAAAGATAAAACAAAACGCCCGCATCGCTCAGCTTGTGTTTCTGCCGACAAAAGAAACAGAAAGTTATAAAGGGATATATAATAATATATAGTTATAATAACCAAGCTCCAAGATACAATAACCAAACAATGACCAATAATCAAATTCCAATAACCAAACAAAAAACAGTATCTCCGTTTGGTTATTGGATATTGGAATTTGAATATTGTTTGTATCTTGTATCTTGGTTATTGGTTATTTAATCATGAATACAATAGAAGTCAAAACTACAAAACGAAATGAATTTGTAGATATAACTTCCAAGGTAGAAAAAATTGTCAAAGATTCGAAAATAAAAGACGGACTCTGTGTTGTTTTTTGCCCGCATACAACAGCGGCTTTAACTATTAACGAAAATGCCGACCCCTCAGTTCAAAAAGATATCATTAGCCACCTTGAAGAATTAGTTCCTGCCGGTAAAGGTTTTTCTCATTCAGAGGGCAACTCTGATGCGCACATTAAGGCTTCTCTTTTGGGCAGCTCCTTAAATGTTATAATCAAAGACGGGAACTTAGCTCTCGGCACCTGGCAGGGGATTTATTTCTGCGAGTTTGACGGGTCAAGACAGCGACAAATATATGTAAAAATAATAGAAATGTAATAGCCACCGCTTTTCATTTTTGAAATGAGCGGATTATCAAAAGGCCGAAAAAATGGTTGATAATGGTTTAAATTTTTTAGCAGCCAGCATACTAAAAGAAATGGAACTTCTACCTAAAGGATCCCGACCAAACCTCGAAAAAGACAAGTTAATTCAATTTTTGGAAAATATAGACATCAAAGATAGAGAATTATTTATTACATCTATTCTATGCTTTTTTGCTTATTTTAAATCAATAGTTCCTTGTGCAGAAACGCCTGGCACTGCGTCAATATGGACGAATTATGTTCTGATAACATTATTTGCTTTAGTTGAAAGATCTATGGAAAAAGAGGTATCTTTTTGGAGCTACATAAATAAAGATGAGAATATAAAAAGATGCAATAAAGGGGATACAAAAAAGGTTATTGAGGAATGGAGGCAAAAACATGGTTCATCTGAAAAAATACGTAGATTTTTTAAAGAAAATATCAAAAAAGAAGAAACAGATGAAATTGAAAAAGTAATCAAGAAGGATCCTAAATTTAAAAATGTGAGTGATATTGATGTTTTTATTACAAAAATTATTAAACTTAGAGGTGAATTTGTTCATGGTTTATCCTTGGAATGTATAAGTTCTTCGAATATTTATGCTATGTTAGTTCAAGACAAAAATGGAAATTTAATTAGCGATAATATGCAGTGGGTTAAAACTATTGATATTAACAAATTGATCGCATATATCTTAAAAGGAATCTTCAGAAAATTTGATACTAAAAAAATAGTAACTTCGATATAAAAAATAAGGATGTTTCTAATTTTTGAAAATGGATAAATAATTGCATGGATTTCTTTAATGGTTTGATACCTAAACTAAGTTTATGCATTACTTGTAAACGCAATGGTGATGTGGAACGGGAAGCTTTCTGCGTATTAAATCGTATGGATCAAAAGGGCAAGGGCGATTTTAAATATGAAGCTTGTGGGCGGAAGCGAGTAGGATAATGACAGAGCGTTTATCCGCGTATAGCTTTGCGGTAATCCGTCCCTATCATTAAGGAGAAGATATGCCGGAATTGCCAGAGGTTGAAACAATTAAACGCGAATTAGAAAAAGCGGTTTTGGGGAAAAAAATCACAAAAGTTTCTGTGATTAACCCGAAAGTAATCAAAGAGCCGTCTCCTAAAGAATTCCAAAAAGAAATTGCCGGCGCAACCATAAAAAATATTCTGCGAAAAGCAAAATTGCTGATTATTGAATTATCAAATGGCAAGTTTCTGGCAATCCATCTTAAAATGACCGGTCAATTAATTTATCCGGGAAAAGGCTCTAAGCTTACAAGAGTTATTTTTAGCTTGTCTTCCGGTAAAGATTTAGATTTTAATGACGGCCGCTTGTTTGCGGAATTACGGCTGGTTGATGATTGGCAGAAATTAAAATTTATTCAAAGCTTGGGCCCGGAACCTTTTGATTTATCGTGCGAGCATTTTAAAAAAATGCTCGCCTCTAAAAAAACAAAGATAAAACCGCTTTTACTGGATCAAACATTTATTTCCGGTGTTGGCAATATTTACGCCAACGAAGCGCTGTTTCGCGCAAAAATCAACCCCGGCAGGCCGGCAAATAGCTTGTCGCAAAAGGAAAAAGAGCTCCTTTTTAATGAACTAAAAGAAACACTTAAAGAGGCAATTGCCCATAAAGGTTCATCCGTTGACCAATATGTCCAGCTTTCCGGTGAAGATGGCGGTTACGCAAAGTACCACAAGGTTTACGATAGAGAAAAAAAGCCCTGTTTAAAATGTAAAATCCCTATCCAGCGAATAAGTTTAGGCGGCCGCGGCACATATTTTTGCCCGCACTGCCAAGCGTAAAACACAGATGATCGCAAATAAGAAGATAGAAATACAGTTGAAACACGCTCGCTTTGCTCGCGAAATACAGTAGAAATACAATTGTATATCTACTGTATATCCACCGTATTTCTATCGTATATTAATTACAGTGGAATTTATCTGTGATCATCTGCTCTCCAATCTGTGGTCATCTGTGTAATAAAACAAATGTTAAACCAAAATGAAATAATCTCGCTACTTAAACCTCACCTAAAAAAACCTTTTGTTTTTCTTGAAACAGCGAATTTCGATAAAGATAACGTAAGCTCTTTTTTGTTTAAAGATTTTTCTGAAGTTTTTATTTTTAATTACAAAGACGACGTAGACAAATTTTTTGAAAAAGCAGAAAGTTGTTTAGGGAAAAATCAATGGCTCTGCGGATTTTTTTCGTATGAATTCGGCTACTGCCTTGAACCAGCACTATACTACCTAAAAGAAAAAAACAATTTTCCGCTTGCCTGGCTTGCCTGCTGTAAAGAGCCAGTTAAAATAATCAACTGCCACCCTATTCCGGTTTGTGCCGATAGAAAATCAAAAAAAAGTTTTCGGATAAAAAATATAAAACCTAATATCAGCTACCGCCAATACGCAACCACAATCAGAAAAATAAAAACATACCTTGGAAACGGCACCAACTACCAAACTAACTTTACCTTCAAGATAAAATTCTCTTTTTCAGGAGATGTTTTAAATTTCTATGCTGCCTTGCGGGCAGCTCAGCCGACATCTTATATGGCGCTTATAAACACAGGCGAGTGTTTTATTATTTCTCTATCGCCGGAACTTTTTTTTAGGCAAGATGGCAATAAAATTACGACCAAACCCATGAAGGGAACTATCGGCCGCGGGAATACTTTATCCGAGGATAAGATAAATGAAAGCAAGCTAACGGCAGACAAAAAAATAATGGCTGAGAACTTAATGATTGTTGATTTGCTGCGTAATGATTTAGGAAGAGTTTCAAAAAAAGTATGGGTGCCTGAGATTTTCTGCGCAGAAAAATACAGAACCCTTTACCAGATGACCTCAACCATATCAGCCAAGTTGAAAAATGATACCGGTATTCGGGAAATTTTTTCTTCGCTTTTCCCCTCCGGCTCGGTAACCGGCGCACCCAAGATAAAGACTATGGAGATTATCAAAGAATTGGAAAAAGAGCCCCGCAATATTTATACCGGAGCAATAGGCTATATCTCGCCGGCCCAAAAAGCCTGTTTTAACGTTGCAATAAGGACTATTGTGCTTTCTGAGGATAAAGGAGAAATGGGTATTGGCGGGGGCATTGTTTATGATTCAAGCGCAAAAAAAGAATACACGGAAGCAATGCTTAAAGCAAAATTCCTTACTCAGGGCCTCGACGGTTTTTCTCTCATAGAAACAATCCTCTGGGCAGAGAAAGGATATTTCCTGAATGATTTACATTTAAACCGGCTTAAAAAATCCTGTGAATATTTTTCAATAAAACTAAATTTCGACAAACTCAAAAAAGAGTTGAATATTTTAGCAAAAAAACTAAAAGCAAAAGGCGGAAGATTTAAAATAAGAATATTGGCAAACCTCGAGGGAAATTTCATGATAGAAAATTCTCCTCTCGGCGAACTGGGTTTCCCCGTAAAAGTTAAAATCAGCAGAAAAAAAATAAACCCACAGGATATTTTTCTTTACCATAAGACAACCAAGAGAAAATTTTATGAGGAAGAAAGAGAAAAAGCCAAAAACGCCGGATGCTTTGAGGCAATTTTCTTTAATAAATACGGAGAACTTACCGAAGGAAGCATTTCCAATGTTTTTGTCCCAAAGAACGGAATGCTTTATACTCCGCCGGTTAAATGCGGGCTTTTAAACGGTGTTTTACGCCAGCATCTTTTAAGAACCGATAAAGCAAAAGAGAAAACTCTTTATTTACGGGATATTTTGGCGGCCGATGCGATATATATAGGTAATTCCGTAAGGGGATTGATGAAAGCGGAAATTTCCCTTGCCTCTTTGAGAAATAACAGTAAAATAAAAATACCCTAAACGCAGTACTATCCCATATTCGCACGAATAAGGGTAATATGAGTAAAGAAACAAAAGTATTTAAGGTTTTGGCTAATTCGCGCCGGCTAAAAATAATGGAGATGCTTCTTGCGAAAGAACGGCTTAGCGTCTCTACCATTTCGCACAAATTGAACCTTTCTTTTAAAAGCACCTCTAGGCACCTTTGCCTTTTGGAAAACAGCGGTTTACTGGAACGGGAGCAAGAGGGGCTTTTTGCGTTTTATAAAATCAAGAAAGATTTAAAGGCAGCATTTAAAAAACTTTTAGAAGGAATGTCCGTATTTGTATAAGACATATTCGCACGAATAAGGGTAATAATGCCGAAAGAGCTGGAAGTCAAAATTGAGTTTTCGAAAAAAATAAAAAACGATGTTTATCTTATAGGGTTTAAGTCAGCTTACATCGCAAGCAGCGCTCGATGCGGGCAATTTTTGCATCTAAAAGTAGACGACAAAATTACAATTCTGCGCCGGCCGTTAAGTATTCATAAAATTGAAAAAAACCTTATCTATCTCCTTTTCCGTGTCAGGGGAAGAGGAACCAAGCTCCTTTCACAGTGTAAAAAAGGAGATGTTTTTGATGCTATTGGGCCCCTCGGCAATGGCTTCCACGTCCCACGCCCTACGCCTAACGCCCAACGTATTCTAGTAGCTGGAGGAATGGGAGTAGCGCCCTTAGTTTTTCTTGCAGAAAAACTAAGGGAAATCCGAAGCCCTAAATCCGAAACTCGAAACTTAATACTCTTGGGGGCTAAGAGTAAAAAGGAAGTATTAGCCGAAAGCGAATTCAAAAAGCTTGGGTTTGAAGTTCATATCGCAACCGACGACGGTTCTAGAGGGTTTAAGGGGTCGGTTGTGGAATTATTAAAAGAACAACTTAGAACTTACAACTTAGAACTTAGAACTAATATTTACGCCTGCGGCCCTAAAGAAATGTTTTATGAAATAAAAAAAGTTTTGGAAAAATATCCGCAAATACAGGCTCAGGTTTCTTTTGAGCAGTTTATGGGTTGCGGCCTTGGAATATGTTACGGCTGCGCCATTGAGACGAAAGAAGGATACAAAAAAGTATGTAAAGACGGCCCGGTATTTGATTTAAAAATTATATGATAAAAAAATTAATTTTATTTTTGTTTTGTATATTAATTACAATTTCCGTTTACGCTCAAATCACGGTGTATCTCAAAAACGGCAGGCAGGTGCAGGGTTATTTCGTAAGCATAGATAATTCCAAGATAGTAATTGCCCAGGGTAGGGGTAATATTCGAATGAGCCTTTACAAAGAAGAGATAGATAAAATCGAAGGTTTTACTTTTGAGGAATTTTCAAGGGCAAAAGACACCTACGAAGCCGGCCACTTCGAGGGCAAGGAAAAAGGATTTGCTTCTTCGTATAAAGATGCCGTTAAGATGGTTTCCGAAAAACGGGGATTAGAATTTATATCAGAAGTTAAAAATGAAATGATTTCGCGTGAGAACATAAAAAAATACATGGAAAAAAAGCTGCAAGAAGAGGTTAAAGACGAAGAAATTGAGCAAGACAAAAAGCTGCTGGTTAAATTAGGAATTATAAGCCCGGGCGCAGACTATAAAAAGATGATTATTGAGCTTTTTACCCGTAACGTTGCCGGTTTCTATGAGCCGAAAGAAAACAAAATGTATGTTGTGGATGAGGCTGCCTCTTCGTTTTCTCCTTTCCTGCCGTCAGAAGTTGTAATACATGAGCTGGTCCATGCGCTGCAGGACCAATATATTATGCTTGATTATCTGGATGAAGATCTTAAAAAGGCAAACGACGATAAAGCCCTCGCAATGAAATCCGTCATCGAAGGGGAAGCAACTTATGTATCTTTTAGCATCATGGCAGATTATATTAAAAAAAGAACCAGCGGCGGCCCGCAAAGTAAAGTATTTGATTCGATGGATATGGAAAAGTTTATTTTGGAATCGATGATGCTTATGACAAAGAGCCTTTCCCCGGAATTTGAAAACAAAGCACTTATTCACTATTTGCTTTTTCCTTACATAAACGGCGGCCTGTTTATTAAATACGCCTACGATAACGGTGGCTGGAAAAAGGTCGATTCCGTATACAAAAATTATCCGCTTTCAACTGAGCAGATAATTCATCCTGAGAAATATTTTCTTGTTGAAGATAAGCCTCTCCCGTTGCCAGGGAAAAATTTTTCATTTCTCGCTCAGGACGGCTACAAAGAAATTTCAAAAGGAACCCTGGGGGAGTTTACCATTTATACATTAGGAATCACATTCCTGGACGACCTTTATGCGAAAATGCTTTCTGTTGGGTGGGGGAATGATAGCTATTATCTTTATGAAAAAGAAGGTAAACTTACGCTGATTATGGATACGCGCTGGGATTCCGTGCTTGAGGCAGAAGAATTCTTTAAAGGGATGAAGGCTCTTATGGATAAAAAATATGCGAACCTTAAATGGAATGATAAACAAAACTTTATGATTGCCGAAAACGAAGGCAACATAATTTATATAGGCAAAAAAGATGACGGAGTTATGATAATAGAAGAAGAAGGAAAAGATAAAAGCACAATAGAAAAAGTAACAAAAATTTGTGTTTTTCCTTATTCATAAAGTTTAAAAAGGAGGAAACTATGTCGAATTTTATAACCGCCCTGATTCCCTTGATGATTGGAATTGTTATTCTGGCCTTTCCCCAGGTCTTTACGCAAAAAGATTTGAAAAGTAAAGAAAATGCGCCCACAAGAAAGACAATACAGATAATAGGCATAGCGGCTATTGTCGTCAGCGTGATTATTTTTTTAAAAGTAACAGCTTTTAAATGATTTACATTCAAATGAAACCAACATTTTTTCATCGCTTCGCTTAAAAAAATGATGTGCTAAATGGAAATTTAACCGGAGCGCTTCGGGTTAAATTGTCCAACTAAAGTTGGACAATTTAAGGAGGTCAAGATGGAGCCTTTCATCTCTATAATTGTGCCGGTAAGGAATATGGAAAGAACCATAGGTAAAACCTTCGAATATCTTATGGGTGCAGAGTACCCCCGCGATAAAATGGAAATTGTATTTGCTGATGGTGGAAGCACCGATAGCACAATTTCAATAATAAAAAACTATCAAAAAGAACACCCTTACATCAAACTTGTAGAAATTCCCAAATGCCCTTCTCCGGGCTTTGCCAGGACTAAGGCCTTAGAAGTTGTGAAAGGAGATCTTGTGTTCTTCACCGACGGAGATTGCGCACCCTGCAAAGACTGGATATATAAAATGCTCGAAGTATTTAAAACGGACGCAAAAATAGGTGCTGTAGGCGGAGAAATACTTACGTTAAAAGTTGACCCAAATAATCTGGTTGAGATTTTCTGCCAGGCGTTCGGCTTTAACCGGGTTTCCTGGCGTTACGGGAATCTACAGGAAGGCTACTACCCGGATTTAAGCGATATGGCGCCGACTCAAGTATGCGGGCACAGAGCATATTTCTTTGTTACAGCCAATGTTGCCTACAGAAAAGAAGTCATAGATGAAAATTCACGAAAATTCTGGGACTTGCCTACCGGTGAAGATATTGATTTCGGCATAAGAGCAAGAAAAAAGGGGTGGAAATTTTATTTTCTTCCCTCAGCTTCGGTTGAGCACATGCATAGAGCGGATTTGCCGGCGCTTTTAAAAGTATGGAAATCATACGGCGCAGCGCACCCGCCGCTACTTCGTGCACATAGCACAGACCGCATGGAAATAATTTTTCAGTTTCTCGGCAAATACCCCGAGCACCCGATATTGCGCATACCATTTTTTGTAAAAGGATTCATTTACATAGGCAACTTTCATCTGATGCATATCTTTGGCGCATTGTTTTTGCTGTTTTTTATTTTACAATGGGGGTTCCCTTGCTCTTTCTGGCTTAAATTGTTTGCCTGGGTATCGTTGGCGATAACTTCATATGTAAAATTTAAATACTTTAGAATGATATTTAACATAGAGCCCTATGACAAATGGATTGAATTCGCGAAGATGAAATATCTAACTAATCTTTATTTTGTTAAAGGCGGGCTGAAAGGTTCATTTAAAAACGGAACTTTTTGTATAGAACCTAGCTTCTAAAGAAAGCTTTCAGCTATCAGTCTTCAGCTCTCAGCTGAAAGCTGACGACTGAAGGCAGAGAGCTTTAAAGGAGACGTATGTGGATTGGTTATGTAATTTTGGGTTTGGCTGCTGGGACGCTTAGTGGGCTTTTAGGCATCGGCGGAGGATTAATCCTTATACCAGCACTTGTTTATATCTTTGGGTTAACACAACATCAAGCTCAGGGCACGACCCTTGCCTTTATGATTCCACCCATAGGTTTACTTGCCGCGCTTAAATATTATCACGACGGCAACGTAAAACTTAATATTGCTATGTTCATGTGCTTGGGGTTTTTTATTGGCGGACTGTTGGGGGCAATGTTCGTTAACAAAATACCAGAACTTTTGCTTAAAAGGATATTCGGCATAGCTTTATTGTTGGCTTCTCTGCGGATGATTTTTGGAAAATGAACCCTTTCCTAAGCCCTAACGGCGTTTAGTTTAAAAGGCAAAAGAGAATAATTCATCAACGCACGTCTTTCTCGATTATTTTAAGTAAATCTTCTCTTAATTTATCTTTTGTCCACAGGCAGTAACCTACATAAAGGTCATATTTCAGCGAATAAAATACATTAGGAGCGCATTCCCAGGTTTTAAAACTCATCGGTAATTTACTATAAGAAATATCAATATACGTACCTTCTTTCTTTCCGATTTTCTTCCATGGTTCACCATATGTAATGTAAAGCTCGTCCCTGCGCGATTTCTTTAGCGCAGTATTATCAAAAGCCTTGAGGTCACTGTGGTTTTGTTTTAACACAATGATATCATCATAAATCTTCTTGATTATTTCGTTGCCGCCTTGGATGTAAGATTCGGCGAAAGCATTTGGAGCAAAGGGTATCAAGGAAACGAAAAATAGAATTGCCAGAATGCACGCTTGCATATTTTTTGTCATTTTTACCCCTTTCTTAAAAGTACCCCAGTCACCGGTCTTAAGCCGCCCAGTTTTGACTTGCCAGTAGAGCTATGGGGCGCTTCTTTAGCAAAAATTACTTTATAAACCTAATACATAGGGGATACTTAAAATCTTCACCTTTACTTGTCTTTACGGCTGCAATGATTACCATAACATAATTAAAAATTATTACCGCAGGGAAAAGAAAAAAGCCAATCAGCATAAATGCCGAAAGCCACGCCCCAATTAGATAAATTATGATAGAAATCTGAAAATTTAAAGATTCTTTGCCATTCTTGTCGACGGCTGCCGATTCGCCATTCTTAACTAACCAGAGAATCAAAGGTCCCAAAAATCCGATTAGCCCCAAAAGATGACATGCCATTGCTAAATTGTTCTCTTGTTTATTCTGCGCTTCTGCCATAAACACCTCCTTAATGACCCCGACGTAACGTCGGCGGGATACAATAAAATAATACTATCCCCAAAATATCCATCCGAATAACCGTACAGCTATATAATAAAGCTTTGCAAACCCAAAGCCATTATTTTTCAAAATAATATAAAATTCTCTATCAACTTCCTTGCGTTTGATGAATGATTTTACATCTCGGCTAAACTGGTAAAAAACGTCGTGGATTAAAGAAGCATAATAAGTTTTGCTTTGCCCTGTATCAAAATTTAAAACCCCTTCAAATGTCCCGACATAAACATCTTTTATCTTTAACTTAGGGCTGCAGCCATCCCAGGCATAGCCTTTATAATTGCTGCCTTTTACGATAACCGTGCCATCAGAATCAAGCTTAAGCCACTCATTTTCGAATGCGCGTTCTTTTATCAGTGATGGATAGTTATAATCTTTCTTTATACAATATACGTAAACACCCATACTTTACTTTTTTCTTGCCGTTGTTATGAGGGGCAACGCAAAGCAAAATACTAAAACTATTGCGCCGACAGCTATGGTATATTGCGCAATAAACAAATGTAATGAAACCGCCGCTTTAGGTATTGTCCCCAGGGCAACAGGTGAATTTTTCCAGCTTTCCATTGCTATTTGCATTACCAGGTTGAACATAATATTCAAGGCGATAAATGAAAGAAATAAAATAATCGCACGTAAGATTACTGATACCCACTTCATTTTTTATCCTCCTTATTGCCAACGATAAACTATTTCGCCATCCAAGATTTACACTTTACTATTTTTATTCTTCTTTACGCAGTTTCCTTTTCAAGAATTCCCCGAAAAGAAAAAGCATTGATGAACAAAACAGGCCTTTGGCAAAAAAATACATCTGAAGATTCATCTCTGCCGGGTCAATAATGTTTTTACCTCTTAAAAACGGCGATTTATCGCCAAAGCTTACAAAATACCCGCCGAAATAGAGCCAAGAACAAATAATCAGAATCAAAAGCGCTACGATTGGGTTTATCCATTTGAGATAGAATCTCATTTGACCTCTTTTTTAGTAAATAGTATCTTATTTATTCCGCAATTTTTCTATTTTTTCTATATGTAATTTGTCCTTAATAGTTAATGCTTTTCCAGCAAAATATTCTTTTTTATTGCGAAAAGAAAAACTTATTTCATGATTTTCTTGTGATGCTATTTTTATATCGGTTACTAAAAGATTAGTATAAGAAATTTTTTGTTCATGCAACTCTGTTTCAATAACCCATTTTGTTGGTTTTTTTATATTTGTTCCAGGGATATTATACGGCAATTGTGACATTGCCAAAGTGGCGTGGCGTATAGTTTTAATAAAATCAGCCAGTCTCATTAGTTGTTTTGATGGGTGACAATTTGGCGGAAGCAGTAAGCCAATTATTTTCTTATGTTGCTTTTTTACAATGCTGATAGATTCTGCAAGGTCACTGTCATTCGAAATTATCACAGCACAGTCATATTGATTCATCCAGGCATCGTTTAGTAAATGAACAGCAAGATTAACATCCGAGCCTTTTTCTTCAGTTTTAATTATTTTGACAAATTTTTGATTATCTGTGGGGTTGGCTAATATAGCCCAGGCGTCATGGCTAAGAAAATGTCCGTAGTATTCAGAAAATCCGGAAGTATATTCTTTTAATGCCTTTATATATGTTTGTTGATTTTTGGGTTTATGGGGGTCAGTTTTACCAGAAACCGTGGCCGTGAAGTATTTAATCTCTTCGATTTTGTGTGTTTTATCTAAGATCGTTTGGCAAAGTTTTTTTAAGTCCAACCATTTGTAAGGAGAATCTTTCAGGCCGCGATAATAGAGGTTAAAGCCATCAATATATATCCACGTTCTTTGAGTCATTGTGGACAAAAATAAGCAGGGGCTGCCAAAAGGCAGCCCCGCGCCTTGGGTCGAAGCCCAAGGGTAGTTAGCATATTTCTTTCAATTAAAATATATACCATAACAACCATTTTTGTCAAATTTTTATTTTACTCATTATACCACCCCCATCATAAATCAAAAGTATTTTTAAGCACAGATTGTATAGCTAGAGTTAACCTAAATCAACGAATAAACTAACATTTGAAACTACCCGCATTCTATAATACAATAGGTAAATGAATTTACGCGTAAAAGTAGGTAATTTCAACCTTCCAACCCCGGTTATTTGCGCTTCCGGGACTTTTGGCTACGGAGAAGAGTTAAAAGGCCTGGTTAACTTTAAAAATATCGGCGCAATAACTACCAAAACCATTACTCCGCAGGCGCGTGCCGGAAACCCTCCCCCTAGAATTTATGAGACAGAATACGGAGTTATCAATTCAATCGGACTGGAAAATCCCGGGCTAGAGGGCTTTCTGGAAGAAAAACTCCCAATGCTTGTTAAGCTGCCCGTAAAATCAATCATAAGCGTCGGCGGGTTTTCGCAGGAAGATTACGAGGAAATAGTTAAGCGGCTCGAAGACAAAAAAATAGAAGCTCTTGAAATTAATCTTTCCTGCCCTAATATCAAAATGAAAAAAATGTTTTCTCAAAACAAAGAGTTAACTTACAATCTAGTGAAGTCTTTACGAGCGCTTACCAAAAAAACTCTGATCATAAAAATTACACCGGAAATAGATGATATTGTAGAAATCGCAAAGGCAAGCAAAGAAGCAGGTGCGGATGCACTTTCCCTTGTAAACACTTTCTTTGCTCTTGCAATAAACATCGAAACAAAAAAGCCTTATTTGGGAAGTATTCATGGCGGCTATTCAAGCCGGGCAATCAAGCCGCTTGCCTTATATAAAATCTGGCAGGTTTACAAGAGTGTGGATATACCAATTATTGGCGGAGGCGGCATTGAGAATACAAACGATGCCATTGAGTTTTTTCTTGCCGGAGCAACCGCAATAAGCATCGGCACGATAAATTTAGTTTATCCAAACCGGGCAACTGATATAGTAAAAGGGCTGAAAGATTACATGAAGAGAAAAAAGATAAGCGATATAAATGAATTAAGGGGAGGAATGCTCGCATGACAGACCAAAGACTTCCTTGGGGTAGGTTAATTGTGGCGCTGGATTTGGGCAACGAAAAGGAAATAGAAAAAGTAGTAGAAATCCTTGCGCCGAAAAAGGCTAAATTTAAAATCGGCTCAATTGCTTTTACAAAATTTGGCCCGGCCCTTGTGCAAAAATTTACAAAGAAAAATATAGATATATTCGTAGACTTAAAGCTTTATGATATTCCAAACACAATGAAGGAAACCGCTCGCGTGATAACCGAAATTGGTTGTTGGGCATTTACCGTGCACATAAAAGCAGGTGCGGATGCGCTAGCTGCCGTAAGAGACGAGGTAAAGAGAGCTGCGGAAGAAAAAAATATCCGAAAACCGCTAATTCTTGGTGTTACTGAGCTGACCAGCTCAAAGGCTTCCCCTGAAGACGTGCTAAAATTAGTAACTCTTGCCAACGATGCAAAACTTGATGGCGTTATTGCCTCAGCGCAGGAAGCCCCGGCAATAAAAGCCAAGTTTGATAATTTAAAAGTTATTACTCCCGGCATTCGTTCGCCTTTTGATGCAAAAGGAGACCAGCAACGAATAACTACTGCAAAAACCGCTTTTGAATCAGGCGCAGACTATATTGTTGTCGGCCGGCCGATTATTTCAAAGAAAGATTATTTAAAAGCTGCCGAAGAAGTGCTTAGCGCGTAATTGCGCGATGTATAAGATAATACAAGGCCGAATGCGCACGCCTGCAAGAAAGGATCAAAAATGTTAGGTTTTATATTACTTCCAACTTTTATTGTAATGTTGTGTGTTATTGGATTTCATGAAGGTTGGAAAAAGGTATTGAAAATACTTGGCTTATGGCTAGGCTCCTTTGTTTTAATGGCCGTTATAGAAACAGCCTTTGGAATAAAAGCTAAAAGCCCCACCTTTAATGTCATCTCTTTATTGCTGTGGGGTTTATGGATTGTTGGGTTAATTATCTATAATGTTAAGGAAGGCCATATTGGAAAATTTTGATAAAATTTAGATAAATATGATTATTGCAATTGGTATCCTCTTAGGCGTTCTAACCGGAGTGATTAATTTTTTCATCTTTGAAAAGCAGATGAAAGAATTTTTAGCTGGCAAGAAATGGCATTTAATAATCGCCGGTTATATAGCCAGATACGCCCTGATAGGCCTTGTTTTCTATTTTTCAAGTAAAAAAGCAAAGCCGCTTTTTATAGGAACTTTGCTTGGATTTTTCCTTGCACAGGTTATATTTTTTTCAAAAAAAGCCAGGTCCTCCAGGCTTACTTCATAGGAATAAGCATCTTCCCCATCGATTTTAAATCCCTTGAATTTATTAGGTAAATAGCTTATAATTGAAAGACTGGCAAAGATATTTGCCAGTCTTTCATCCTGAAGCCCGAAGGGCTGAAGGATCTGAGGAGCAAAGTGATGAAGGACCTATAATATTTGGAGTACTTATCCTCCTTCGCCCTTCAGCAATTCATAGCTGGTAGGGCTTCGGAGGACGTCACCAGATAAATACATTAAGGTGTTCCACATGGCAGAAGACTTAAAAAGACTTATTGAGAAAATTCAAAAAGAAGGCATTGAGGCTGCAAAAGAAAAGGCTTCTAAAATCGAAGCCCAGGCCCATGCCCAGGCCCAGGCGATAATTTCAAAGGCTAAAGAAGAGGCTAACCGGTTGCTTGAACAGGCAAAAGCCGAAATTATACGCCAGAAAGAAGCCACTACAAATTTACTTCGCCAGTCCGCGAGAGATACAGTTATCGGCCTACGCCAGGAATTGCTTCAGAAGCTATCAAATGTCATAAAAAAAGAAACTCACGCCGCCCTAAAAGCCAAGGACTTATCTGAAATCCTGATTAAATTGATGAAGGAATGCTCTAAAGAAACCGGTTCAAACGTGGAAATAACATTAAGCAAGGAAGATGCAGATAAGCTTACCCAGGCATTTATTTCGGGTTTCAAGGAAGAGCTTAAAAAGGGAATTACTTTAAAAACTTCCGACGAAATATCAGGAGGTTTTCTTATCAGCTACGATGCCGGTAAATCCCAATTCGATTTTACTGATTCTGCTTTGGCCCAATATCTCGCCCAGTATGTGCAGGGCAGGCTTGATGATATTTTGCAGCCCGCATCCACGAAAACCAAGCCTTAATATGCCAAATTATCACCCATATCTTATTTCAAGTTTACCATATCTTCGGCTCGACATGAAAGCACCGATTGGGTTTAAGCGTTTTTTAGAGCTTTGCAGCGATTCTATACCAAAAGATGAACTCGCGATTTTAGAAAATTCCCCCGATATTATTAAAGAACAACAGAAATTTTATGTTAAGCCGAAACCCATCGTAAAAGCCTGGCGTGATTTTGAATTTATGCTGCGCAATGAATTAGTCAAAATTAGGGCAAAACGGCTGCATAAAGATGCCACGTCTTATTTGCGCGCTCCCCTGGATGCGGAATTTTCATCTGCGCATACAATTGGCGAGATTGCGCGCCAGCCACATCCTCTGGAAACTGAACGTAGGCTTGATGCATTACGTTGGAATAAACTTGATGAATTATGCTTCGGCCATTACTTTGATTTGGAATTCCTTTTTGTTTACGCCCAGAAATTACTTATCTTGGAACGTTGGGACAGAATTCGCAGCGCAGATAAGCAGAAGTTGCTTAATGGCGTATTGGAAGCAGTTGCACAACATTTGTGACAGATAGCAGATTGCAGATAGTAGATAAAATAAAAACACATGGATAGAAAAGGAATTATTACAAAAATTGTCGCAAACATGGTAAGCGTGCGGGTGGATGGCTCTGTCACCCAGAACGAAGTTGCCTATATTTTGCATGGGCCAGAACGCCTCAAAGCCGAGGTTATCCGCATCCGCGGTAAAATCGCTGAAACCCAGGTGTATGAATCAACAACAGCCCTTAAGGTTGGAGATGAAGTAGAGCTTACCGGAGAGTTGCTTTCGGTTGAATTAGGCCCTGGCCTCTTGGGGCAAATTTTCGATGGCCTGCAAAATCCGCTTCCTCAGATAGCAAAAGAATGCGGATTTTTTCTTAAGCGCGGCGTATATAAAAAGGCACTTGTTGATAGTACAACCTGGGAATTTAATCCTCTGATTAAAAAGGGCGATACTCGCCGGGCGGGAGATAAAATTGGATATGTCAACGAACACATTTTTAAGCACTACATCATGGTGCCCTTTGGTTTAAAGGGAATACTTAAAATAAATTCCATAGCCGCCAAAGGCACCTATGATCTTACACAGCCTATAGCTACGATTGAAGAGCCAAACGGAAAAACACACGAAGTATTTTTAAAACAAATCTGGCCGGTAAAAATTCCTATTGAAGCCTACGCTGAAAAAATAAAGCCAATTGAACCATTGGTTACTAAAATACGTATCATAGATTCGCTTTTTCCGGTTAGCCTTGGGGGAACTTATTGCGTTCCCGGGCCTTTCGGCGCAGGCAAAACTGTCTTACAGCAATTAATCAGCCGGCACGCCGAAGTTGATGTAGTAGTTATTGCTGCCTGCGGCGAACGCGCCGGCGAAGTTGTCGAAACCTTAAAAACTTTTCCGCAGATAAAAGACCCGCGCACAAATTTACCTTTATCCGAGCGCACAGTTATTATTTGTAATACCAGCTCAATGCCTGTTGCGGCACGTGAATCAAGCGTCTATACCGCTGTAACTATTGCCGAATACTACAGGCTTATGGGTTTAAACGTAATGCTTCTGGCTGATTCAACAAGCCGCTGGGCGCAGGCGATGAGAGAAATGTCCGGCCGGCTAGAAGAGATTCCGGGAGAGGAAGCTTTTCCTGCTTACCTTGAATCTCGGATTGCCTCATTTTATGAGCGAGCAGGTTTAGTTCGTTTAAACGACGGCACATTCGGTTCGGTTACAATTGGTGGGACGGTAAGCCCTGCCGGAGGAAATTTCGAAGAACCGGTAACGCAGGCGACATTAAAAGTTGTCGGAACATTCCATGGCCTGTCACGCGACAGGTCAAACGCAAGAAGGTATCCGGCAATTGACCCGCTAATAAGCTGGAGTAAATATAAAGGTATTATTGAAGATAGTTTAATTGCGCGCGGGCATGCAGTGCTTGATAAAAGCCATGAAGTTGAGCAGATGATGAAAGTTATTGGTGAGGAAGGAACCTCTCTGCCGGATTTTGTAGAATATCTTAAGGGTGAATTTTTCGATTTTGTATATTTGCAGCAGAATGCATTTGACGCGGTGGATGAATCGACAGAAGCGCCCCGCCAAAAATATATTTTTGGTTTTATTTATTCAAATATTTTTGAAAAAGATTTTAACTTTATTGATAAAGACGCAGCCAGGCATTTTTTCCATACCCTTCGGCAAGCTTTCAGAGGATGGAACTCAAGCGAGTTTGAGAGCGAAGAGTTTAGAAGAATAGAAAGAGAAATAGTTAGTGCAATTAGTATAAAAATAACCAAGCTCCAAGATACAATAACCAAACAATGACCAATAACCAAATCTCAATAACCAAACAAAAACCAATATCTCCGTTTGGTTATTGGATATTGGAATTTGTTTGGAGCTTGCCCGTCAATTTGCTGTAGGCAAATTGACGAGGTCTCGTCAAATTCAAAGAATTTGACGGATATCTTGATTATTGATTATTTAATCACATTTCAACTTGTATAGAGGCAAAGATGCATAAAATTTATACAAACATCAGCCAGATTTCCGGAGACGTTATTACTGTAGCTGCTTCCGGCGTAGGCTACATGGAAATTGCCCAAGTTGAGACACGTCTTGGCATGTCCCTCGCGCAGGTAATAAGGCTTGATGGCGACAAGGTTTATTTACAGGTTTTTGCCGGAAGCAAAGGCATATCAACCGGAGATAAAGTCCGTTTCTTGGGGCACTCCATGAATGTATCGAGCGGCGAAAGCTTACTCGGCCGTATATTTAACGGAGTAGGCTTACCTCTGGATAAAGGCCCGGCTCTCTCAGAAAATATAATTGAAATAGGAGGGCCGCCGGTCAATCCTGTCAAACGCATCATACCCAATAAAATGATACGTACAGGCATACCAATGATAGATGTTTTTAATTCGCTGGTTGAATCACAGAAGCTTCCGATTTTTTCTATTGCCGGTGAGCCTTACAACGAAGTGCTTGCGCGAATAGCCACTCAGGCAGAAATAGATATTATAGTTTTAGGCGGTATGGGCTTAAAGTATGACGACTATCTTTTTTTTAGAGACAACCTGCGCGCGCGCGGCGCACTTAGCCGCTCCGTATTTTTTATTCATACAGCCGCAGACCCTACGGTTGAATGCCTGCTTGTTCCGGACATTGCGCTTGCGGTAGCCGAGGATTTCGCTCTTTCCGGAAAACGCGTATTGGTATTGCTTTCTGATATGACTAATTTTTGCGACGCGCTTAAAGAAATATCAATTACAATGGAGCAGGTTCCTTCTAACCGCGGTTATCCCGGAGACCTTTACTCCCAGCTGGCAAGCCGGTATGAAAAAGCCGTAGATTTTGATACAGCCGGTTCAATTACAATCCTTGCAGTTACTACAATGCCCGGCGATGATGTAACGCACCCGGTGCCGGATAATACCGGCTATATCACCGAAGGGCAATTCTATCTTAAGGGTGGGGTTATCGAACCGTTTGGTTCTTTAAGCCGGCTCAAACAGCAGGTTAATGGAAAAACCCGCGATGACCACAGAACGATTATGGATACAATGATTCAGCTTTTTGCCAGTTACCGTGAAACGCTGGAGAAGCAGGCAATGGGTTTTCATATGAGCGCCTGGGATAAAAAACTCTTGAAATACGGCCTTTTGTTTGAAGAGCGAATGATGTCTTTAAAAGTAAACATACCGCTTGAAGAAGCTCTTAACTTAGGCTGGGCAATTATGAAAACTTGTTTTTCGCCTGAAGAAACAGGAATACGGAAAGCAATAATTGAGAAGTATTGGGATAAAGCCGAAATAATAAGTTAGGTTACGAAGGTTACGAAAGTTACGCAGGTTACGAAGGTTACAACAAACCTTCGATGTTTTAAAAGTAACATTGTAACTTCTCGTAACACCCGTAACCTTCGTAACAGATACATATGTCAAAAGTAAAACTAACCAAGGGTGAACTAAAACGGCAGCGCGATAGCTTGCACCAGTTTGAGCGGTTTCTGCCAACTTTGCAGCTTAAAAAACAGCAGCTGCAGATGGAGATACTTTCTCATTACGGGCTTTTGGAAAAAACAAAACACGAGGAAGAATTAAAACGAAAAAGCTTTGAAAACTGGCTTTTGCTTTTGGCAGAGCCCCAGGTTGATATTAGCAAATTGTTAACAATAAAAGAAATCAATCTAAGTTCTAAAAATATCGCAGGCATAGATATTCCTGTGTTTGAATCCTGCGAGTTTAAAGAAATCGAATACGATTTATTCACAACTCCTTTGTGGGTTGACCATGCAATAAGCGCTTTTCGCGAATTGATTTCTATACGTAGCTCAATTAAAGCCATCGAGGAAAGCATTCTTATTCTGAAGCAGGAATTACGTATTACAACCCAGCGGGTTAATCTCTTTGAAAAGGTGAAGATTCCCGAAGCAGAAGAAGCAATACGGCTGATTAAAATTTATATCGGCGACCAGCTAACCAATGCTGTAGGCCGCAGCAAAATCGCAAAGCGTAAAATTGAATACGCGAATGAACGCGAATTTGCACCTTTATAATTTGATTTAGGTATAAACGCGAATAAACGCAAATGGAAAAAATGTAAAAATTATTCGCGACCATTCGTAAGAATTCGCGAGAATTTGCGTTAAATCTTATGATAGTTAAAATGAAAAAAGCCACAATTTTGGTGCAGGGTAAAGACGCTAAAAGCGCTACGCTTAAGCTGCGAAAGCTGGGGTTATTGCACGTAGAACATCAAGCTACCCCCCAAGGGAAAGAGCTTAATGCATTGCAGGAAGAAATAGCATTTATGAGCGAAGCAATTACAATATTATCTATGCCCAAATACAATAAAAATGTACCAGAGCATAAACAGCTCGAGGGCGATTGGAAAATAACTGCAAAGCATATCGTTGATGTTTATAAACGTATTGACCATCTCAAAGAGTATGGCCGCCGGCTCTCTGCGCAGACAGAAGAATGGGGCAATTGGGGTGATTTTGAGCCGGAAACAATAAAGGCGCTATCAGCCAAGGGTATTTTCGTAAAGCTTTATCAAATTCCCGTTAAAGAGCTGACGCAGGTTCCGGAAAGCGTGGTAGTTTCGCAAATAAAAGTTTTAAAAGGCGTTGCGCTTGTTGCGCTTGTGAGCCTTAAAACCATTGAGCTTCCCTTTAAAGAATTAGCATTGCCGAATTTAAGTATTTCAAAAATGAAAGCGCGTTTAGAAGAAGATGCAAAAGTTTCTTCGGCGCTGTCAGAAGAATTAAGCGGGCTTTGCTTATATAGAGAAAGCTTTTTAAGCATAAAGAAAAATCTTTTAAAGCAATTTGAATTCGAGGAAGCCTTAAAAGGCATGGGCCAGCACGAAAATATTATGTACTTGACAGGATATAGTCCTTGCGATAAAACTGATATGCTCTTAGCTGCCGCTAAAGATAATACCTGGGGGATATATGTGCGAGACCCGGATGAGTCAGATAATGTCCCGACACTTATCTCTAATCCGCGTTGGATATCCATAATTAACCCTGTTTTTAAGTTTATAGAAATTACTCCAGGCTACAAAGAGCTTGATATAAGCCTGTGGTTTTTGATATTCTTTTCCATATTCTTCGGCATGCTTATCGGAGACGCCGGTATCGGCGCAATCTTTTGCCTGCTTACTTTTTTAGCGCAAAGAAAGTTTGCCGCAAAAGTTAAGAATATCAAAATTTTTGTTCTTTTTTATTTACTGAGCGGTTGCGCTATCGTGTGGGGTGTGGCCAGCGGCACAATTTTCGGGCAGGAGTGGCTCAAAGGATTTATAAAACCGGTTTTTCCGGTATTACAAAACGAAAAATTCGTGCAAAGTTTATGTTTTTTACTTGGCGCAATCCACTTAAGCATAGCCCATTCCTGGCGCGCAATATTGAAGGCCCCTTCGCTTAAGGCTTTATCCGACATCGGCTGGATTTTAATTCTATGGGGTGGGTTTTTTCTGGCCAAAACCCTGGTTCTTGCGGACGCATTTCCAGATTTTGGCAAATGGCTATTTTTATCCGGAACGCTTTTGGTTATAGTATTTTCCGAACCGAATAGAAATATTTTGAAAGCCATCAGCAAAGGCCTGGGCGCATTCGCCCTAAGTGCCGTTAATAGTTTTACCGATATAGTTTCGTATGTGAGGCTTTTTGCGGTTGGCCTTGCTACAGTTGCCGTTGCCGATGCTTTTAACAATATGGCTATGGGGTTGTGGGGCAACGGAATTCTTGCAGCTTTCCTGGGCGCATTTATACTTTTTATTGGCCAGGCGTTAAACGTTATTTTAGGTCCTATCGCTGTTTTGGTGCACGGGGTAAGGCTTAATGTTCTTGAGTTTTGCAATCATATAGATCTTAAATGGTCAGGATTTAGCTATAAACCGTTACATGAATAATTTTATGACAAACTCTAAACCCGAAATCCTAAACTCTAAACAAACTCGAAACTACAAATTACAAATTCCAAACGTTTTGAGTTTAGAGTTTCGAGTTTATAGTTTATTTAGAGTTTCGAGTTTAGTGTTTAGGGTTTATCTTAAAGGGAGGAGTTATGGAAGCAACTAACTTTTTGATACAGTTTAAAGATTTAGGGGCAGCTGCAGTGCTTGCGCTTAGCGCCGCAGGTTCTGCTCTTGGCGCGGGAGTAGCCGGGCTTGCCGCAATAGGCGCGTGGAAGAAGAGTTTCGCTCAAAATAAAAACGCCTCTTTCGCTATTGTTGCATTTGTCGGCGCGCCCCTTACTCAGACTATTTACGGAATGATTGTAATGAATAAAATCGTCGAACTCTCCTTGAAAGGAGTTTATGTATGGAGCGTCGGTATATTTTGCGGTTTAGCCATAGGCCTTTCTGCGTTATGGCAGGGAAAGGCTGCGGCAGTTGCCTGTGACGCATTGGGTGAAACCGAAAAAGGCTTTGCGAATTATATAATAGTTTTAGGAATCATTGAAACGGTTGCTCTATTTGTAATGGCATTTTCTCTCGGATTGTTAGGCAGATTGGCAGGATAGGTTTTGTTTTTTAAGGCACTTCGAAAATATTTTCTCAGTGCCGCTAAAAAACAAGGAATAACCCTGGATAAAGTTCTTTTTTAGCGGGCGCATAGCTCAGCTGGTTAGAGCACTTCTTTTACAAGGAAGGGGTCTAAGGTTCGAATCCTTATGCGCCCATATAATAGCTTTCAGCCATCAGCTATCAGCAATCAGCCCCTCCCAAGGGGCGCCCTTGAAGGGTGGCTGAAGACTGACGACTGATAGCTGAAAGCGTAAAAAAATGGATTTACAAACACTCAGGCATTCTTGTTCGCACATTATGGCCAGCGCGGTTAAGAAAATTTATCCGCAGGCAAAATTAGGTATTGGCCCGGCTATTGAAGGAGGCTTTTACTATGATTTTGAAATCCCCGGCGGCATAAAGGAAGAAGATTTAGGTAGAATTGAACAATTAATGCGCGAAGAAATCAACAAAAAATTACCTTTCGTTCATGAAGATTGGGAAAGCGAAAAGGCGATTGATTTTTTTAAATCTAACGGCGAAACTTTTAAGGTTGAGTTAATAAAAGATTTGGCGCAACCCAAAGTTTCTATATATAAGCACGGTGATTTTGTAGATTTGTGCAAGGGCCCGCATATTGCCTCAACCAAAGAGGCAAAATATTTCAAAATACTTTCAACTTCAGGCGCTTACTGGAAAGGCATAGACTCAAATCCGCAGCTCGTGCGTATTTACGGTACGGTATTTTTTACCAAAGAAGAATTAGAAGCTCATCTAAAGCTTCTGGAAGAGGCTAAGCTAAGAGATCACAGGACGCTCGGACGTGAGCTCGGGCTTTTTGAATTATTTTACAATGAAGCCGGAGCAGGCCTTGTGTTTTATTTGCCGGACGGCGCGCGCTTAAAAAGAATAATCGAAGACTGGGAAATCAAAGAGCATTACCGGCGCGGATATAAAATGGTGCAAACTCCGCACATAATGGATAAGAAATTATGGCAGAAAAGCGGCCACCTTGATTACTATCAGGATTATATGTATCCGGTAACCAAGGAAAATCAGGAATTTATTTTAAAGCCGATGAATTGCCCGGGGCATATACTGATTTATAAAGCAAGCCTTCGCAGCTGGAGAGAATTGCCTTTAAGAATGTTTGAACTGGGCACGGTTTATCGTTATGAAAAAAGCGGAGTGTTACACGGTTTACTTCGGGTAAGAGGCTTTACCCAGGATGACGCGCATATATTTTGCAGAAAGGAAGATTTATACTCCGAAATAGAAGGAGTTTTGGATTTTGTAAAAGAAGCAATGAATAAATTCGGTTTTATTGATTTCACCGCGGAATTAAGCACGCGGCCGGAAAAATTTATCGGAGAAAAAGAAAATTGGGATGCCGCCGAAGGTATCTTGGAAGAAGTGCTTAAGAAAAAGAAGTTTAATTACAAAATAAATCCGGGTGACGGAGCTTTTTACGGCCCCAAGATAGACATAAAACTTAAAGATGCTCTAAATAGAGAGTGGCAATGCGCAACTGTCCAGCTGGATTATGCTATTCCTGAAAGATTCGATTTAACCTATCGTGCTCCTGATGGGAAAGATACACGCGTGGTTATGATTCACCGCGTAATTTTAGGAAGCCTGGAGAGGTTTATCGCAACATTGATTGAGCACTACGCAGGTAAATTTCCTCTCTGGCTTTCTCCGGTTCAGGTGAGTGTTTTAAATATTACGGAAGATGTTGAGGCTTACGCTAAAGAAATAAAAGATATTTTAGAAAAAGAAAATATTCGCGTGGAAGTAGATTTACGTAATGAAACTTTGCAGAGAAAAATAAGAGAAAAAGAAATGCGTAAGGTGCCATATATGGTTATAGTCGGGAAGAAAGAACGCGATAGCAAACAGATTTCGGTACGGGCGAGAGGTATGCAGAATTTAGGCAATATGGATATGGAAAGCTTTTTGAATATCTTGAAAAAAGAAATAAAGGGAGCCTAGTATGGCTCTCAGCTTTCAGGCGTCAGCTGCCAGCCGCTGAAAGCTGAAGACCGATAGCTGACAGCTTTTAAAAAGGAGGTACGAGCGAGTGAGGTATATAAGAGTTAACGAAAAGATATTTGCAAAAACCTTAAGGATCATTGGGCCAGAAGGAGAACAGCTTGGAATTTTTCCAAAAGAACTTGCGTTAAAAAAAGCAGACGAGGCAGAGCTTGACTTAGTAGAAGTTGCCCCTGCAGCAAATCCGCCGGTTTGCCGGATAATGGATTTTTCAAAATACCGCTATGAACAGGAAAAACGCGAGAGAGAAGTAAAGAAGCATCAAAAACAAGCCCAGCTTAAAGAAATACGTGTGAGCCCCAGGATAGATATCCACGATTATGAAATAAAATTAAAGCATATAAAAGAGTTTCTTGAAAAAGGGCATAAAGTAAGAATAAGAATGCTGTTTCGTGGCAGAGAGCTTGCTCATAAAGACTTAGGAAACAGGGTAATCGCGAAACTCGTTCAGGATATAGAAAAAATAGGTAAAATCGATAAAGACCCGATAATGCTTGGTAGAGCACTGGTGATGGTATTGGGGCCGAAGTAACACAAATTACCACGATGGTCTTTTACACGGTAGGTACGGTTGGAAAAATATTGTATTTTGTATACCCCTTGCGCCCAAATATCACGTAAATTTTCCTGGCCGTAGGCCGAGAAAATTTACGTGAAGCGCTTCGGGGTTAAATTTTGCGACTGCGTCGCAAAATTTAAGGAGTAAAATATGCCAAAGCTAAAAACAAAAAAAGCGTTCGCGAAAAGAGTAAAGGTTACAAAAAATAAAAAGATCCTTCGTTCAAAAGGAAGCAGGAGGCATCTTTTAAGCGCACGGAGTGAAAAAAGAAAAAGATTTTTACGCAAAAAAGCGCTTGTCGCTGGCGTAGACAGAATGGCGGTAAAAAGGTCATTGCCGTATTCATTCTGAAATGAAGCCAACATTTTTCCAAGCTGACTGTCGCAAGACAGGCGCGCAGGAAAAATGTTAGGCTGAATTTCACCCCGCCCTTTTGGCTGGGCGGATTTAAGGCTTCGCGGTATAGTGTTTAATTAGAGGATAGGTTCTGTTTCAGATTAAGTAATTATAGTTCCGCCAAAAGGGCGGGGTTTAATTCGCAGGCGGCATTGGCGCTGTTGTGCCAATGTCTATGACTTACGCTCGCAGATTCGCTCGCGTAAGTCATCTGCTCATTAAAGGAGGATAAAAGAAATGCGAGTAAAACAACAACCGGCTTCACGGGCACGCAAGAAAAAAGTCCTGAAAATGGCAAAAGGCTATTGGGGAAGGCGTTCAAAAAACTACCGCCGCGCGATTGAAACAGTGCGCCGCGCGCTTGTTTATTCTTACCGGGATAGGCGCGCAAGACGCCGAGAATTCCGCGCGCTTTGGATTACGCGCATAAATGCCGCGGTAAGAGGAAAAGGGCTAACCTACAATGATTTTATGCATGATTTACAGAAGAAAAATGTCCTTCTCTCAAGAGATATGCTTGCAAAAATAGCAGCTGAATATCCTGAAGTTTTTGGTAAAATAGTTGAGGAAGTAAAAAAGTGATAAAAGAAACCAGAAACCAGAGTACAGAAACCAGAAAAAATGTTTTTTATTATCTGGTTTCTGGTTACTGGTTTCTGTAAACTTTCCGAGCGAAGCGAGGAAAATATGTACGTTATAATCGTTGGTTGCGGCCGTGTAGGTTCAGAGCTTGCCAAGCTTCTTTCAAACGAAGGGCACGATGTCGTTATTATCGACAAGAGCCCTTCTTCTTTTGAAAGGCTGGGCGCGGCATTCAATGGGATGACGTTCGTCGGCAATGGTTTCGACCAGGATTTATTAAAAAACGCCGGGATTGAAAAAGCCGATGCCTTTTGTTCTGTAACCAACGGCGACAATACCAATCTTATTTCCGCGCAAGTAGCAAAAAAAATATTCAACGTGCCAAAGGTTATCGCAAGAGTATATGACCCGCAGCGCGCGCATATATATGCAGCGCTTGGTATGGACATAATAAGCGGAACTATACTTTTTGCCGCTATGCTTAGAGACAAAATCATTGAAAGCCATTTCTCAAGTTACCTGATTGAAACAAAAGATTTAGGAGTTATAGAAATAGACCCGAAGAAAAATCTTATCGGTAAACCCGCTGTAAGTTTAAATATCCCGGGCGAATTTATGGTAGTTGCCGTAAGGCGTATGGATGGGGTTATAATTCCTGACGAACAAACAACAATTGATGAAAATGATATACTTATGGGCATAGTCAAGGTTAAGGCTCTTGCGAAGATAAAGGAACGATTCAGTTTATAAAAAGATTACAGTGATTATGAAATGATTTCAGTGATTTAAAAATCTCTGCAATCATTCTCCTGGATCACAGTAATCAATGCGAACGGAGTGAGTATGAATATAGTAATTATAGGGGCGGGAAAAGTCGGTTATTACTTGGCCAAAAGGCTCTATCAAAACAAGCACGCAGTAAGCATCATCGAGAAAGACAGAATAGTCTGCGATGAGCTGGCCAAACAGCTCGACATTTTGGTTATTAACGGCGATGGTTGTGAGCCGGATATTCTGGAACAAGCGGGTATAACGCGGGCAGATGTTTTAGCCGCGGTAACCGGAGACGACGAAGACAATCTTATAATCTGCCAGCTTGCCAAGGAAAAGTTCAAGGTGCACAGGACGGTCGGGCGGGTGAATAATCCCGATAATGAAAAAACATTTTCGGAACTCGGAATTGACGTTCCGGTTGACGATACTAAAATAATTGCGAAAATAATTGAGGAAGAAGCTTCATATTCCGATTTCGTAAACCTCTTAAGCTTTAAACGCGGGAAGTTAGCGATAGTTCGTGTAGACCTTCCGAAAGATTCCCCAGTAATAGGAAAATCAGTACACGAAATTACCTGGCCGGAGAATTCTACGCTCGTGTCTATTCTAAGGGCAGAGGAAGTTATCATACCAAAGGGTGACACCGTACTTAAGCCCGGAGACGATATAATTGCTTTAACGCTTATTGGCAATGAACCGTCGCTTTTAAGCCTTTTAGTGGGCAAATTATAATGCAAAGGTTTTGTAATCTGCCTGCGGATAGGTTTTTTATAGCCACCATCATTAATCTATAAATGTTTAAAAAAGTAAATGTAAGCAAGAAAATAATTTTTAATGCCATAGAAGGTATTTCTATGGAAATACTTTATGCACTGGCAATTATGGCGGTAGCTTTCTTGATCTGTCTCGTTATTATTAGGTAAGAAACAATATTATGAAAAACTCTAAACCCGAAATCCTAAACTCCCTGCCTGCCGGCCCTCGGCACAGCCTAAGGCGAGCAGGCAGGAAGACAAACTCGAAACTATAAATCACAAACCCTAAACGCTTCGAGTTTGGAGTTTCGTGTTTGTGATTTGTTTAGAGTTTCGAGTTCAGTGTTTAGAGTTATAAAAAAATATGGTTCTAAAACCACATTTAGACGATTTCAAAATAATCGGTTATTATCTTGGTAAAATTACAATAGGTATCGGCCTTTTTATGCTGATACCTATTATTTGTGCATTGGGTTTTAGAGAAATAGGCCCTACCTTAGATTTTCTTATCGGAATCGGGGTGTCATTCCTTTCAGGATTTATACTCACCAAGGCATGTTTTACCGACAGAGATTTAAACTGGATGCAGGGAATGATTGTTGTTTCTTTGTCCTGGTTGGTTGCAACAATAATCGGAGCAATACCTCTACATTTAAGCGGGCACTTTAAATCTTACCTTGATGCATGTTTTGATGCGATGTCCGGTTTTTCAACAACAGGTTTAACCCTGGTCCAGGATCTTGACCATCTCTCTTATACCCACAATCTATGGCGGCACCTTATAATGTTTATAGGCGGCCAAGGCATTGTTATTGTTGCCCTCTCTCTCTTTGTAAAAGGCCTTTCAGGAGCTTTCAAGATGTATGTGGGAGAGGCTCGTGATGAAAGGCTGCTTCCTAACGTAATACATACCGCGAGATTTATCTGGCTGGTAAGTGTAGTTTATCTTATCTTAGGAACTTTAGCCTTATCTATAGCTGCAATCTCCGGAGGCATAAAGATTCATAATGCGCTCTTTCACTCCGTATGCATTTTTATGACAGCCTTTGATACAGGAGGATTTTCTCCCCAATCCCAAAGCATACTTTATTATCACAATGCTTCTTTTGAAATCATAACAATAGTAATTATGATATTAGGAGCTATCAATTTTAATTTACATTACCATCTTTGGTCGGGTAAACTCAAAGAATTATTCCATAATATAGAAATAAAAACTTTTTCCTTAAGTGTAATCATTATATTTATAATTACAGCCGTAGGGCTTGAAAGGGTAATGCTTTATTTAACGCCGGGGGCCCTTTTTAGGAAAGGGTTTTACCAATTTATTTCCGCCCATACCGGCACGGGTTTTCAAACAGTATACGCTCAACAATTTATAAATGGATGGAGCCAGCTTTCCTTAACCGGCTTGATTTTTGCAATGTCTCTCGGCGGTGCAGTTTGTTCGACAACCGGCGCAATAAAAATGCTTCGTATCGGGATAATCATGAAAGCCATCAAAGAAGATATAAGAAGAATAATGCTTCCGGAAAAGGCAATAGTTGTGCAAAGGTTTCATCATATAAAAACCATTTTTCTTGAAGATAAACAAGTGCGGGCGGCTCTTTTGATTAGTTTGTGCTACCTTGTTCTTTATTCATCCGGCGCGCTGGTGGGAATGTTTTTCGGCCACCCTTTTATTAATTCATTATTTGAATCAACATCCGCTACGGCAAACGTCGGGCTTTCCTGCGGTATTACAAATGCGGGAATGCCCGCAATCTTAAAAATTACCTATATGATACAAATGTGGGCAGGACGTTTGGAATTTATGTCCATATTTACATTGCTGGGATTTTTAATTGCGGCGATAAAGGGGAAATAATAAAATGTCACAGGTCACAGGTCACAGGTCACAGGTCAAAATTTTTATAAAGTTTATATTAATTATCATTTCAACCTGTTACCTGTTACCGGTTACGTGCTATTCTCAGATTTCAAGTTCTGACTTAATCAACAATGCCAAGCAATATGACGGACAAGAGATAGTTTATACCGGAGAAGTTATCGGTGACGTGATGATAAGAGGAAAATTTGCCTGGATAAATGTAAATGATACAAAAAACGCAATAGGAATATGGCTCTCCAAAGATTTCGCTAAAGAAATTCTCTACACCGGCAGTTATAGGGCCAAAGGTGACATTGTTGAGGTAAAAGGAAAGTTTAATCGTGCCTGCACTGAGCACGGAGGAGATTTAGACATACACGCATCTACTTTACAGGTTATCCAAAAAGGCGCAAATGTGGATGAAGTAATTTCCCCGCGTAAAATTAAGGTAGCAATTACATTTCTTATAATTTGTTTGACATTAACGGTTATTTATTTTATAAGATTAGGCTATGGTTTTAAACACAGATGATCGCAGATTGAAAAGCAGATGATTACAGATTTGGCATATTGTCATACGGCTATGGGTTGCGCCACTCGTTACGTCTATCGTTAATCGGTTGCGTTTTAAATGACGATAGACGATTAACGTAACCGAGACGAGCTCGCCCGCCTCCGGCGGACAGGCAACCGCAACCGATTTACGCAACCGCTATCTGTGATTTCTTATCTGTGCCAATCTGTGTGGAAAAAAAGTTTTCCAATGGAAACAGAAGTTAAAAAACTGGAAGAAGAATTCGGGAAGGATTTATCAGGGGTTTGTGATGCTTTAGGTATTGAGGCGCTACGAGTAAAATACCTCGGAAGAAAAGCTGAAATTAACCGGCTTTTTTCAATGGTTCCCTCCTTAAGCAAAGAAGCAAAAGGCATCTGGGGTAAGAATTTAAACATTCTTAAAAATAAAATATCACTTGCCATTGAAGAAAAATTAAAAAGTTTAGGCACGAAAGAGGAAAAAATCGATTTAACTTATCCCGCAGCCAGGCTGGAAAAAGGAAGCCGCCATATTTTAAGTGCGGTAAGCGAAGAAATTTGTTCGGTTTTTGAAAAGCTTGGGTTTACCGTAGTTGAAGGAACCGAAATAGAAGATGAATGGCATAACTTTAGCGCTTTAAATATACCGCTGGATCATCCTTCGCGCGATGCTTTCGATACTTTTTATCTGGATATACCGCAGCCGCAAGAAAAACACAGAGGAAAGTTTTTGCTGCGCAGCCACACCTCGCCGTCTCAAGCACGCGTGATGAGCGTATCCAAACCTCCCCTTGCGGTTATTTCTCCGGGAAGAGTTTACAGGCCGGATGCAGTTGATGCTTCGCATTCTTTTATGTTCCATCAGGTTGAAGGTTTTGCCATAGATAAAAACATAAATTTTGCGCACCTTAAAGGCGTGCTTCTTAATTTTGTAAAACTCTTTTTTTCTCCCGATGTTAATTTGCGTTTCCGGCCGCACTTTTTTCCTTTTACTGAACCTTCGGCTGAAGTTGATATTTCATGTTTTATCTGTAAGGGCAAAAAAGATAAATGCAGCTTATGTAAAGGAAAAGGCTGGCTCGAAATACTTGGCTGCGGAATGATTCATCCCAAAGTTCTTGAAAATTGCGGTATAGATTCGAAAAAATACAAAGGCTTTGCGTTTGGTATGGGGGTGGAACGGCCGGCAATGCTTAAATACGGCATAAATGATATTCGGCTGTTTTATGAGAATGATGTTAAGTTCCTTGAACAATTTTAATGGAGAATACGAATTAATACTAGATGCTTGATGCTCGATGCCAGATGTTGTGAAAAATAAAATAACGAGCATCTAGTATCGGGCATCTAGCATCCCTCGCGGATTTTAAATATTATGCGTTTTAGCTTAAATTTCGTCAAAGAATTAATAAAAATCGATTTACCTGCTGAAAAAGTGGCACAGCTTCTTACTATGGCTGGTATTGAGGTTGAGCATTTTGAAAGGCAAGGCGAAGATTACGTTTTTGATATTGAAATCACCTCAAACAGGTACGATTGGCTTTCTATCGTGGGTATAGCAAGGGAAATTGCTGCCTGCCTCGGTAAAAAGCTGGACATAAAATACCCTAAAGTTATCAAATCTCCGCTCATCAAAGATAAGCTAATAAAAATAGAAAATAGTACAGACTGCCCGTTTTATATAGCGCGGCGTATTCGCGGTGTAACCATATCAGCTTCTCCGGGCCAGCTCAAAGAAAGAGTTATAAACTGCCGGATAAATTCCATAAATAACGCGGTTGACATTACAAATTATTGCATGCTCAAATGGGGTAATCCTTTGCATGCTTTTGACGAAGATAAAATTGAGGGAAATATTTATATCCGCAGGGCAAAAGAAGGCGAAAAATTTATCGGCATAGACGAGAAAGAAAGAATTTTAAATCGCGAAAACCTTGTCATTGCCGACGATAGCAAGGTTATTGCGCTTGCAGGGGTAATGGGAGCAAAGAATACAGAAGTAACCGAAAAAACAAAAAATGTCCTTTTGGAAGCAGCCATATTTTCTCCTCTTTGGATACGCCATTCAAGAAGAGCAGCCGGCATAGACACAGATTCTTCCTACCGCTTTGAAAGACAGGTATTCGCCGATTACCTTGAGCATGCTTCAGCTGAAGCAGCTGGGTTGATAGTTGATATTTGCGGTGGAAAAATTGCAGCCTACGGCCAGGCAGGCCGCAGGCCGCAATCCAAAGATAAAAAAGTACTGCTTGAACTTGATAAATTAAACGAATATCTTGGCGTACAATATCCAAAAAGCAAAGTAAAAAGCATTCTTGTAAATTTAGGTTTTAAGGTTAAAGAGCCAGGGAAAAATAAACTCGCACTTCTAGCACCAAAACATAGATCCGACATCACAGAAGATGTAGACGTATATGAAGAGATTTCAAGAATTTATGGTTACGATAAAATAAAGCAACAAATACCGGCGATTGCGCATGAAGTGGTTAAAAATGAAATTTATGAATTTAAAAAAGAATTGAGGCAATTTCTTTGCGCGTTAGAATTGAATGAAATAATTACCTATAGTATCGAATCCGACGAGGAGCTTAATAAATTAGGTTATGGCAATTTAATAAAATTGGTAAATCCTTTAAGAGCACAGGAAAATTCACTACGCCCAGGCCTTTCCTTGGGGATGATTAAGGCAATCAGTTATAATTTAAACAGAAACCGCAGTAATTTACGTTTCTTTGAAATAGCAAATGTTTATTCCAGAGGGCAGGGTAGCTTTTGCGAATTGCCCCGCCTTTCAATAGGCATTTGCGAGGAAGGAAAAGATTTATTTTATCTCAAAGGAATTATAGAGGAAGTTTTTAAGTTTCTTAATATAAATGATTTTGAATTCAAAGAGAAAAGCCTTTTTTTCTGTGTGAATGCCTTGGAAGTGTTTGTAAATAAAAAATCCGCAGGTTTTCTGGGAAAACTCGATGAAAAATTCGAGAGCGAACTCGAACTTAAAAAAGATTTATACCTATCCGAGTTTGATATAACAATTCTTCAGGCCGCGCGAAAGCTTAAATGCTATTCGGCAATGAGCCCGTATCCGGCTGTGTTTCGCGACATAAGCATAGCAATGCGCGCGAGCAAACATTTTAGCGATGTCGAAAAAACAATAAAGGAGAAGAAAGAGTATATCTCTGACTACAGAATAATAGATACATATAAAGGAAAGGATTTAGAGCAAGGCTTCTGCGCTTTTTCGCTGCGTATCTTCTATCAATCCAACCAGCGCACGCTTACTTCGCAAGAGGTGGATGAGATTCATAACGCCATTCGTACAAACCTCAGCGTGCAGGAAGGAATTAAGCTGCGATAAACGCAGATTAGCGCAGATTTGAACGGATTAGCACAGATAAAGGGTGCGTCTATCGGTTGCGGTTACGCAGCTCGTCTCGTCATACGTTAATCGGTTGTGTTAAAGAAAGTATTTAAAATAAAGACGATAGACGTAAAACGCAACCGACACGAGCATCGCAACCGTATGACGAATATCATCTGTGATCATCTGCTTTCCAATCCGTGATCATCTGTGTAAAAAAGGAGGAAGCATGAAATACGAAAGGAAAGATAAATACACAAAGCCCGGCACTCCGGCAGAAATTTTAGAACTGGCACTCCAGAAAGAAGAGTCTTCCTATAGATTTTATGACGAGATGCTTAAAATTACCGAAAGCCCAGCATTAAAGCAGCTTTTAGAAGAGTTGAGAGACGCAGAATTAGGCCATATTGAGAAAATAAAAAATAAAATGGCCCGCGCTTAAAGAATATTCTTTAAAATCACAAATCACAATTTACAAACCACAAACAAATCACAATAAACAATGGCCAAAATTCCAAAAATTTTCTTGGTAATTGTCCGCCACCAATGATTAATCATATATAGGCGGATCAGCCTTTGGCTGATAATTTTGGATTTGTATATTGTGATTTAAACTTGAAGGAGAGATGTAATATGGACACCCATAAAACAAAGTCTATGAAAAACATTGAAGAGCAAATGCAAAACGTAGGAGAGGATTCTTTGCGCTACCATGTACTTGAGAGTGCCAAGAATTTTAAAACATCCTGGGTTGCATTGGGCCGTTCGCTTTATACAGTATGGAAGGATAAGCTTTATAAAGATTGGGGTTTTAATACGCTGGAAGGCTATACTTCCAAGGAAATCGGCATAAAAAAATTAACTGCGATGAAATTGCTGCGGTCTTATTATTTTCTTGAAAAAGAAGAGCCGCAATACTTAAGTTCCGAATACGCGGAGCAAGCTCCGGCAACTACAGTTCCTACTTATGAATCCGTTGATTTACTTCGAAAAGCAAAAAATAACAAAATTCTTGATAACCAGGATTACGCAAATCTTAAAAAAGATATATTTGAAAAAGGAAGAGATGCCCAGGTCGTAAAGAAAGATTTAACTAATTTAATCAGGCAGCGTAAGGAAATCGACCCTGAAGAGAGCCACGAAAAAGAACGCGTAAGCGTTATAAAAAGATACTTAAGCGTGTTAAAATCCATGAAAAAAGAAATAGAAATATCAAAACTCCTCCCCCCGACACTCCTTAAAGAAACTGAGAGCTTGATAAAGAAGCTGGAGGAAGAAGTATCTTAATTTTAGGTTACGAATGTTACGAAAGTTACGCAGGTTACGAAGGTTACAATAAATCTAACTGTTTTTAAATGTAACTTTCGTAACTTCCCGTAACATCCGTAACCTTCGTAACATTAATTATCAGGCAAGCTGTTTATAAAGGTAAGCAATTCGCTGTAACTATTAACTTTACATATTGAGCCGCGCACTCTGGCGCAGGCCTCAAAATCCCTAAGATACCACAGGCTAATTTTCCTCATAAAACCGACCCTTACCGAATCTTTTACTTCCTTATATTTTTCTAAAAGGCTAAGGTGCTTTTTAAGCACTGCCTTTCTTATTTCCATGTTTACCGCAGTTACAGCTTTACCTTCCATGTAATTAGCGATATCTTTAAGCATCCATGGCCTTCCTAAAGCGCCCCTCGCCACAAGAATTCCGTCGCAACCCGTTTCATCAAACATTTTTTTTGCTAAGTGCGGTATCAGAATATTCCCGCTGCCAAATACAGGAATATTTACTGCATCTTTTATTGCTTTTATTAAATTATAATCAACGTTTCCGCTATAGCCTTGAGTTTTAGTCCTGCCGTGGACAAAAAGAGCAGCTGCGCCGCTACCTTCGCATGATTTTGCCAGTTCGGTTATCTGTTTTTTATCTTTGTCCAGATAGCCTACCCTGATTTTCGCTGTTACCGGAACATTGAGGCTGCTTGAAAGTTTTTTGATGATTTTTGATAAAGCCTCGAGATCATTTAATAAATAGGCACCGCATTTTTTCTTAATCACTTTTCTTACCGGACAGGCGCAATTGATATCTAAAAAAGAAATACCCGTTAAATCTATAAGCTGATGTGCGGCTTCCAGCATTTTTTCCGGGTCCCTTCCCAGTAACTGTCCGGCAATAGGCTTGTCTTCCTCGGTTGTCTTAATGAGTCTTAAGCTGCGAATCCGGCTATAAATGAGAGAGTTGGCATCCAGCATCTCAAAGAAACAAAATTTAGCGCCATGTTCACGGCAAATAAGCCGGAAAGCCAGGTCAGAACATCCTGCCAGAGGAGCAAGGAATACATTGGTATTTATAACTTTAGAGCCTATTTTGATTGAATGCATATTTTCCCGTATAGAAGCGGATTCCCGCGGAGCTAAACGCGGATGTACGCACGGTAATCGGTTTGCATTTATCCGCGTTGATATCCGCGGCCATCCGCTTCTATTTCTTCAAAAAACACTTGACTAAAAAACCTTTAATAGTAAAATTTTACTATTAAAATTTAACTAAAGCACCTCAGCTTTTAAGGAATGCCTAGTGTGCGCTTTCCGTGTAAGGAGGACCATATGAATGTAAAAGAATTACTTATAAACCAAGCTTCGTTATTTCCTCAAAAAAGCGCTTTTATCTTTGAAGGCAAAGAAACAACCTTTTTGCAACTCAAAGATGCCGCATTTAAGATTGCCAATTATTTTACAAGGCAAGGCATAAAAAAGCCAGATAAAATTGCTATTTTTACCCCAAACACTCCGGAAGCTATTTGTGCGCAGATGGCGGCATATTCTATAGGTGCAACCTTGATACCTTTTGATTACATGCTCACAGAAAATGAGATTATTCATTTCTTAAACCATAGCGAAGCAAAAGTATTAATCATGCAGCCGAGAAAAGACATAAACGTATTAAACATCCGGGAAAACTGTTATTCTGTAAAATATATAATAACCTGTAAAGAGCGCCTTGCGGATTGCGATTTCCTTGATGATCTTTTGGCAGAGGAAAGTAGTGAAGCTCCGATTCCGCAATCTTTTGATAAAGACCTCGCGGCAATATTTTATACCTCAGGCTCAACTGGCCACCCTAAGGGCGTAATGCTTAGCTATAAACAGTTTGATAATCCGGTTGATACAATAAACCATTTTTTAGGGGTTTCGGAAAACGATGTTTATTGTACCGGCGGCATACCTTTTTCCCATGTGGGCGGGCTTAATTACCTGCTTTTAATGATTCGTTTTGCATCAACCGTTATTGTAATGGGAAGGTTTCATCCGATGGAATTTTTAAAAAATATAGAAAGATATAAAGTCACGATATTTTGCATAGTGCCTTCGATGTATGTTGCGATTTTATCTCTAAAAGAATACGAGAGGTTTAACCTTTCGTCTTTAAGGTATGCAGTTGTTTTTGGTGCGCCTTCTTCGCCTCTTTTGCTTAAGAAATTTCACAGGTCATGCCCTAAAGCAATTGTTTTAAACGGTTGGGGTATGACTGAAACCGCCGCTCCGAATACTTTTTCGCCCCCGGACGAGCATAAGATATCCAGCATAGGGAAATTCGGATTTCGTATGCAGGCAAAGATAATCGATGAGGAAGGAAAATCTTTGTTATATGGAGAACAAGGCGAATTATTAGTCAGCGGAGAAGGTGTTACCGGCGGCTATTACAGAGAGCCGACCTTAAGCTCAGATGCTTTTTGGGGAGAAGGGTGGCTGCGTACCGGCGATATTGCTTATTTTGGAAAAGACGGGCTGATATATCTTGCCGGGAGAAAAAAGGACATGATAAAAGTTGCCGGTGAGATAGTTTTTTCCTCGGAAGTTGAAGAAAAAATACAGCTCTATCCAAAGGTTAAAGAAGTTGCTGTCATAGGTGTTGCCGATGAATTAAGAGGAGAAGTGCCGAAAGCTTTTATTGTTGCAAAAGAATCTGAAGTGATAGATGCTCAGGAGCTAAGGGATTTTTTAAAAGAGCATCTGGCTCATTTTAAAATTCCGCATTATTTTGAATTTATAAAAGAACTTCCAAAAAATAGAGTGGGAAAAATCGACAAACAGGCACTTAAGAAAACACAGATTAGCACAGATTTGTAAGCGAATGAGCACAGATTGCAATAAATAACCAAGTTCCAAGATACAATAACCAAACAATGGCCAATAACCAAATTTCAATAACCAAACAAAAAAATAACAAATCCGTTTGGTTATTGGGTATTGAATATTGTAATTTGTTTGGAACTTGTATCTTGGTTATTGGTTATTTCTAAAATATCTGTGGTTATCTGTGATTTTTTATCTGCGATCATCTGTGTATAAAAAGGAGTAAAACAATGATGCAAAGAGATGTGCACTTGCACGCAAAAGGATTACTTGAATCTTTACAATTCCGCCAGGGTGATTTTGGCGAAATCGGCATTATCAGCGGACAAATGCAGCGAGCCCAAAGATGCCTTCAGTATCTGGAAAATCCTGTAAAAAATTTTACTTTTTTGGGTTACACTTTCTGGACAGGTATATATAAAGGAAAGAAAGTCACTGTAGGCAATGGCGGTTTCTATGCACCGGATTCAGCGTTTGTCACGGAAATTTTATGCGTGGGAGGGATTAAAACACTTATCCGGCTTGGCTCCTGTGGGGCAATGTTGCAGGAAATGACTGTTGGAGATTTTGTCGTGGTTGATAAAGTTATCAGAGGTGATGGAGCCACGCGCTATTACGTCGATGATAATTTTGTTCCGCAAGTGGACAAAGAATTATCCAAAAAGTTAGTAACAATTTTTGAAAAACAGGGCAAAGTTTATCAGGGTGCCTGCTGGACTACTGATGCAATGTTTAGAGAAACAAAGGAAATCGTAAATCCTTATATAGAAAAAGGCGCAATTTGTGTGGATATGGTAACCAGCCCGTTTGTTACTGTCGCTAATGTTTATAAAACAAAGGTTGCCGCTATCTTGGTAGTTTCGGATAATCTTTTAACCGGCGAAATGGGTTTTGCCGATTTTCGTTTGTTCGATGCAGAAGAAAAAATGACAAAAACGGTGTTTGAGATTATTGCCTAACAAATTTGTATCACGTCGCACGTATCACGTATCACGTATCACGTCTTTTTAAAACCTGTTACGTGCTACCTGATACGTGGTACGTTAAAAGAGAGGTTTATATGCCCGATATGCAATGGAGTGCAAAAGCAAAGGAAATTTTTGATAAGGTGATCAGCAATCTTCCGCAATTTCATCGCTCAATTGCCGAAAGATTAGTTAAAGAGTCAGCTGAAGAAATTGCTAAAAACAAAAATATGGCTATGGTCGAGGAAAAAGAACTTATAGAGGCATTTTTTAAAGAAATACCCCCGGCGTTTAAAGATATGTTGAAAAGATTATTGACTAAGCTGGGTATTGACTACGAAAAATACGGAGTTTCTTGATGGCACAGATTAGCACAGATTTTAAAGCGGATGATCACAGATAAAAACCATCTGCGATCATCTGTGATCTCTTTCTGTGATCATCTGTGTAATAAAAAAATATAATATGAAAATAGCGGTTATAGGCCCAGGGGCAATCGGCGGTTTAGTTGCAGGGTATCTTAAAGAGCAGGGCGAAGACGTATCCCTTGTTGGCACTAAAGATACAGTTGAAGCAATTAATAAGAAAGGCCTGTCAATTTCCGGTGTGCGTGGGAATGTTAAGGTAAATATTCAGGCGGCAGTTTCTTTAGATAAAAAAGTAGACCTTATAATTTTAACTACCAAAACACAGGATATAGAAAAGGCCTTAAGGGAAAATAAGCAATATCTGGCAGGCGCAATTATTTTAACCGCGCAAAATGGTGTAGAGGCTGACGAAATTGTTGCGCAATTTGTTCCCAGGGAAAATATTATCTCAAGTATTGTAATGTTTGGCGCAACATACCTTAAGCCGGGCGAGATAGTTCATAATTTTGAGAGAAAATGGGTAATCGGCAAGCCTTTCGGCAAAAATGATGATTGGGTTAAGCGTGTGTCTATATTGCTTGGCAGGATTTTTCCTATAGAAATAAGTGATGATATCAAAGGAATGAAATGGCTTAAAGTTTTCGCAAATGCCAATAACTGCATTGCGGGTATTACCGGCAAAAGCATGCAGGAGTGTTTCGCTAATTTGGATTTATGTGAAATAAGTCTCGGTATTTGGCAGGAAGGCTTGGGCGTGATTAAAAAAGCCGGCATAAAGCTGGTTAATTTGCCTGATTTTACCGTAGAACAAGTAACAAAACTTACATCTTTACCCATAAAAGAAGCAGCAAAGATATTTTCCGGCATAATGATAAATTTAAGCAAAGAACCTCTATACGGTTCAATCTTGCAAAGCATTAAAAGAGGCAAGGCTTCAGAAATAGATTATTTAAACGGAGCATTTGTTAAATTAGCAAGACAATGCGGATATCACACCCCTTTAAATAAAAAATTAACGGAGCTGGTGCATAAAGTTGAAGAGGAGCATAAATTTTTTACGATAGATGACCTGATTGAAAAAACAAAAAATTTAATCCCGCAACAAAGCTGCGATGATAGTGGCAAGGTAAACACTCCTTTTCCAAAACTTAAGCTTACCGTGGTAAAGGTTGAGGGAGATTGTTATCACGGCTATAAACAAGGCGATGAAATAGTTTTGGAAGATTTTACCCATCCGCCAAAGCATTTTTGTTTGGGCTTAGCCCATGCTTTGTTTCCCGTAATTTACGCTTTAAGTTTTGGCGCAAAATTTGGTTTTCGCGATAACCAGCGTTCGCTTTTAGTAACCTGCCCGGACGGCGGAAAACTTGAATTTAAAGCAGAAATCTTCGATAAGGAAGGAAAAATCGAAGTAATAGAAAAAGACCCAAATCATAAAGGGCCAAACCCTAAAGAAATGGTTTTGGAGGTAGTGCAATCAAAAGGCAAGTGCGCTTACGGCTACAAATTAGGCGACAGAATAGAAGTTAAAGGGCTAAAGTGCCCGGAAGGATTTTGCGGCGCAGCATACCATTGTGCATTTCCCGCGCTTTTCGCACTTAACTTCGGCGCAAAATTCTTCTTTATGGATGACCCGGATGGTATTAATACCGTAACCTGCCCGGATGGCGGGAATATTGTGTTTAAGGTGAGCCGCAAAAAAGTCAGTCTATAGTCGACAGTCGATAGTCCATAGATTAAAACTGTGGACTGTAGATTATGGACTGTGGACTAAAATAGGAGATAGAAGAATGAGACGAGTAGTCATAACCGGCATTGGCGTAATCTGTGCAGCTGGCGAGGATAAAAACACTTTTTACGATAATATTGTCGCCGGTAAACCCTTTATTGAAAGAGTAGAGAATTTTGATGTAAGTTTATTTGTGTCAAAAATAGCTTCACAGGATTTAGGCTTTGACCCGCTCAAATTTGGCATAAAAGACCACCAGCGTATGGATAGATATGTCCAATTTGGTATTGCCGCGGCAAAACAGGCAGTTGAAGACAGCCACATTGATTTTAATAAAATAAACAGAAAAAAATGCGGTGTAATTTTAGCAAACGCAATTTGCGGCACGCGTTTTATGGAGGAGGAATTCCTTCTTGTAACTGACTGGGGAAAGAGGCCAATCGATCCGCGTAAAGGCCGGCCTTATCTTTATGATGCGGCAATGTTTAATACGCCAAGCGCAGAAATCGGAGCAATTTATCATACGCAAGGGCTTAATTGCACGGTTTCTACCGGTTGCACTGCTGCTACAGATTCTTTAGGATTTTCTTTTGAACTTATCCGCGAAGGCAGGCAGGATATAATTATTGCCGGTGGTACTGAAGCGCCGGTTTGCCCGATTACTTTTGGAGCTTTTGACGTGGTAAATGTTTTGGCAAAAAATAACGATGAACCGCATAAAGCCAGCCGGCCTTTCGATAATAAAAGAAACGGTTTTGTAATTTCTGAAGGCGCGGGCGTTGTAGTGCTTGAAGAATTAGAGCACGCAAAAAAGCGCGGCGCGCATATTTACGGAGAATTGGTTGGTTACGGTACAAGCTGTAATGCCTTTCATATGACGGATTTACCTGAGGACGGCGAAGCGATGGAGCGCTGCATCAAAGATGCGATGAAAGACGCAGGAGTTAAAAATGAAGATATAGACTATATAAATACGCATGGCTCATCAACCAGGCAAAATGACGTTTTTGAGACAAATGCTTACAAGGCAGTGTTCGGTGATTATGCTTACAAAATTCCGATAAGCTCTATAAAATCAATGATTGGCCATCCTTTGGCGGCAGCCAATGCTGTAGAGAGTGTTTTATGCGCGATGATTTTTGAAAAAGGATATTTGCCCCCCACGATAAATCAGGAAGAGCCAGACCCAAAATGCGATTTGGATTATATTCCAAACGTGAAAAGACAATATATGCCTAATTACATATTAAAAACAAGCAGCGGATTTTCCGGAATACATTCGTCTATTATATTTAAGAAATATAAATAGAAGCGGATATCCGCGGATAGCTACGCGGATAAACGCCAGCGAATTTCTGTGCGTCTATCCGCGTTTAAATCCGCGGCAATCCGCTTCTATAGTAAGGAGCTTAAATGAAAGAACGTGTAGCAATAACAGGCGTGGGAGTTGTTTCACCAGCCGGTTTAAAAAAAGAAACTTTTTGGGCAAATTTGAAACGAGGCGACTCATTTATAGATGAAGTTACGCGCTTTGACGCATCGCTTTACCCGTCTCGCATAGCCGGCCAGGTTCATGAGTTGGATCATTATTCGCATTTGCCAAGCCGCCTGGTAAAAAAGATTGATGTGTTTTCTCATATGGCGCTTGTTGCAACCGAGCAGGCTTTGCAAGATGCAAAGATAGATTTAAATAACGTTGATAAAAAACGTGTAGGCGTTTTTATGGGTAATGCTATCGGCGGCTGGCTTTTTGCCGAAACCGAACTACGCGATATGTATATTGAAGGCAGAGAAGGTGTATCTCCCTATATGGCTTCTGCCTGGTTTCCAGCAGCACCCCAAGGGCAAATTACAATTTTCTATGGATTTAAGGGCTACAGTAAAACTGTGGTAGCTGACAAGGCTTCTTCTGCGCTTGCTCTGTGGTATGCGGCGAAAAATATAAGCGAAGGCAAAAATGATTACGTTGTCGCCGGAGGAATGGAAGCGCCAATTACGCCATACGCGCTTTTAAGTTCCAATTCCTGCGGCCAACTGTCCAAAAATAACCTTAACCCCAGGAAAGCTTATAAGCCTTATGATTTATATCGAGACGGTTTTGTTTTAGGCGAGGGCTCCGGAATAGTAAATTTAGAAAAAGAAGAGCATGCCAAAAAAAGAGGGGCACACATTTATGGATTTTTAAAAGGCGTTGGTTTTTCCTCCGATGGTTATCATTATGAACGTTATAGCCCGAATTCAGAAAGTTTTGAATATGCAATAGAAGAGTGTTTAAAAGACGCAGGCTGGGCAAAAAAAGAAGTAGATTATATTTGTTTGGATGCAGAAGCGACAACTATGGGCGATTATCTTGAAACGCAAGCGTTAAAAAATGTGTTCGGAAAGGAACTAAAAAATATTTCACTTAGTGCGCCAAAGAGTATGTATGGAAACCTTTTAGGTGCACAAACGGCACTGGATTTGATATCAACATTGTATTCAATGAGTAACAACCTGGTCTTCCCGACAATTAATTACGAGATGAACGACCCTTATTGCGATTTGGATTATACGCCAAATGTTGCAAGGGAAAGAAAAATAAATAAAGCCCTGCTTCTTGCTCGCGGAAGAGGTGGGATAAATGTGGTATTAGCTATTGAAAAGTAAATTAGGTTACGAACGTTACGAAAGTTACGCAGGTTACGAAGGTTACAATAACCTTAAGTGTTTCAAGGGTAACCTTCGTAACTTCCCGTAACATCCGTAACCTTCGTAACATACAATAAGGAGGTTTTAAATGGCATTAAAAGAAGACGTTGTGAATGCGATTGCCGACATCTTGGATGTAAAAGCTGATGAATTGAAAGATAGCGAAAAATTATACGATTCAGTTGGAGTAGATTCAACAGAAATGGTTGAACTTTGCGTTTCTTTGGGGAAAAAGTTCGGCGTAAAAATTGCCACAAATGAAATAACAAAATCTTCAACACCGCTTGAAATAACGGCGTTGATTGAAAAGAAGAAGCAATAATTAGCTGTCAGCCATCAGCTTTCAGCTATCAGCTGAAGACTGACGACTGAAGGCTGAAAGCTTATAAATATGCAAATAATCGATTTAAGCCTACCAATTGACGATCGTGCCTTTGAAGTGCATCACGTTGAAATTGAGCGCGTATCTCATAAGGCAGGAGTTGAAAAATTTAACCGCGTTTTAATGGGGAAAACCTTAAAAGGCAAGCTCCAATATATATTAGGTAAGCGTATTGTTAAAAAAGAAGACTTGCCGAATGAAGAGTTTTTATCTTTGGAAATCGTGCATTCACCGGTTCATATCGGCACACATTTAGATTATTCTTTCCATTACGGTTCAAAGTCAGAAGGCCGCGCCTCTAAAACTGCGGAAGAAATTCCTCTTGAATGGTGCTATCAAAATGGCGTTAAGCTCGATGTTTCGCATAAAAAATCAAACGAAGCGATAACGGCGGCAGATTTAGAAAACGCTTTAAAGAAAATAAACTATACGTTAAAGCCCTTAGATATTGTTTTATTATATACAGGAGCTGATAAATTATACGGAGGCCCAAAATATTTTAGCGATTACCCGGGCGTAGACATTTCGGCGATAGATTATCTTTTGGATAAAGGTATTAAAATCTTTGGCGTAGACACTATGGGCATAGACCGGCCATATAGATTTATGCTTAAAGAATTTTTGGAAACCAAGGACACGAAAAAATTATATCCAGCACATTTCTATGGAAGAAAACGCGAATTTATTCATATAGAACGATTAGCAAATTTAGATAAATTACCTGACTTTGGATTTAAGATTATTTGTTTCCCCGTAAAAATTAAGTGTACCGGGGCTGCCTGGGCAAGAGCAGTTGGGATAATTAAAAGCTAACGCAGATTTACGCAGATAATTTACCTAAGATCACCTGCGTTAGGAAAAGGAGGAAGAATGAAGAAGGGAATGAATTTTTTAAGTATAACTAAAATTTCGTTCTACTTATTTTGTTTGCTAATTCTTTTTGTTTCTTGTTCCAGCAAGCCAGCATATACAATTAGGAAATTTCCAAATGGTAAGGAAATCAAAGTCTTAAATATAGGAACAATGTATAACCCATCTTTAAATGGCCCCGCTTTGTTATTTAACTATGAAACGGATGCCAATTTTGAGGATAGAGCAGCTATAGATAAAGAAGTGCAAGAAATCTGGAATTATTTTCGTCTTGATGCAGAAGAGCAAGGTTTTAAGAATGCAATAATCAAAGTGAACTCAACGTACAATAAAGTATTTTTTATGCGACTCAATAAAACTCGTTGGTTTTTCTTCAAAAAAGACAGAAATAATGATTGGCAATTAGGAGATAGCAGTATTTCTAAAAAAGAACTTTTTGATCAAGGAGTAACCTTAATTAAGGGAAAAAATTACGATGAGGCTATAGCCAAATTTACTAAAGCAATAGAAATGGATCCTGGACTCTATGTTGCTTATAATGGGCGAGGGGCTGCTTATTGTGAAAAAGGAAATTTTAACCTTGCTATAGTTGATTTGAATAAAGCAATAGAAATTAATCCAAATTATGCCCCGCCTTACAATAATCGTGCGGCTATATATCTTTCCAAAAAAGAATACGATAAAGCTTGGATAGATGTGCATAAGGCAGAGTCTTTAAGCTATAAAATTAATCCAGAACTTCTTGAAAAACTTAAGAAAGAATCCGGCCGAGAAAAATAATTTTAGTTTCTATAAGTTTTTATTCGTGGTAATTCGTCTTTAATCCGTGGCCATTCGTGTCAAAAGAAAGGAGGTTAAAATGGGACATACAGTTAATTCAATTATAATCAATGCGCCTTACGAGAAAATTTTTGATATCTCTAATGACATTGAACGTTGGACAGAATTATTTGGTGATGAATATAAAGAAGCAACCGTGGAAAAGAAAGAAGGCAACAAAATAACTTTTAAACTTATGGATGATGAAGGTAGAACCTGGAAATCATGGCGGCTTTTATTCAAAGATAAGAATTTTGCCTATGCCGAGCGCGAAGAGCCGAAATTTCCTTTTAAGTTTATGAAAATCATCTGGCTTTATATACCAAGGCCAAGCGGCATTGAAATGGTTTGGATCCAGCATTTTGAAATGGATGAAAAAGCTAAATTTAATGACGAGCAGGTAGAAGGTTTCATCAATAAGCATTCTAAAGATAATTTGAAGATATTTAAGGACGTAATTGAGAAAGAAGCAGGTAGATAAAACGATTACAGTTGCGTCAAGCGGTTGCGGTTGCGCCGCTCGTCACGGTTGCGTCTAACGTAAGACGTAACCGCATGACGAAACGAGTCGCGTAACCGATAGACGCAAAACGTAACCCCATAGATAACGAGATAAGTTCAATTTATGAATAAGCTAACTTTTGTTATTCTCTGTTTGGAGGGCGCAATTCTTTCTTTTAATGTTGCTGCGGCAGCTGCGCTTATCCCCTCTGTTGCAACAGATTTTGGAGTTTCCGAGTTTATTGCCGGAAGAATTGTCTGGCTTTATATGATTCCTTACGGCTTTGCCGCTCTCCTTTACGGCCCCTTGGTGCGGGCGTTTGACGCGAAAAAGATTGAGCTAATTTGCCTTTTATCTTTTTCCGCGGCGAATCTATTAGCTGCTTTTTCAAAAAATATCGCGATGCTCTTTGCGGCGAGATTCTTTATGGGAGTTTTTGGCGCATCTGTTATACCTCTTGCTTTAATTTTAATAGCGCAGTCATTTGCCAGCGAAAAAAGAGGAAAAATAGTTGGGCTATTTTTTGCCTCCACATTCATCGCTTCGCTTCTCGGGTTATTTTTAAGCGGTATTTTACCCTGGCGCTTGATTTTCTTGTTGCCGGCCATTGCCGGATTTTTGCTTTTGCCTTTAATGTATTTTTATCTGCCGCGTTTTGCGCCGGAAAATAAAAAATTTGCCATCAATTATATAGAGCCGTTTAAAGATAAGGTTATATTGTATATGTTTACCTATATATTTATTATAAGCTTACTTTACCACGGCCTGCAGCAATGGCTCTCGGTTTATTTCTCTACCAAATATAGCCTGGGGCAGTTTGCAATCAGCATGCTTATTACTTTAACCAGTTTAAGCGGCATATTTGGAGAAACCATCGGTGGAATGCTTGCCGATAAAATTGGCAGGATAAAGACCGTTAATTTAGGAATAATTTTAATGATTATAAGTGTATTATTTCTTATTTTTAAAATGCCGGTTTTTATACTTGGTTTGATTATGATTATCTGGGGGCTGGGTTGGACATTTAACCATGCGGGAATCTCTACAATGCTTACGGATCTGCCTAAAAAATTTTTACATGAAGCCGCAAGCTTAAATTCAAGTGTACGTTTTGTCTCCGGCGGTATTGGAGTGGCTGCTTCAGGGTTGATTATGCAAAAAAGTTTTATTGCCGGATTTATGTTATTTGGTGGCTGTTTAATTGCATTATTACTTTGTACGAAATATCTGGTTATTAAAATATAAACTTAGGTTACGAACGTTAGTGAGGTTACGCAGGTTACGAAGGTTACAACAAACCTTCGATATTTGAAATGTAACATTCGTAACTTCCCGTAACTTAATTCTTCCGTCGAAGGTGGAAGAATTAACGTAACCTTCGTAACTTATAATTTAAGGAGGAGAGAATGAGTAGCGAGCTTAAAGGTAAAACTGCAATTGTAACCGGCGCAAGCCGCGGGATAGGCAAGGCTCTTGCTTGTGTGGCAGCAAGTTTAGGCGCGAATGTAGCTATCGCAGCAAGAGGGGAAGGGCCGCTTAAAGAAACCGCTGCGGAGATAGAGAAAAAATATAAAGTTAAGGTTCTGGCCGTTCCCTGCGATGTTACAAAACTGGAAGATCTAGAAAACTTAGTAAATAAAACAAAAGAAAAATTTGGACAGATAGATATTTTGATAAATAATGCAGGAGTTTCTAGCCAATATCCTTTTGAAAAACAGCCGATTGAAGATTTTGAGCGTCTCGCCCATACAAACTATTTAGGTTATGTGCGCTTGATTCGTTTGGTGATAAACGATATGATAAATAGAAAATCTGGGGCAATAATCAATATGGTTTCCGGCTCAACGCTTTGTGACCCCCTTCCGAGAAATTTTATTGTTTATAGCTCATTGAAAGTAGGGCTTCGCGCTTTTTCTAAAGCTCTGTTTTGGGAAATGCGCGACCACGGTATAAAAGTTACTTCGCTTTTACCGGGAGTCACAGATACCGATTTAACAGGTAAATTGGAAGAAATAACAGCAAACGCCTCGCGCTTGATGACCACAGAGGCTATTGAAAATGCAGTGAGGTTCGCTTTAACTGTTCCGGCGAATGTCTGTCCGCTTGAGATAGCAGTTATTAATCAGCAAACGCCATGGACAAAGCCGGTGATACCGTATAAGCAGGATCATCCTAATAAGTAGAGAGTAGCAAGTAAAGAGTAGAGAGAGGAGGTATCATGAAAGAAAAAAACGTCAGTATTTTAATTGGTTTAGGAATAGGCGGTGTTATTAGTTTTATAATGTTGATTATATTTATTTTCATTATTATTTTTATGAACCAAAGGATACAATCACGAGAGCAGCTTATCCAGAAGCTTATTAGAGAAGGACAACTTGTTGAGGCTGTGGTTGCCAAAGGAGATATTCCAAAAGAAACTATCATCACTAGTGAAGTTGTTAAAATAAAGATAGTTTCACTCAAGACTCTTCAGCCGGGAGATTTAACCTCTTTAGATTCCGTGATGGGCAAGAAAACAACCAGAGAGATATTTAAGGATCAACATGTTAATGCGGATTTTCTAAAAATTTCAGAGAAAATAGACAGTGGTAGTGTGAGTAAACAGGAACAGCCGTAAAAATAGAAACGAGACACCAGGAGCATCCGGATAAATAAAAGGTTTTCTGAGGTTGCAAAATATTATTTATAAAGGCAACCTTCCCGTTGTAAAAAGGAGGTAATAATGGCTAAGGAAAGTAAAATAGCCACCTTGGTTTTATTAACAACATTCTTAGCTTTCGGTAATATTTATGCTCAAGAAACTGCCAAAGAACTCCTTGAAAAAGGAAAACAGTTTTATGAAGAACACAAATATGATGAGGCAATTACTGAGTATAATAAAGCTATAGAACTAAATCCTAACTATGCTGAAGCCTATAATAATCGAGGGGTTGCTTATAATGTTAAAGGCAGCTACGACCAAGCTATCTCTGATTTTACCAGAGCAATAGAAATTAATCCTAGCTATGCTGAAGCTTACTACGATCGAGCAGTAGCATATTATTGGAAGCATGAACCTGACAAAGGCTGGGATGATATGCAGAAAGCAGAAAAGTTAGGGGCTATAGGTAACCCAGATCTTATTAAATTATTCGAGGAGACACAAGAATAATAACTTTATTCCAAAGTAAAGGAACATTTTAAATAAGGAGGAAATGCGATGAAGATACTGTTCGTCATGCCGAAAATCGGCGCTTGGGCAACCCATGGAAATCATTTTGCACCTAACCAGTTATATGCCCAGTGGGGAGCATATATCCGTGAGAAAGGTTATGACAATCTTGAGGTTTTAGACGCAACTGTCTTGGGTATTCCCATTGAACACTTGGCTGAGAAAGTTAAAGAAAAAAATCCTGACGTGGTTGTCTTGGGCGATATGATTCATTGCTCGGTAGGCTTTGGCATAATCTGGCATTTTAACCAGGCTGCCGCAAGAATAAAACAGGTTTTACCAAAAACGAAAATAATTATGGGCGGGCTTTGGTATTCAGCCTTACCCGTTCAGACCTTGGAGGATAATCCCGCGATAGATTATGTGGTTATGGGCGAAGAAGAATCCTTTTATGACCTTATCGATGCAATCGATAAAAATAAAAATATGAAAGATGTTGCGGGGGTAACCAGCCGCATAGATGGTAAGCCGGTAATGGGCCCGCATAAGCCGCTATTGCAGGATTTGGATAAATTGCCGCTTCCGGCTTATGATTTATTTCCTATGGATAAATACATAGGGCATACTTTCTGGAAACCGTTTGTTGAAATGATAACGTCCCGTGGCTGCCCCTCAGCTTGTACTTTCTGTTATGAATGGGACCAGTATGACCCGCGCAGCCCGCAGGATTTTTTAACCTGGCGCGCAAAATCACCGGAGCGCGTTATTGAAGAGCTCGAGCTTTTAAAGAAAATGGGCACAAAAGTTGTGGTTATACAGGATGATAATTTTAATGTTAATCCCGAGAGAGTTGAAAAATTTTGTAACTTAAAGAAACAAAAAAACAATCCGATTAAATGGGTTTCTTTAGGAAGAGCTGTTGACTGGATTAATTGCGAAAAAATTTTGCCTCTAATGAAAGAAACCGGATTATTTATGGGGGTATTTGGAATTGAAGTGACCACGCCGGAAGAGCTTAAAAAAATCGCCAAAGGAATAACCATTGATCAGATTAAAAAAACAATCGATATTTTACGCGCCCAGAATATCGCAATTGTCGCTGATATTATGATGGGCTTTGATGACGATACGGAATATTCCATAAAGCAGAGATTTGAATTTACCGACGAAGTTGACCCGGATATTCTTTGGGTTGGTTACGTTACCCCTGCTCCTAATTCACCTATCTGGAGGCAAAGGGTAAAACGCGGGGAAATAGACCTTAAAAAAATTGATTTTCTTAAGTGGGATTTTTTACACCCGGTTATGCCGACAAAGCATTTAACCTTGGAAGATTACGGAAGGCTTGGCGCCTGGTGTATGCGCGAATTTTTCTCAAAACCGGGGCGCATTCAGAGAATTATGACCAGTAATTTCGACCCGCTGGCAAAACTCTGCTTCGAGGATGTTATGCGCGGAGTTTCAAAGTGGGAAGCAGGAGCGGTTAAGGGGGAAAAGCATATTTAAGCTTTCAGTCGTCAGCCGTCAGCTTTCAGCTGATGACTGAAAGCTGATAGCTGATAGCTGTTATGATTTGCGATAGCCATATACATTTTATTCCTCAGGAGATATCGGAAAATACTTCCTTTTATAAAGGGATATGGTCGGATAAAGTCCGGCTTTTTGAATTTCTGGATGTAAACAAGATTAATAAAGCGCTTTTGGTTTATCCGGCTACAGACGCGCATGTAAAATTAGGCTGGCAGAAATTATGTGAACTTTATAACTTTTTTTTGGCAGCATTAGTAGAAGAAAATCCCAAAATTATCGGCTTTGGGATAGTTGATTTAAGTAGTAACATCTCTGCGCAGGTAAAGCATTTAAGAGAAGAGGGTTTCAAAGGAATCAGTATACCTTCTAGCCAGGACGGCGCATTCATTTTAGACAAACTTAAACCTTTGTTTGAGGCAGCAGAAAAACATAAACTTGCCATTTTCGTACACCCGCAGACAATAAACCCGATAGGTTTTGAACGCGTAAAAGACCCGCTTTTAATGCCGGTTTTAGAATACAGCTTTGATAGTTCTATGTTTTTAGGCGCTTTGATGATGGAAGGGATTTTAGAAAAATTTAATGTAAATTTTATTTTTTCATCTCTTGGCGGGGTCGTGCCATTCTTAAAGGACAGGTTCGACAGGGTTTATATGATGCTTAGGTCCCGCGATATGGTTAAAGATTTAGGCAAGCCGCCTTCAGAAATACTTAAAAAAGTATACGTCGATACTTCTGGTTCCTCCTTGGCAAACATCAAACTCGCAATTGATTTATTCGGTGAAGATAAAATTCTCTGGGGCTCGGATTATCCGGTAAATGCTAACATTCCAGAGAATTTAAATATATTGCAAGATTTAGATATAAATACAAAAAATAAAATTTTAAAAGAAAATTTTATCAGCCTGTTTAAATAAAGAAAAGAGGAGGTATTATGAGCAATCCTGACAAAAACAAAAGAAGGGATATAGAAAAACCGGCAGTTCATACTACCATCGTTGGCGGCCGGCCACCAGGCTGCGGCAAAGAGATAGACAAAGTACCCAGGGGTATTGAAATTTTAGTTAAAAAAGCATCTGTAGATCCTTCTTTTCGGGAAATTCTATTAAAGGAAAGAGCTGCTGCAGCAAAACATATAAACCTTTGTCTGGTAGAAAGCGAAGCAATTATTCTAAATACTATTTCAAAAGCTCAGCTAGAAGGAATGATTTTAGCAACGAAAGTGCATCCAAACTTAAAAGAGGTTTTTTTAGGCTGTACTGCCGCAGTGATGTTAGCGGCACTAACTACTACCGTAAATGCTTCAGATGATAGACGCGAAGTCGGAGGAATTAGGCCCGATGATGCTCCTGTTTCTTGCGATGAGAAGGAGAACCCTTCATTTTTTAAGGCGGAAGAAGATAAACAGTTAGAAACAGGGATTTTGTTAGTAGAAGTTTTTGACCGCGCTACCAACAAGCCCGTAAAGGATGCAAAAATATATTTTCATAAACACAATGCAGGAGAAAAGCCACGCACGCCTACGTATGGAAAAGGGTATACTGACGAAAAGGGGCAATACATAATAAAAGAAATACCCGTGGGAAGATTTTATATTCTCGTAAGTGATTGCAGTGGCAGAACGCCATACGAGAACACTTATCTAGACATTGCTGCCGGCAAGGAAAATAAAATCACATTTAAAGTAAATAAAGATAATAACCCTCCATCATTATGGCACTACCAAACAAGAGGGATTAGTCCCAAATAATATTAAGCCAATGCGTGCAGACATAACTTTGATTAATCTTAATATGCTTTTTATTCATTACGCCAATGGATTTGAAAAGGAACGTCATGTTCCGCTTGGCCCTTTATATCTTACTAGAGCGTTGGAGGATGCAGGCTTTGAAGTTGATTTTCGCGATTATCAAACTTGGTCCTGTAAAGACCCTTTTGATTTGAATGAATTTCTCGATTTCATGAAGGACCCTTCTCCTATTGTAGGATTTTCCTGCATGGCCAATTTATTGCCATTTACTATTCTGGCTACAAGGGCATTTAAACAGCGACATCCAAATTGTAAAATTATCTTAGGTGGCGTAGGGTCAAAATGCGTTGAAGAAAAAATACTAAAACGGTTTCCCTGGATAGAGTTAATCTGCCGCGGTGAAGGCGAAATAACCGGCCCTCAGCTTTTAAAAGCTCTAAAAACCGGGCAGAACCTGCGTGATATTAGGGGCATATCCTACCGGGAGGGTGAAGAAATTATCCATAATCTAGACCAGGAAAGGATAACCAATCTTGACGTAATTCCTTTCCCGCAATTTAACAAAGTCAACCTTAAGGATTATGTCGGCTATGGTATGATGACCAGCCGCGGCTGCCCTTATCCTTGCACTTTTTGTTCTGTAGCGCCGATATGGAATTTGAATTATTATTCAAGAAGCCCCAAAAATATTGTTTCCGAAATGAAGCGCCTGCACCAAGAAGCAGGGATTGAAATATGCCTTTTTCAGGACGAATTTTTTGTTTCCGGCAAAAGACAAGTTATGGAATTCTGTAAAGAGTTTTCTGATTCAGGGCTTAAAATACGATGGAAAGCTTTCGGCAGAATTAATCTTTGCGACACAGAAATGATGCAGGCTATGGCTGATACTGGCTGTGTTGAGCTTCGTTTTGGTATTGAATCGGGCTCTGACAATGTGCTTAAGCGCATAAAAAAAGGATTTACTACAAGCGAGGTTATGGAGATAATCCCCAAGGCTATTGAGATGTTTCCAAGAGTAGATACTTTCTATGTCTGGGGTTTTCCCTTCGAAAGCATGGAAGATTTTAATCAAACTCTTTTTCAGATGATTTCGTTTCGTTCAATGGGCGCCCGCATTCTCCCGAGCCTTCTTTCTCTATTGCCACAAACCGAAATTTATAAAGAGTGGGCGCCTCAGGCAAAGTTGGAACTTTGCCCTGATTTACTTCCGGAATTCGTGCTTACTGGCCATGAGATTTGTAGCGGCATAGATATCTCTATACCCGAAAATTACAAAGATTATTTTAAACTTATTAAGGACAATCCGGATATATTCTCCGGTTTTTTTCTTATTGACACAAAAAACAATGTTTTACCTAAGCTTGAGCTTTTACGGCAATTCGGTTTCTATCCTTATTCCGAGAAACATAATAAAGATGAGCAGGCAGAAAGTTGCGGTGCGCATTCTCCTCATATAGCGCCTTCAAAAAAATGATTATGAAAATATACCACAATGGAAAAATTGCTGATAAAGATACTTTAGAAGAAATTTTTGAACCGGGATTTCTTTTTGGTTGGGGTGTTTTTGAAACCTTACGCGCATATAATGGCAAAGTGCCATTTTTGGATTTACATATTGCCCGGTTAAATGATGCTCTTAATACATTAGGCATAGAAGAGCTCAAAACAGATTTCAAAGCTAAGATAAACGAACTTTTAAAGGTAAATAATTTAGAAGATGCCTATATAAGAATTACTGCTTATAAAAAAAGAGAGTCTACTGGAGTGCTTATCTATGCAGATAAGTTCGGCTATTACCCTCAAAGCGCGTACGAAAAAGGATTTAGCGCCGTTATCTCTCCTTACCGGCGAAATATAAAAAATAACTTTTATACCATTAAATCATTGAGTTACCTTGAAAACAGGCTTTCCTGGTTTGAAGCGCAAAAGCAAAATAAAGATGAAGCTTTAGTTTTAAATGAAGATGGGTTTTTATCGGGTGGTTCCCGCAGCAATTTATTCATTGTAAAAGATCAGGACGTAATTACTTCAAGCATTGAGAGCGGAGCATTTGACGGCATAACAAGAAAAATAGTAATTAGTGAGTTGAAAAAAATGAATATAAGCGTAAAAGAAGCACAAATTAGCATTGAAAATTTGTTTTCCTGTGCAAAAGAGGCATTCCTGACCAGCGCTTTACTGGAAGCAATGCCTTTGGTAGAATGTGGGGGCAAAAAGATAGGGGATGGTAAACCCGGCAAGGTCACACTTAATGTTTTGGAGCAATACAGAAGCATCTTATAAGGCTAATCCAGGAATTTAAATCACAAATTACAATGTACAAATTACAAACAAATCACAATTCCGAAATCACAATAAACAAACATTTTTGTTATTTTGGAATTGTTTATTGTGTATTGTTTGTAATTTGTGGTTTGTGTATTGTAAATTAATAATTTCATTCTAAATAGCATGAAACTGTCACCATTATTCTGGCCGATTGAATTAAAAGGGAAAACTATTTATATCCTTGATGAAACCCTTCTGCCGCATAAAGTCAAATATATAAAGGCAAAAGATTATAAGCAGGCAGTCCGAGCGATAAAGGATATGAAAACCCGGGCAGTCGGACAGGTAATTCTTGTCTTTTATATTTTTCTTCTGGTTATAAGAAAGAATAAAAATAA